>CAZXVR010000028.1:0-14897 GCA_964644485.1 uncultured Candidatus Poseidoniales archaeon | reverse complement strand
TCTTCATCCACTTGTTGAATTTGGTTGCACCGGCACCGGTTGCGATGATGAAATCTTCACGGTCTTCTTGTGCTTGGATGTAACCCTTGACCGCGAGTGTCTGGTCAATCCAGTCGTTAATCGACATGAGGCCACTGGAAAGGTTGCTTTCTTCGACTGCCGCTGCAATCGTATCAGCGGATGCACCTGTTGCAGCCAAGTCAGCTGCAATTGTGTCCTTGAATTCTGTTTTGGCCCGGGGTGGGCGGAGGACCTTCTCGCGGGGTTTGCGCTTCGGGTCAATCTTAATCCAATCCTTCTTTGAGGAAAGACGCGATTCAACGACAGAGGCCATGTCCGATGAAAATTCAGTTTCGCAGTCCCAGCAGATGAAGCCAAAGTCGTCACCCAAATCCATGTTGACGCTTGAACGGGGATCCATTTCTTCTCCACACTGTGGGCAGGCGTGAAAACAAAGTTTGGGTACGATTTTTCGCCGGAAGTCAACGATGTCTTGGGGTGTTCCTTCAAGTTCCAACAACTCATGGTCACGCGCGGCCTCTAGACCCCGAGTTTCGAGTTGGTCGCGAATCTTCGAGCGCTGCTCTTCTTTGGACTCATCATCAAAATTATTCTCAAGTTTGACAATCAGTTCAATCGTTTTACCGAGGCGATTCATGACCACTTTCTGGCTACGAAATTGCTCAACTTTAGCCAATTTGAGTCTTTCACGCTGCTCTTGTAATTCTAGCAGGATGTCCTTCTGTTGGCGCTTGAATCGCTGTTCCTCAATTTTGCCCATCGGTTTCTTTTCAGGACCAGATAGAACGTTGGATAGATATCGCTCTTTTCCGGCACTGGTCGAACCGGATTGTAAAACCTCTAGAACGGATCTTGCAATCTCTGACTTGAGGCCATAATTCTGAACCAACTGCTCCTTGTCGAGTTTTTTGATTTCGCCAATCTTGAGGCCGGAATCAGCGAGCGTCATCGCTGTGGTCTCGTCAACGCCCCGACGCAACAGCGCCAGATAGGTGTCTTTCTTTGCCATACAAATGCCCCCCGTGAGTAGTTACAGTGCATCGCGACCTACTTGAAGTCACGGAATTCGGGCCGCAGACCCTGCATCAGTGCACTGCGCACTCTGTCCTGCGGAAAGGGGGCTTCCCTATCAACTCGTTGTCGCATGCGTCCCTTTTCAGGCTTCAAACCTAGAAATGAGGGTGCACAGGTCAACCCAATCTTCCGGCTCAAGCATATCCGGCCTCTCATCCAACAATGGGTGCGTCTGCAATGATTGAATCGCCCCCCGCCAACGATCGCGATGCCAACCAGAAATTCGGGAAAGGCGTCTTGGAGATTTCTTCAACAAATTTCGTAACTTTCGACGGCGGTCATTGAAGCATTGAGAGGTGATTTGTCGGAACATGCGTCGATCGATCTCACTTTCCAATGAGGACAATCGATCAATGGGTGAGAGGTGGACCAAACAAGAGGTTACTCGAGGTTGTGGGGAGAAGCAAGAAGGGGGCACCCGACGGCCAATTTCAATGTCATAATCAAGCCACAAAGAGAGCCCCAAGGGGCCACGGTCTAGAGGGCCGATGGCCATGGCCATTCTCTCAGCAAATTCCTCTTGAACCAGTAGAACCGCACGGGTTGTGCGAAGCTCACGCTGCATTCTCTCCAGCAAAGGACTTGAAATTTGATATGGGATATTGGCGATGATTGCATCGATCTCAGATGGCCACTCAACGGTCAATGCGTCGCCCTGAATCAGATTCAATTGATTGGTTTCGATTTCCTCTCCAAAATGATGTTGCATGTGTTCCAAAGAACCCTCATCGATCTCAATCGCGCTCACGCGCGCGCCCGCACGAAGGAGATGATTGGTCAATGAACCGGGTCCACAGCCGATTTCGAGAACATGTTGTCCAGAGATATCTCCCGACATCTCGATGGTTGCATTTAGCACTGAATTGTCAACCAGATAGTGCTGTCCCAATTCTCGATCAATCGAGTGTCTATCTCGATGTAAATCGACAAGAAAGCGCGCATCGCGCTCCATCAGAATCCCTCACGCACGAATGAGCAAATCGAGAAGGTTGGGTGTCATATGGGGGTCCACAATTTCTTGACACAATCGATCTGCGAGTAAATCAGCGGCGTCGATTTGGCATGCTTCATCCAATGAAGCGATGGTTTCCCAACCAGTTCGTCCGCGAGTTTCAACCATGGAGATGGCCTTTGAATTTCCAATTCCAGGTAATAGTTGGAAGGCGTGCATCTTGAGCGTCAAATTTCCAGCTCGATTGTAGAACGACAAGCAAACTTCAGGATTCGCAGTTAGATTTGATTTGACGACCTCATGAAGTTCTGATTGAGCCATGACTGACAAATCTCGATGACGTGTAGTGCCTAGAACATTGACGCCTTCAAGCTCAATCAAAGTACCCGGGGAATGGTTTGAACTTCCCGCTGGTGAACGGATTTTGATCAAATACAACCCGTTCTCTGTAATTGCTTGAATCATACCGCTGGGTTGGTGATCTAGCACTCGAGCATGTGTCTCACCATCCAATGGTCCTGGCTCGCCAGCCGGTGATGAGTCTCTGGGCTGCATCTGAATCAGTCCTCCGAAGTTGGTATTGCCTCAATAATAGAACGGTCAAATTGGACCGAAATGTGTCATATCACAGAATTTGCTTGCGCACCGTATCGACAATGGATTCGATTTCACCATCATCCATCGGTACGCGCTTGCTCGCAAGAATTGAGCGGACTTCCTCGACGGACATTGGCATCATCTCAGCAATCTTTGCACAGATGTCGGGGTGGTTTCCCAACTTGTCAAGAGTGACCAAATCGTTAAACAATGATTTGTAGACCTTGGAATCTGTTTTGTGACCGTTTCTCTGGTCACTGGCTGCCCACTCAGCATGCTGGAGGGCCAATTTCTGCTCGTATGAGAGAAAGCCACGGCGATCTTGGGCGGCGAGTAAAGCATCACGGACGCTTGCATAATCTGTGTATTCACGCTCTGACATGATTCTCACTCCAATGATCGAAGGTGCTCTGGTCGAGCGATGACTGTTTTTTGCATGTTGCCATCCTTGACTGCGACAACATACGCCTTGCCTTGTTGCTCCTGGATAAATCCAGTACGGCCTTGGAATCGGCGGTGGGGCATTCCACGCTGCTGTCCACCGTCTAGAACGATGGCTACACGGTCACCGGGCTCATACTTGTGCATGACTCGGCGGATGTTCAATCGACCTCGGTCTGCCTTAGAACGCTTGAGAATACTTCGAGTGCCCTGACGGGTTCCCTTACTTCGACGCATATGAGTGCCTCCCTTTCCCCCTTTAGGGGGAATCGGGCGACCTGCCGCCCCTAATTAAGCGCACCGCCTAACAGCAAACCGAAAATCAATCGGCATGGATGTCTTTTACATCAAGCCAAATGACCTCGCAGTCCGCCTCTAGAAGCCCAGCGACAGATGGATTTGTGCGCCCTTCATCACTGTGAACCAATTCTTTCACATAAGTCCCGGATTCGCAACGGACATCAAATTGGATCTCATCATCCTCTACGAGGATGTTTTCGACCGAGATGACCTTTCTCTTGCGGATTTTATCCGCACGTCGATGAGCTACACGCTGTGGTGTCTGTTGTTCGAGAGTCTGTCCGGAAAGGGAATCGATTCGGGTGATGATTTCCTCATCCGATAATGAATGATTGCTATTGAAGCGGATGGTGTATGACTTCTCGGCCTTTGTTTCTTTGATGCGCGATACTTCCGCACGGTTGGACAGGCGGAGGCCGTGGATCTCAATCTGATCCTTTGCAGCTTTGTTGATGCTCTTGGTCAATTTATCGAAATCGATTGTACGACGCTGAGGTGATTTCATTTCAGCGACAAAGGGACGGCCATCTCCAAGACAGCGAACGTCGATGTCCTCACGACCCATTCCATGGAATGCATCTGATGCCGCGCTTGTGAATTCAACCATTGGTTCACAAACCAAACTCTGGATACTGTGCGGATACTGCTGACCGGTTCCATTGCAAGATTCACAACCTCCATCTCGACCCCTACAGGCTCTGCAGGGCCAGCGAGTTTGTGGAATCCCCCGTGCGAGTTTGCGGTATCTCCCATACAAGAACAACGCACGGACGTCTGCATTTACCCCGAGGGTGAGCGTGTCGAATAGAAGCATCACTTCAGGTCGCTCCTTAACCCACACAATACCAGGTAATTTCTCAGTGACTGCGGACTGAACCGATTCTGAGAGGGTTGCTTTGAGTGGTCGACTTCCCGTCGCTGCAATTGTTGAGCGCAAGACCTCCTCGGCGGCGACGTGATCCTTGGCAAAATGAATCCCCAATTGAGCCTTGGAAAATTCAACACCGGCGACGGCCTCTGAGATTCTCTTGACAATCAGATCGATTTCTAGAAACAAATCTTCGCAAAAAGGACAGCAATCGATGTCATCATTCACCTTCAAATCTGGATCTCTCTCAAGCGCTTGGTTGCGAACTCGCTCCCCAACTGTTTCAAGGGGGTCCCCGGCAATTCGAACCCCTGCTACACGACCTAGACAATGGTTGCATGTGCCCATCCGGATGGTGTGTTCAATGCCCGTTGGTGCTGGACATCGAGGAATGTCGGTTCTACGGACTTCATCATCCTCAATATCGTCGAACTCATCGTCGTATTCCTCTTCCTCAATTTCGGCGGCCGGAACCATGTCTGCCCATGGATCATATGCCGATGTGTAACCCGTATCTGCATACTTGGTCCAATCATCATCCTCATCGGAATCCGGGCTCATATCATCCACCATCGCGGAGCGAGGAAGCGGGACAACCCACGTCTTCGCTGGATGGAACGACCGGGGTGCCCGTTAAGACACTTCGCACATCACAATGAATCAGGATCGGGGGAACCTGTCGCGATTGCGTGAAGTCGGTCGGTACTCCAAATTCCTGAGTTACAACCGGATGCAAATGTGAAACGGATTCCGTATCCACCCACATTTTCGGCCTTTGGCTTCTCGTTTCTCAATCTGCCCACCTCATCGCGAAGGGCTTCACTTCTCGATACAACTTCGCGCCGAGGTTTGCAATTCGCACAAGGACACCAGAATCGTAATTCAGCATAAGCAACAGTATGCTCCGTTTCATCTTTCCATCTCAAAACCAAATCGGTTTCTCTGCGCTCGAGTTGGCGCAAACGTGGAACTTCACTCATCCTTAGTGCCTCCGCGAATGCCCAGGCTTTCTTCGGCATTGATTTGTAATTGTCGAATGCCACCTGCTCGTTTCGATTCGGCTCGAATCTCACGCCAGGCAATCATCCCGAGTACACTGCTTGCGATAATCATCGAAGCGATAAAACTCAGAGCGATCATCAACGCGCAGAACAATCCAAAGGCCGCAAAGAAGCCCATTGAAGAGAAGGAAATGATGGCAAAACCCGTGGCATCCGATATTGCTGAGCCAACCAGTGCCAATCCCGATGCGCCACCCATGGCGACGAGTGATGAATGGACTGAACGACCCTTGTCGCGTTCTTCTCTGAATCTTTCAACAACGTGTATGACATAGTCGATTCCAACACCCAAACTCATCGCTGCAATGGCCACTGTGACCATGTTGAGACCATATCCTGCCACTGCAATCATTCCATACAACCATACGACGACAACCAGAATTGGGAAGGTTGTGATTATCGCGAAACCGAGGGCTCTTTCACCCCAAAGGAAATTGAGTAGGAAAATGGCGAGCCCACAAATTCCACCAACGGTTCCACCATAGATTTGGCCCATCACCGCACCGATTGCAAAGCCTGCAATCAAACCCCACGTCGCGAGTAAAGCGACCTCTTCTTTGCCTCTGCGCAAAGCTGCGACGGATTGATTCACACTCGGCCTAAAGCCCCACCACAATGTGATTAGACACAGATAGACACCGAGAATAAGTGTGCCTTGGAGTTCGTTTTGCATACTTGATGCGGCGACATATCTCGTCACAGGTGAACCGGTAGAAATCACCCATGTGACCGGTTGTTCATCGGTGGCGGAATCCAAACTACTACGAATCTCTAACGCCCCATTCGACAGATTGGCAAATGGTATCAAATCGCGTCCAATTTCATCGAGTGCTTGCTCCGTAATCGTGAATTCCTCGGGTTTGATGATGCCCCACCGCATGGTCATACGATTGTAGGATGGGTTGGACCCGTCCACACAGAGGTGGGTTGCATTTGGATCAATTTCGCATTCTGGGGATATGTATAATTGTGGTATACTCGGTGGGATTTCAGGAATGATTCCTGCCGCAGGTATCCCATGAACCGTCAAAAATCCATACAAAAATTGCAGACAGCCTCTCGTCGAGACGTCTGGTAATCCTGTCATCGGAAGGAGCTCGCAACCAACCCCGTTTCCAGGTGATGATTCATTCCAACCCGCTTCTTCAAATGGTTCTGAATTGGACACTAGACTCCCCATTGCCCAGAAAACCAACTCGTCGATTGCATGCAACTCAACTTGTCCTGTGGGCAACCTAGTGAATCGATTCGGATCATCTGGACCCACCGTATTCATGTTGATGCGTAATTCCTCGATTGCAGCATATACATCTGGATTGAGCATATCCCCTTCGATAAGAATCAACGCGGGTTCGCCTTCGGAACTAAATCGGTCATTGATGAGAAATACCGATTGGGCAATCTCAGATTCTTCATCGATGAAATCTTCAATTTTGAAATCGCCCTCTAATGAAAGCATCACCGGTGTAGCGATGGCTGTGACTAAGATGGCAAATGCGAGAATGATGGGGGCCGCCCAGGCCGAACCACCTGAGAGTCTAGCCAACCAATGCTTGGGTACGAGATACAAACTATCTCCAGATTCTTCGACCAATCGATCTTTCTTTTGCAACCACCTATCGATATCGTAACGAATCAATGGAGCCCACAGACCGGTCAGAACGAAAGCGGATGCAACACCCAATGCGGCTTCAAGACCGAAGGACCTCAGTGCGGGGATACTCGATGTGAAATTGGCGGAGAAGGCCGCAATCGTTGTCATGGATGTAAGCATGATTGCACGGCCAACGCGCGAAAGACTGGTGTGTACTGCTTGATCGATTGTTTTCCCATGGGTCCGTTCCTCTTTGTAGCGATGGAGTGCGTGTAAACTATCATCGATACCTAAAGCAAGAATCAGAATGGGTAAAAGATTGCTAAACTGACTCCGACTGATGATTTTGACATCGATTGTTGTTCCAATAATCATCCCCCAACCAATCATTCCCTGCATCCACAGTAAACTGAATCCGAGTGTTGTTGCTACAATCGCAACATCCGAAACACGACGCAAACTACCCCACAACAGAATGAGGATACATGCGAACATCGTCGCGAGTAGAGTAAGCGATTGTTGCAATTCCCGATTGACCTCGATGTTGATTCCAACCGGTGGAGCGAGCAATGATACCGATTGTTGGTCTGTCGCCCGAATCTCATGCTCCAAACTGAGTAGAGCCCAATCCGCTGAACATGGACCTTCTCCAGAATCACGACTCTCTTTGCATTCTTCAGCCGTCAATTCGGGGGGAGTAGTATACAGTTCAAGACCATGCCAAGTCAGCGAACCCGGTTCCGAACGTGCTTCGCTCCAAACGAAGGTGTACCCTGTATTGGCCATCGCGACCTTGTCCAGTTGAATCAGAATCCATGTCGATGAGGCGGACCAACGCCCAGGCATCCATGTTGCATTCTCAAAGGTCCCGTCTTCCCCAACCTGGCCCCCTACCGGGCCGATGACTGGACTGGTAGAATCAGGGAGGAAAGCTCGGTCTGTTGTCGTCCAACGCAAAAATACACTGGGGTTGGCAATAATCATCCGATTGGCAGCCAAATCGATGTGGGCCTGTGTCAAATTTGGATCGTCATAACGCAAGCATTCCAACACACCACAATCAGACCAATTGGTGAGCGGTTGCACGATGTTTCCAAATGGATCGGTGGCCTCTCTTGTCAACAGAGAACGGTTGTCCATGAAGGCCTCAAATTGTTCAAACAACGAGAGAGTCCCATTGGCGCTCTCCCCTGTTAATTCACTGACGATTGGACGATAAAATTCTGCGAGAGGATCACTGCGAGCAATCATGATTTTTTGTTCAAGTTCGCGCAGGAATGTCAAGTTGAAAACGCCACCCTCTGGGACTCCTTCACCCGAAAATCCCTCGCCTTCTCCTTGGAATGGTGCGATTTCTGTCGGTGTTGGTAAAATCAAACGATCCGGGTTCCCATCCGCATCTGTATGGGGTGCTTGATGACCATTTTGTATGTATGATGGATCTCGGATTGAGACAACAAAACCAACCGTCAATTCCTTGGCTGAAAATTCGCTATCGATGACCTTCTCCGCTTCCATTTCCGGGCTATCCATGTCATAGGATTCGATGTCGATTGGCGTGAGTGTTTGCATCAATCCAGGAACCATCACGAGCGAAAAGAGGATGATGGCTACGTGGAATTTCGTGCGGTGTTCTACAGCGAAATTTGCCACATCTGAGAAGTCCCTCATGGTTCCCGCCGGCCGTAGGCCGGGGAATCTGGTTTAAGGGCGTGTCCATCACATGCCTGCATCTCGAAGAGTCTCCAAAGCATCCCTTTGTGAGGTGGTTAGAGATTCGGGTTCATCCAGTGTAAATTCAATGTCCAAGTCAGCACCTGCATAACCCATCTTTGGCAGGCGTTTCCGATCCCCGATTCGGGTTGCTGCAGCGACTTTGACCGAGACGGTTTTTCCAGCAGGTGTCGAGACGCGCACTTCACCGCCGAGCATGAGTGTCGAGTATGGAACCGCGACTTCCTGGATGAGGTGCTCACCCTCCCAACGACGTCCTTCTTCCGCATCGATGCGGAGTGTGACTGTCAAATCTCCGGGTCCCCCGGTCGGGTGCTCATTGCCCATCTTGGGCAACTTGAGTTGTTGACCATGTTTTGCCCCTTTTGGGACATTCAATGTGAGGCGAGTTTTCTTGCGACGGACTCCAAGGTTTGTGCAATGGACACAACCCCTTGCATTGCATTCTGAACAACGAACCAACCGGTTGTGTGTAAACTGAACTTTTCCTCCTTCCAATGCTCGTTCAATATCGATGTCGAGCGGCGCTGTAATATCTGCACCCTTGGACGATTGGGGCTGAGCAGGACGAGATTGTCCTGCAAACGGTGAGGCTTGCGGACGACCTCCGCCTCCCATGAACTGACGAAGAAGGTCGTCAATCCCCATTCCACCCATACCGCCGGGCATCCCACCCATGCCGCCAAAGGCCTGTTTCATCTGCTGCTCTTCATCAAATAGTCTGCGTTTTTCCGGAGTTTCCAACTTCTCCCAAGCACTCTGAACAGCCTTGAAGCGCTCCTCTGCAGCTGAATCATCGGGATTGCGATCGGGATGATACTGACGGGCCAACTTTCGGAAGGCGCGTTTAATCTCCGCGTGGGGTGCATCTTTGGACACCCCGAGCGTTCGATAGGGGTCCGACATCGACCGTCCATCGAAGGGACTGATTTCAAGTTGAGGCAAGAACACTGATGGATGGTCGATTTTCTCCACCCTTCATGGCGGACGAGACGAGTGGACTTGTCCGGTATACGGATTCTTGGTTAATCGATGTAGATGGCCAGCCACACCAAGGCGATTTTATCCTACAACCCGATGGGGATTGGATTCGAAGCTTAGGTGATGAAGACGTTGAATTCCAGATTCGCGGAGAGGGGCGATTGCTCACCAGAACTTTCCAAAATTGGCATACTCATCTGGCGATGGTTCTGAATCGCTCAATGGGAGAAGGTTTACCGTTGATGCGATGGTTGGAAGAGAGTATTTTCCCAACTGAAAAAGGATTGACGCCTGAATTTGTTGAAATTGGTACGAAGGCTGCCGCGGCGGAACTCATCGCCACCGGTACTTCGTTCGCCTGTGACATGTATTACCACCCTGAGGTGGTCGGCGAAGTTCTCGCACAGAGCGGCCTTCGCGGCATCGTATGTGGTCCAATTACAGACGGGTTAACACCGAATTTCAAAGCCGGTTCAGGAGATGCTCTGCGTCATGTCGAAAGCTTGGTCCACGGTGGTTCATCTGCTCCAGAACGGGTATCCTTTGGAATCGCAACGCATTCAGTGTATTCGTGTACAGAAGAATTACTGAAAAAGGCCGCGGATGTCTCCAACAAGACGGGTTGCACACTGAGTATCCACACCTCTGAAACACGTCAGGAAGTGGCTGATTGTCATGAAAAGCATGGGATGTATCCTGTCGAATATCTCGACAGTATTGGTTACTTCCAAGAAGGGACTGTTTGTGCACACTGTGGTTGGGTCACCAAGCGCGAGATGCGAATCTTGGCCGAACATGATGTGCACGCTGTTCATTGTCCGATCAGCAACCAAAAATTGGCAACGGGTGGGACGATGTCTTATCCCGCGATGGTTGAGGCGGGTGTCGATGTTCGATTGGGGACGGACGGGGCCGCAAGCAACAATGCGCTCGACATGCGATCTGAGATGAAGGCGGCCAGTTTGATTCAACGTCATGACCACTGGGATGCGACTTTGTTAAACCCGATTCAAACCTATGAATTGGGAGTGAGAGGGTCGACAGATTGGGTCGCGTGGAATCTCGACGATGTCCGCATGAGACCGATTGGAAAGGATGGACGAAGGTTGCTTGCCAATCTGATTTACAGTAATGCGGAGTGCCTCGATATGTGGGTCGGTGGAAAACCTCTACGCCGAGATGGAGAAACGCTCACCATTGACGAAGTTACGGTCATGCAACAACTGGAAGAGGCAATCCAGACGTATTATGCAAATGTGTAGGTGTTCAAATGAAGGGCGCAGCGATGGCATTGACCATTCTCTTTCTGATGAGTTCTCTTGCAGGTTGTTTCGGAGAAGATGAAATTGTCGAAGAAGAACCTCTTGAAGAAATCCGACTGAATCACCTCCGAATGAAGGGGACTCACAACTCATATCACCTCAAAATGCCAGGGGTGGGGACGTTATACCCTGCATACAATTACACACATACTGATCTAGATATTCAAGCGGATCGATTGGGTGTACGGCAATTTGAATTGGATGTTCATTACAGTCCACAAAGTGGGCTTCAAGTCTACCACACTACATTGGATTTCAATTCAAATTGTGACTTGTTCACGAGTTGTATGAAAATTCTCTTGGATTGGTCTAACAATCATTCGAATCATGCACCCATCTGGATTTTTGTTGAACCAAAAGACGAGCCCGGTGAGGTTGAGGAACAGAACATCTTGGAAATGATTCAGGCAGATATTGATGCGACTTGGCCTGTTGAACAAACCATTACACCTGCGGATGTTCAATCGGACGCACCAACCTTGCGAAGTGCGATTGTAGAACAGGGTTGGCCAACCTTAGAAGAAAGTCGTGGAAAGGTGCTGTTCGTATTGTTGGATAAAACAGAAATTCGTGACTTGTATGTAGAACGGAACCCTACCTTGGAAAATCAAACCATGTTTGCAATCGTCGATGAGAATCACTCACTTGCAAGCGTCATTTCTTTTGTCAACCCCGATACACATGGAGATCGATTGCGTGATGCCTCTGAATTAGGATTCATGGTTCGCACCCGCTCTGATGAAGCGACGGTTGAAGCAAGAGAAGGAAACTACACTCGATTTAATCTCTCTATGGAAACGGGTGCGAATTTTATCACCACAGATTTCCCAGGTAGTGATGCTGAAGCAAATTTCTCCATTTGGTTGCCCGAGGGACCTGTAATGTGTAATCCACAAACCGCACCACTGCATTGCCATACACGGGGTATTGAACCATGGGGGAATTACACTCCATTCTCATTTACATAAGGGATGGCTTCATGGACGGGTTATGGTCAGGATGGACTGAGCGACATGTCGGAAGAGGTGGCGATCGACGAACAGGAGTTCGAAGGGTGGAATGGAATGCTAGACGCATTGAATCCAGTCAAGGTCAAATTGAATTTCTTGCTACTGGCGATTCCAATCACTCTCTACGCAGCATATGTGAGCCACAATGCTGTCGTGACGTTCATCGCATCGATGATTGCAATCATGCCACTGGCGTTCCTAATGGGTAAAGCAACCGAAGAGATCGCGCTTCGCACCAGTGAATCAATCGGCGGACTGCTCAATGCGACTTTTGGCAATGCAGCGGAGATGATTATTGCTGGAATGGCCATCTTTGCCGCGGCCAGTTTTGCAGAAGCCGGAGATACAACCGCCAGTGAAGAAATGATCCAGATTGTTAGAGCATCATTGGTTGGATCGATTCTTGGCAATCTATTGTTGGTCTTGGGATTGGCTTTTGTTTGGGGAGGAATCCATCACAAAGAACAGTCATTCTCTCCAACGGCAGTGGGTGCAAACGGTTCGTTGCTATTGTTGGCAGTCATCACATTGACGATGCCAACAGCATATGTTTTCGCGGTTGGGGATACTCCTGATGCAGCGAAATTGAATCTATCTCATGTGGCCGCAATCATTCTAATCGGCCTCTATGGATTGTTTCTTCTCTTCCAACTTCGAACGCATCAGGAACTCTTTGCAACCGATGCAAAACATCACCACGATGAGGCAAAAATGTCCTACAGGGAAGCCATTGCTTTGCTGATTATTGCGACCATTGTTCTCGGATGGATGGCTGAAATTCTGGTACATTCTATTTCCGAAGGAGCTGATGAACTCGGACTGAAACCCCTGTTCATCGGCGTTATATTACTCCCATTCTTTGGCAATGCCGCTGAACATTTCACAGCGGTTACAGTCGCAAAGAGAGACAAAATGGATTTGTCATTTGCAATCGCTGTGGGCTCATCTACGCAAATTGCAGTGTTCGTAGCACCTGTGATGATTCTGATCGCATGGTTTGTCGGTGTTGATCTCGACTTTGATTTCGGGCCCTTTGAAACAATCGCAGTATTTTTGTCGGTTCTGATTGCCAATACAATCGCAGCCGATGGGAAAAGCAATTGGCTTGAAGGTGCCATGCTGCTTGGAACATATGCCATTATGGCCGCCGCATTCTATCTTCATCCGTGATTAACATGAAACGCGTAATACTTCTCGTCATCAGTGCAATTTGCGCGGTCCTCATGATTGGTGGAATGATTGGTTACACATACGAAGACTCGATTGAAGATGTGCCCGTTCCCATGACGGGAACTGCGGTGGGTTTCGCGAACGAACCACTGACAGAGAGTGCGATACCATCTGCGTTAATCAGTCCAGAATTGACGATCACATGGAAGGCCGATGTTTGGGTAGGACTCGTCAACGAAGAAGAATATCAGCGGTGTGCGCCCAGCGATGGAATCTCAAGCACGTGTGGCCCTACAACAACCAATTTCGCTGCGGGTGGACCGGATTCAGGGGACGCTAAATCGTTCACTTTCGATATCGGTGATGATGTCTACTACCCCGTCGACGGGCAATCCTTTGGGGGAGCTGTTTCAAGCGTGGATGTCGATTACAGTGTCAAAGTCACCCTAGCATGGCCAGTCATCATCTTCCTCGGAGCACTTGGAACAGGATTACAGGTCCTCGGTTATCGACTGCGGTAGAAACGATGTGATGAGATGTCTGGGTTTCGCATTGCTGTGACGGGCACCCCTGGAGTTGGAAAAACAACGTTTTGTTCGAGTTCAGATTTTCACGTATTGACTGTCGAAGAGATTGCAACAGAGCATGGTTGTCTTGGCGTCGTTGAAGACGATGGCGCGGCGTCGATTGATATTGAAAAATTGATATCTACAATTTCTTGGCCTGATGAAAATCGAATTCTAGTCGATGGCCATTTGTCACATCTGCTTCCAGTCGATGCGATTATTCTCATTCGATGTCACCCAAACATCCTCAGGGATCGCCTGTCCAATCGAGATTACTCACCTTCCAAAGTCGATGAAAATGTGGAATGCGAATTCATTGGAGTGATTGCTGCAGAATGTATTGGTGTTCCGTGCCTGGAGTTGGATTCGGCAATTGGAATTGAGTCGATGATTGCAACTGCTGAGGGTTGGATAACAGATGGGTTCAAACCCCGTCGGTCGAACGAAGGCATCGACTGGATTGGTCAACTTCACGGAGGAGATTGATTGGCATTTGAGAAAGCGAGAACTTGGCACACCAAACTCCTGAAACCGATCGTCGATCGGATGTCCAATGTCGACCCGGCAACATTGACGTGGATTAGCGTACTTTTTGCAGCGGCCTGTTGCTATCTCCTAGCGACGGCCGGCAGAGATGCAGATGGGGGGTGGAGACTCATTGGAGCGTTTGCATTGTTGCTTATCGCAGCCGAATTGGACGCGCTCGACGGAGCTGTTGCAAGGGCCTATGACAAAGTGTCGAAATACGGTGATTGGTTGGATCACACAATCGATCGACTTGTCGATTTGAGTTTGCTAATCGCAATCGGTATCAATACGGCTTGGATTTCTGTTCATTGGTTGGGCTGGGCAGCGGCAACCATGACTTTGCTAGGCTCATACATGGGAACGCAGGCTCAATCTGTAGGCCTCGGGCGAAATTACGGCGGCTTCAGCCGGGCTGATCGCCTCGTAACGACCTTTGTCGGGATATTTGTGGGTGCAATCATGGCATTCCGAGGCACCGCTGACCTCGCAGTACCTGATGCGGTTGCCAATGTCGCTGGAATAGAAGGAATCAATTCACTGAGCGCTGTTTTAGTGATTTCATTATTGGGTGGAATTTGGACATTTTTGACTCGTGCAACCACTTCACGCAAGGAACTTCTGGGTGGCGAATAAGATACACTATTCCAACCCGCCTATAGGCGGGTTTGAAGCCGTCAG
>CAZXVR010000027.1:0-15518 GCA_964644485.1 uncultured Candidatus Poseidoniales archaeon | reverse complement strand
AAGTCCAAGACGGGGTAGAGCGACTGCAAATCGTGGCCGGGGAAACAGCACGTGAGCACGCCCGCCGGCAGGAGCGCCTGTTGGCCGAATCTGCCGAGGCCCTAGGGGTCTCAGTGGAAGACCTACCCAAGACCGTGAACCGCTTCTTTGATGAGTGGAAATCTCAACAGAAGAAAATCGAGGCACTCGAGGCCGAAATCGTGCGATTGCGAACCAGTGGTGGTGGGGATGAGGCCGTGGAAAGGGGCGGTATTCGCTACGTTGTCATGGAAGCCACAGGCGAACTCAAGCAAATGCAGAACATGGTCGGTGAACTGACTCGGGACACGACCAAACCCACTGTGGCTGTTGTTGGCAGTCGTGAGGGTGGCGGCAAATTGATTGTCGCCATCACCGAAGGCACTGTGGCCGCCGAGTCACACAACGCTGTCGAGATACTCAACGCCATTGCCGGCCACATCGGTGGTGGGGGTGGTGGCCGACCGACTTTCGCACAAGGCGGTGGCTCAAACGCAGACGGGCTTGATGCAGCATTGGATGCAGCGAAGTCTACCCTTAATCTGTAATCGCTTATTCATCCATCAGTTGTTGAAGATCTTCAGCAAACAATGCCGGTTCCCAATCGAGATCGTTCCAACGTACGCGTTGTTTGTGCTCCTTGTCAATGATAATCGTCGCTGTGGAATGATCGACCAAATAATCTGGGTGGTGGCGACCGGATGTATTGTTTGAATCGTTCTCATAGGTCGTATTGGCATAAGTTTGCAGCCCGACATGGAATGACTCCCAAACCGGTTCTAATACAGACACGTCACCGGTCAAATGTGGCCAAGACAAGTTCCGTACTTCCGCATATTCTCCGAGAACGCTTTGTGTGTCCCACCAGGGGTCTACAGTGACCGAAATGATGCTAAAATTGGTGCCGTAATCGTCTGCCAATTCTTGTGTAATCCAACGAAGATTTGAGCTCACGATTGGACACACATCTGGGCATCGGGAATAGATGAATGAGACAACGAGTACTTGCCCGGAATAATCGGAAAGGTTTGTTGAATTCCCATCGGGTTTCGTCAAGGTGAACTCTGGAACATCATATTCGGGATCATTGACGGGTAAATCATCACCGTGAAAAATATCCAATTCATCGTTAGGTGCCGTACAACCTGGTAAGAAGATGCAAATCGTTAGCAGAATTGCCATGCACTGTTTCATGAATTCCCCTCACAATTCATTCGGTACAGGTGTTTGATCCATGTGTAAGAAGGCAAAAACAGCCCACCATGTGACAATGTCCCAAGAGTGGGCAAGATTCGCAACTCCAGTGGCATTATCAGTCACCATGTATTCTTCCAGCGTTTCCAATTTGTCACAGGTTTTATGATAGCAGGGAAACCCATCGACGACACCATTCCATCCGAGTGTTGCAACCCCAATTTGTTGGAACGAATCGTGATCGCTACGAGCTGTGGGTGATTCGTAAATGGCCACGGTGTCCTCGTATTCGATTTGCCACAATGGGTTTTCACCTCCTGCAGCCCATTCCGCAGCCCCTCGCTCCATCTGGTAAGCGAGATCGAGAGCGTCTGCACCAATCCATTCCGCCAAATGGAACATTCCTGGTTGGTCCACAACATCTCCAGTTCCATCGGGCCCCAAGTAGACCGATAGTGCGTAATTTCCAGGATAATTTACGCCCGCCATATCCAGGTTCAGGTAGTTGCTAACCGTGACACCCGATGGTAGGTCATCCGCAAATGCGCGAGAACCCCACAAGCCTTCCTCTTCGCTGGACCACAAGCAGAATACCATCGTGCGACGAGCATCAAAACTGGCCAAGGCTCCAGCGGTTGTGAGTACCATAGCAGAACCTGCTGTATTGTCGTAGGCTCCAGTTCTAGTCCCATAACCAGATTGTTCAGTTCCCGGAATGATTCCGATCGGTGACGCATAAGGTGCGATATCGAAATGTCCTCCGAAAACAAGCCACTCATCAGGATACACAGTGCCATCCTTGTAGCCACAGATATTGGCTGCCCAGAGAGTCCCCGACTGGAAACGATGAACTTCAGTTCGCAGACCAAATCCTGTCAATACACCTTCAAAGTATGTAATCGCATCTTCATATGCGGGATTTCCATTACCAATCCACCTGTCCAGATAACCGACAGCACCGTCCGCAGGATCTAGTAAATCCGGTGTCTCGTCAGTGATGAAATCTACCCATTCGTATACTGATCGTCCATCCACCCATCCACCCGATGCATCCGCACCATCATCCATGGTGAGATCTGAACGCTGAGGTCGGGTCGTTTCAAACGTCTTGATTGCGACACTTCCACCATCAGAGTCGTGTGCTGAAAGCCAATTCCATGTTCCATTGTCTCCATTCTCGGTCACGGTTACAGCACCGCCGTTGGAGGGGTCTTCAGCCCAGTTCTGCCATGATTCATTGGCAGCCCGAACCGGCCAATCTGTTCGACCATATTCACCAATCAACAATGTCGCGTATGGGTTCCGCGGTGGAAGCAACCACTCTAGATCCGTATTGCTCCCTGATTTCAAATCGAGAACAGTGCCATTTTGTGCCCTTTCACTGCTGCGGTCGATGATAAAGTAAGGGATATACACGCTCAAATCGGCTCTAGCGTTGAGGGTAACTTTGGTCCAATCTCCAGCGGTTAGCTCACCCGTGATTCCGAGATCACTCCCCGTTGGTGGGTTTGAATCATCCGAACCAAAGCAGCCTGACAATGGTGTTCCAAGTAGGAGGAAAACCATCAGCATGACGAGTGGCACCCGTGAGCGCATAGCAGTCCGACCATGCAATACCTTCTGAATGAATCGGCCCGAGGAATGCCTCATGCATCGACGTTTCTGATTTCTGGTGTTTGATCTGCAATCATGAATTCAAGCATGGCAGCCCAGAGGACGAATTGAATGCTCTTTTCGAGTTCTTCCTGACCTCCGACTTCTGAAACCATGTTGTCCAATGTATCAGTGGGTGAATGGTAGGCTGAGTAGTCATCATCATATGCACCTAGATGGAAGATGGTTTGTGCGCCAAGGTTGCGGAATGTGACATGATCTGAACGGCCGAAGGTGTCCTCATGGACATCCATGACGAGGTTCGAATGCTCGTCCCAATGTTGGTCGCAACCGGAGCCATAGGAACCGTCAATTGTCAAATTTCTAGGTGCCTTGAGGATCTTAAAATGAACATCGTCGACAACGGTCGTGATTTCCACATCTTGAACATCTGGATCAAAATCAGGTCCAGACCATGCATGATAGGGAAACGGGTCACCATTGGATTTGTGGGCTGGCCAAGAAATCCCCATCATGTCCATGTTGATGTAAAATTCCAACTCTTTGTCCTTTGGAAGACAGTAATCACAATCATTTGTGGCAAAGGCATTGGATCCTCTCAACCCCTCTTCTTCACTCGACCATAGGGCCAAAAACGTGTCACACTCAAAGGTCAAATCAACAAATGCCTGTGCGAACAGAAGCATGGAAACGGTTCCAGCAGTGTTGTCATACGCACCCTCGTATGTACCCGCGAGGCTCCCAGGAGGGGCCACGTCCATGTGCGCCCCCATGCCTTGGACGCAAGTGTCTGTGCGCCCTTCTTTCCATGCGATTACATTCAGACTCTCAGGTTGTGTTGGATTTCCATGATCGAATACTCGCATCAAATGGGTTTCATATCCCAGTCCCTCAAAATGCCCCTGGAAATAGGCTGCAGCGCGTTCAAGTTGTGGATTCCCAGTCCCCATCCATCTGTTGATATATCCTCCACACTGGGTGGAATCCGAGCATACGCTGGTGATGTAATCCATTTTTTCGAACCATTCTTCGCCGCTAACGATGGGTGTACCGTTTTCAACAACCATTGCGATGACTTCAGTCATACCATCCGGAAAGTGAACCGTCAAGTCAACTTCCGTGACATAGGGTGTTAGCAGCAATCTACCATTCAATTTCTCCTCGGTCACTGTAATGATTCCATCTGGTATGGCGGAACCATTGACGAATAGCATTACATCATCAGGGACAGAGAGGGACATTCCATCCCCTTCCAGTGTAAATTGGTGCCATTCACCCGTTCGCAGAATTGAATCTGATGGGTCTTCCAAATCAATCTGCAAGATTGAATCAATCGATTTCTTTGGCTCGTCCCCATCTCCAAAACATCCGGACAGAGGTGTTCCCAATAACAGGAAAACCATCAGCAAAACAGTTGGTGTCCGGCGACCCATGGGCAGCGGACTGAGAACCTGTATCTGAATCAATCGGCCTAGAATTAACCATTGTTCATCAAAACGCCTTCATAGGGCTCATCAATGTCGAGTTGGACCACATACAGACCACTCGTAATGCAAGACATGTAGGTGTGTCCATCGTGATATTCGGCTGCCCAGAGGAAGGGAATCCAACCAAAGTCGTAGTATTCGCTGTCCAATTCCTCACCGTATTCACTGCCGTGGGGCAGATAGAACCCAATGGTCGCCTCCATGTTGGTTGCGTTCCGATCTTGACCGGTGAATCCTGCGTGGATGAGTGTCTCAACATCGACAATCCACAACCCTCCATGATAATGGCTGACGTAGAGTCGTCCATCCCATGTTCCACCAAGGCTGTGGTCGGGGAACGTATCTCCATCTGTTGGGAAATAGACACTGTCAAGATTGTGTGGGCTGAACAACAGCCATTCTTCCCCAGCATCCTCAGATGTTGTTCCAATGGGGTGATCTGCACATGAAGCTCCGTAACAATGGTCCCAACCTGTTGGAATCTCCCAAGTTGAATACAGACTCGGCTCAAAGTGTACGTTTCCATTGCTCATCGTGTAGTTGGTCGTATCCAACAGGTAGACCAGCCCTGTGCCTGCGTTTGTAGAGAGAACCTCAACCGCCAGAATCGTCAGGTGCCGCTTGTCTTCAGGACCCCCGAGATGACTGGTGTCAACCATCTCAGGATATGGTTCAGCATAGTGGATGTAGGATGCTCGTCCACCATTTTCATTGCCCGTTGGACCACTGTCGACTTCCCCGTCCCCATCAAGGTCTGCGAAGTCATCCCAATGACCCACTTCAGGTGCGCGCCAATTGCACGCTGCTTGCGTTCCACCTGCTGCCCGACAGCCGCCACCATGCCAGAGATATTCTCCAAGAGAATTTGTGGGGTGTGGGACATCTGAGATATCGAAAATTCGGAGTCCTGCTTCCCAGTATGCCCCGTAGATGTATGTTCGTCCGTGACGAGGGTCATTCTCATCCGTCCCTGGCCATGTTTGACTGGTCATATCATGAATGTATATCCAACCGCCACGCGTTGTTTCCCACGCGACTTCCGCTTCCCCTATTTTCACAATTCTAGGTAGGCTATTTTGCAAATCGAAATTGAGATGTGCGATGGTAATACCTCCGCATGCATCCCCTTGTCCGATATCACAACCAGCATAATCAGGATTGGCGACGAGAATATACCATTCACCATCAATCATCTGTGTGTAGAGATTGTGTGGGCCAGTGGGGTGGTCAAAATCATACCACGAATCGACATAGTGTGGATTTGATTTATCGGTGACATCGATCAATGTCACACTGACTTGAACAGGGTCATCCCAATTGCCAACATTTGGGTCTGCATTCCCTGTATCGACCAACTGGTTTTGCAAAATAAGGAATTCATTGCCATTGTATTCAAGATATTTCACGTCGAGAACTTGGGTATTCGGGTCATTGTATACCCCCATGACCGTCGTGTTGTATGGGTCGGTTACATCGGTGATGTGAACATCATTCCATCCCGCTTGATATGCATACACTCTCCCGTCTGGTGCGGTCATGACCTGGACCTCTGCATTGCCAGGAGTCGTGAGTGGATTGAAATCGACATATTCGATGTTTGGACTGCTCATGTTGTGCAGTGTTGGGTCCCGATGATCGTGTTCTTCACCCTGCACAAGTGGATCTTGAGTCAGCAATTTCTCCTCCTCAGCATCCATATCACTGGACATATCCATCATTGCGACAATTCCTAGTGAGGCACTCGCAAGGAAGAGGAGGCCGGCGATGATGAGTCCCTTCGTGGTCTCCATGGTTCACGCCGACCCTATGGGTCGGTTTTTATTTATCTGCCAACGGGTACCGCCTGCCATGCGCGGTGGATTGTTGGCACTACTTCTCGTGATTCCGCTGCTTTCCGGACTTGCTGCAGCACATGAGCCGGATACCTTCACAGTCATCGTCCGTGAAGATTCACACGAGCCCTCTGAGGCCAATCTAATCGTAAACGACACGGTGCAATATGTCAATGTGGACAATCGGGAGAATATCACACACGAAATTGGTCTTGATATCAATGGTGATGGTGATTTTGACGACATTGATGAGTTCTCTTCGGGTATCCTCCACAGCGAATGTGACTGGGCAAACGAAAGCGATTGTAGAGTGGCTTGGGTTTTCGTCATTAACGATACAGCATTGGTTGGCAATTATATCCTCTCAGATTTGCTTTCTGACGGAACTGAAATTGAAATCCACCTGAACATTACTGCCGACATTCACATTGAAGTGGCACCTCCAATCGGCGAGTGTTTTGGTGATTGTGGTGATGATGAACCAGAAATCGAGACGAAACGCTCCAGTCAAACCGATTTGCAAAAAGGTTTGATGTTGGCGGGCATGATGATGTTCGGTGGTGCTTCGGCTCTCTTTGTGGCTACTTTGATGCAAAGGTCGTGAGGGTCGGAATCATCGTCAACATCATGGCTTCAGCGGAGAATGTCAGTGTCCATTCTAGAATGGCTGATTCTACCAAATGTCCTGTTGCAACCAACACCGTCATGGCTTGGAATGAGAGAATGGCGACGGCAAATGTGATCCACCGGATTCGATTGATTGACCATCCTTTCCATTGGATATCAGCATCGATTTCACCTCTGGCATAAGCCAATGTGCCAATCCAAATCTGCGCGCACCAGAAGATGTTCATGGCCCAGAAAATATGCATAATAATACTCGTATTGAACGGATGCGCGACAATTTGCATCATCGAAAAACCGATGGTAATTCCACAGATGAGCGCAACCACATTGCAAATGTTTCTCGAATTCCCTTCGGGTTTGGTTCTGTGAAAGATTTCGAAGGAGAGAAAAATCATCATGATCCCTCCCCCAAATAATCCCAAATCAAAAACGAGTTTTTCGGGCATAAAAGCCCCTGCAGAGGAGATGAACGGGGGAAACCCATTCTCGAAAATCAAACCATCATCATCAAAGCCATCTGGGACCTGATCCCTCAGGTCCACGGGCTCATCACGTTCCCCTCCACCGAGTTGCATCATCATCTGACTGATTAGGCAACAACCGACCACTAGGATGACACCGATTTGAATGGCGCGACGAAAAACCTCATCCCTTTGGATTGGACTCATTGTAAAGACCTCAAGGCTTCCACA
This sequence comes from uncultured Candidatus Poseidoniales archaeon, assembly GCA_964644485.1. Taxonomy (GTDB): domain Archaea; phylum Thermoplasmatota; class Poseidoniia; order Poseidoniales; family Thalassarchaeaceae; genus MGIIb-P. Next base: position 8,054 of record CAZXVR010000027.1, on the reverse strand, counting down.
TCGAATAGGCTAGCAGCACGCGAAAGAGCATCTTCCATTGAGAACCAACGAACCTCATCGATTTCATCCTGTTTTGGAGTAAACGTCAATTCTTCCTCGACATTACATCTGTATGTAAATGACAAGAATTGAATCCCCTCACTGGTGAAAATTCTCTCTGCGATTTGGACGATGTCATCCTCTGAAATTTCAACATCCACCCCCAATTCCTCGAGTACTTCACGCATCGCCCCCTCAAGGGGGTGCTCAGCATAGTCCACAAATCCACCAGGGAGTGTCCAATGTCCGGTAAAAAATCCACGTTTCACTTTCGCCATGACGACCTGATTTTGCGGATTCTGCAGAATGACCTTTGACACCACCCTGTGCATACTTCTGTAGACACATTCTCGTGCCAACGGGTCGACGCAGCCATCGGAAATCAACTTGTCTTTCCACGTCCAATTTTCAGGCCATTCAATTTCAGGAAAAGCGTATACAACCTCGTGAAATTCGTTGCCAAATTTGATGCGGTTTGTGCGTCGCTCAGACCATTTGATACCCATCGATTCGACTTCAGATTCGGTCGGCAACCTCAGTGAAACCTCACCCACTCGGCCCATGACCGCTTTCTGGGGTCCAAAACCCTCGAGATCTACAAGCAGAACCTTTCCGTCGTGCTCCAGATAGATCGGTCGATCCATGTGCCACCTCAATTGCCCAATAGTTCGCTGACTGCATCTCGCTCTTCCAATAATACAGCGACATTTTCATCAATTTTTGATTGTGCAAATGAGTCGATAGGGAGGTCTTCCACGACAATCATATCACCATTTTCACACCGACATGGGAAACTAAACACAAGCCCTTCAGGAACTCCATACCAACCTTCCGAAGGAAGGGCCATTGAAACGATACGTCCATTCGAACCTTGCCACCAGTCGCGCATGTGGTCGGTGGCAGCGGAGGCTGCGGAAGCTGCTGAGGATGCCCCTCGTGCTACAATAATGGCCTTCCCTCGAGTTGCTACAGTATCTAGGAACGGGCCTTGTAACCATTCTCTGTCAAATACATCAGTTGCGCTCTTCCCATCGACAGTCCCGAAACGTGGGTCAGGGTACATCGTGTTCGCGTGGTTGCCCCAGATGAATACGTCATGTATCTTTGAAGCGGGCACTCCTGCACGTTCCGCCATCTGCCCTACTGCTCGATTCTGGTCGAGGCGGGTCATTGCGGTAAATTGCCGAGAGGGAATACTCGGGGCGTTTGCACAGGCAATGAGTGCATTGGTGTTGCAGGGGTTGCCCACTGTGATGACCTTTACATTCGGTGAGGCAACCGCATCGATGGCCTTGCCTTGGCCTACGAAAATTGGGCCATTTGCAGCCACGAGATCGGCTCGATCCATGTCCTTCGTCCTAGGTCGTGAACCGACCAGAAAAATCGCATCTGCCTCTTTGAATGCAATATTGGGATCATCCGTGCCTACGATGTCATGCACCAGCGGGAATGCAGAATCCTTCAATTCCATGATGACGCCTTCTAAACGTTGCATACCAGGTGGGATTTCCAGTAGCTGAAGGGTCACTGGCTGATTTGTTCCAAAACAATCGCCACTGGCGATTCGCCATAACAGTGCATATCCAATGTTTCCAGCGGCGCCAGTAACAGCAACACGAATTGCTTCTTTCATCCCATTATCCTCACTCACGAGCACTCCTCGTTGCGCAATGGGCAGAGATTCATGTCCATAGGGGTTGCCTTGTAGGGTAATGCTTGAAGAGGGGGGGGTTCCAACCCCCTTCATGGAAGATAGGCGCCGCGCGCTCCTTGCCATCATTCTCGTTGGAGCGGCCCCCTCACTCTCTACGATTGCCTCATTCACGGTGGACAATGGCACCGCGTCACAAGTTATTTTCGTCATCACAAAGTTGTGGTTGCTTTGTTTCCCCCTATACTGGTTGCTCAAGGTCGATCGGGGTTCAATCTCTTGGTCGAAACCGCAGAATGGTGGTTATCTGATGAGCATCGGTCTGGGTATTGCCATGAGTGTCGCCATGGTCGGAGCCTGGCTATTGCTCGGCGATGCGATCGATGCCAAATTGCTCTCTGATGCTCTTGAGCCGGTCGGATTGATGGATCCCAAAATCTACCTACTTGCAACCATCTATTGGATTCTCATCAATTCGCTGCTGGAGGAATACGTATTCCGTTGGTTCTTGGTCATCAAGTCAGAAGTGCTGGTAGGCGAAGGATTTCCAGCGATTTTCCTCTCCGCATTCATCTTCGTCGTTCATCATACTGTGGCGTTGGCCGTGTTCGGATTCCCATGGTGGGCAAATTTGATCTCTAGTGTAGCCCTGTTTATTGGTGGTGCAATTTTCTCTTGGCTCTATGTTCGATATAGGAGTGTTTGGATTCCATATATTGCACATGCAATTTGCGATGTTGCAGTATTCGGAGTCGGCGCCATCATCTTGTTCTGACGACTTCATCATCCTGTAATTGAGTCCGTATGGTTCAATAACCGATTGAGGGTGGATTCGATTATACAACCCCTATGGGGTTGCGTACCCGGCTCGGAGTCGATGAAATGAAGTTAGGCGTTATTGCAGAAAGCGGAGATGAAACTCGAGTCGCGATTGTTCCGAATTCTATCCCAAAGTTATCCAAATTGGGTTTTGAAGTATCCATTGAATCTGGCGCAGGTCAGCATTCACATCACTCGGATTCAGAATATGAAGCCAAGGGTGCATCCATCACCACTCGTGAGGAAGCGATGGCATGTGATGTTCTAATCTGCATCGGAGCTCCTGACTTCTCATCTCTTACAGAAGGACAAATCGTTGCCTGTGTATCCGATCCTTTCCGCCACCCAGAACGCATCCGCCAAGCGATGGATGCCAAGGTGACCCTGATGAGTATGGACATGATTCCCCGCCGTTTGTCCCGCGCGCAGGCGATGGACGTGAACTCTAGTCAGGACAACCTCGCTGGCTACAAAGCGGTTCTAATGGGTGCTGCACAGGTCCCTAAGGGGATACCGATGATGACCACATCAGCAGGTACAGTTCGTCCTGCGAAGTTTGTCATCATGGGCAGTGGCGTCGCAGGTTTGCAAGCGATTGCAACAGCGAAACGTCTGGGTGCAATCGTCTATGCCTCTGATGTTCGCAAGTCAACAGCCGAGCAAATTGAGTCAGTTGGTGGGCGATTCATTGAAGTTGAAGGCATGGACGACTTTGAGGATGAATCTGGGTATGCCAAACCATTGACACCTGAATTTATTCAGAAGGTGAACGACACTGTTTGTGAAGTTGCAGCCGATGCCGATGTCATCGTCACAACCGCCCGTATATTTGGTCGCCCAGCTCCAATTACTGTCCCCGCATCCGCCGTTACGGAATTCAAAGCCGGGTCGGTTGTTGTCGATATGAACGCTGATGTTGGCGGCAATTGTGAATTGACATCTCCCGGAGAAATCATCACCACTGAAAATGGTGTCACGATTGTTGGCACTACCAATTTACCAGGACAGCTCGCATCGACGGCAAGTATGCTATATTCGAATAACTTGACAACTTTTGTCACATCCTTGGTCGAGGAAGGCGAAATCGTCATTGATCCTGAGGACGATATCCTGTTTGGGGCCCCCGAAGGTAGCGATTTCTACGTCCCTGGAATGGGGGGCGTATTGGTCTGTATGAATGGGGAAATTCATGAGAAGCAAACCCGACTAGCGGAGGTGGTTGAATGAGTTTGACACTGGCCACCCTCGTGGCGAGCATCACGGTTTTCATTCTCGCAATCTTCCTTGGTTTTGAGTTGATTAGCAAAGTTCCACCCACCCTACATACACCATTGATGTCTGGTGCAAACGCTATTTCTGGCATCACAATCGTTGGTGCGTTGTTTTTGTCCAACACTGAATTCTTGGATTGGAATCCAGGGTTGGCCGCTTGGCTTGCTTTCGCCGCCCTGATCATGGCCACCATCAACGTGGTCGGCGGATTCATGGTCACCAATCGGATGCTGGAAATGATTGCTGGTAAGAAGAACCGCAAGGGAGGTGACTGAAATGGTCGATCCAGTTGTCTGGGACATTGGCTATCTTGTATCGGCCGCTTTGTTCATCTTGGGAATCAAGCGCTTGTCGAGCCCAAAAACGGCCCCACAGGGAAATCGCTTGGGTGCATATGGAATGCTTCTTGCAGTTTTGGTCACAATGGCCAAAATGAACAGTGATGGAATCATCGGCCTCGAATTGATTGTTGGCGGTTTGGCCGTCGGTACAATCATCGGCGTTTGGATGGCCACCAAAGTCGAAATGACAGGGATGCCTGAATTGGTTGCCTTGTTCAATGGCTTTGGAGGTGGTGCATCCGCATTGGTGGGACTTTCTGAGGTCTTGAAGCGAATTCAGGGCAGTGATATCCCTGAACCAGGGGTTGAACTCTATGCGACTTGGATTGCCATTGGGCTTTCGGGTTTGGTCGGTTGGTTAACCCTCACGGGCAGTTTGATGGCAATGGGGAAACTGAAGGGTGGATTTTACATTCCTCTGACCAAGAAGGACGATCGAGGTCGCAGAAAGTGGGTAAACTTCCCAACATGGGGTCCACCTTGGCTTAATTTTGTCAAGGGTGCGCTATTGTTCAGTTCATTCGCACTGATTTGGCTCACAATCCAAGAGCCTGAAAACACCGATTACATCTACGCACTGGCCGGTACATCGGGTTTGCTGGGTATTTTGTTCGTACTACCTATCGGTGGTGCAGACATGCCGGTCGTCGTCAGTTTGTTGAATTCAATGTCTGGGATCGCAGCCGCGTTTACCGGCTTCGTGATTGGAAACAACGTCCTCATCATTGCCGGTTCAATGGTCGGTGCTGCAGGTCTGATTTTGACATTCATCATGTGCAAAGCGATGAATCGAACACTCACAGCGGTTTTGTTCAAGTCATTTGGTGGCGGTGGAAAAGAGACCGTCACACGAACCAAAGTCGGCAGCGATCCCGAAGAGGTTGCCATGGTATGTGATGGGATTGGCAAGTGTGTCATCATCCCTGGATATGGTATGGCGGTCAGTCAGGCCCAACACGCCGTCAAAGAATTCGCAGATTTACTTGAAGCCCAAGGCGTTGAAGTCAGTTATGGTATTCATCCAGTGGCCGGCCGAATGCCCGGTCATATGAACGTCCTCCTCGCAGAGGCCAACGTCCCATACGAGCAACTAATTGAGATGGATGAAATCAACTCTGAATTGCCTGAATGTGATGTTGCATTGGTCATCGGAGCCAACGACACGGTCAATCCAGTCGCGCGCAGTGGCGAGGGTCCTCTCGGAGGCATGCCAATTATCGACGCAGACAAGGCTCGTGTCGTTGTCATCATCAAGCGAAGTTTGTCAGTGGGTTATGCTGGAGTGGACAATGATTTGTTCTATGAGGACAAAACGATGATGCTCTTCGGTGACGGCAAGAAGATGATGAACGAATTGAATGCTGCATTCAAGGACCTCTGATCCAGCCAAAGACTCAGGGGGTGCCCTCTAGGGGCACCCCGGTGAAGCAACGGTTAAGGACGGACGCAAGGTCGAGTAGACCGTAGAGGGTTAGCATGTCCCGAATCTCAATCCGCTTCGCAGTCTTGCTTTCATTGCTCCTATTGTTGGCTGGACCTAGTATGGCCCTCCATTTGGGTCCGCCTTCAGATAACAATGGCGACGGTTCGGGAGACCCGACTTGGCGTGCTGGTTGTACCTGCCACTCAGGTTCACCCAATACTGGAACCTTGGTCAAATTGGCTGGTGCACCCCATGCCTATGAAACCGGACAATCCTATACGATGACCCTTACTCTCGAACACGCCTCAAATTCAGTTGGCGGATTCTTCCTTTCAACAGAAGGAATGGGTAGTTTTTCTTGGACTGAGGACCAAATAATTCGACCTGAAAAAGACAGTGGAGAGGAAGCATCTGCTACGAGCACAAGTTCTGGAATCACACAAGCTGATGCCACATCTCCTGCGGAATGGACATTCACATGGACTGCACCATCATCGGATGATGGAGATGTTGCGTTTTGGATCGTCGGCAACATGGTCAATGACGATGGTTCACCCAATGCGGATGACCACTGGAATACCCTCTCATTCATTGTGAATTCACCCAGTGAAACGTCAGCCGCATCCGACCAAAGCACCCGCGTTATTTCTTCTGGTGATCAGAGTCTGTTCGACCAGGAAGTTGACGCAGAAGCGTTGGAAATTGAACACCAAAAGGCGATTTCAGAAGCGGTGATGGATACCGGTGTCACTTGGTTCTTCATTACGCTAACAGCACTTCTAGTGGGTGCTGTTGTCCAAAAAGAAATTCTCGAACGGAAATTTGACACGGGCCCCGCTCACCTCGATCGACAGTTGGCTTACCCCGAGGGTCTTCGCAGAGGCCTCCTTGCTGTTGGCTTTGCATTCTTGGGACTTTATTGGTTGGCTGACGGTTCCGGCGCCTACCTATGGGCTACAGCCTTATTCTGCAGCGTTTGGGCCGCATATGGGGTCTACAGAACTGGCCTGGCTGCACGCACACCACCCTCGGCCAAGGACATGATGTGAGGTGTGGATTTGCGTCTTCGTCTCTCTAGAGATGTTGAGAGGCCACTTCGCGAACACATCGATGAATTGGCCGTTCGTGGAACAGGGTTGCTGTTCATCCTTAGCTTGACCACACTCTTTTGGTGGTGGCAAATCGACCTTATTCTTGAGGCGTGGCTTTCGTCTCTACCTTTGGGTGCAGCAGAAGGAACAGTTTCGATTTACGACCCACATGGGTGGATGAGTACACGATGGTCGATGATTGCCTTATTGGCGATGATTACCACCCTTCCTTTGGCAACCCACCAACTCCTTTCCTTTGCGGATGATGGGTTGCTGCCAAGGGAGCGAAAATGGCTGCGTATGGTCTCGATTGGAGGGGTTGGTTTTGGACTCGCGTCTGCTGCCTTCTGGTGGTTATTGGGGTATCCAATGGCCATCGAAAGCGCGGGAGTGATTTCGAATGTGGACGAAATTGGAATTCAATATGATGCCGTTCTCTTGTTTGAAGTCGGCATTGGGGTTTCTTGGTGGATTTTCTTAACCATCATCTCAATCATTGGTTTGACACTGGCTAGATTACTCACATTGATGGTTTCCGAACCATTTGATCCATTCCGCATTCGGGTTCATGGGACGCTACTATTCCTTTGGTGGCTGGCTTGCCCTTCGGCCCTCGAAGGGATTTGGCTGTCCTTATCCGTCATGATGGTCATCATCCCTGAAATGGTCAATCAGTGGATGCCCAAACCCGCTTTATCGAACAATGCACGCGCCCCCACCCCCGTCTTTGATTCCGAAGGTGATCTGCATCGGTATATGTTTGCAATGTGCCATTGCGAGGGTGCTTGCCCTTCGGTGTCCTCCAAATCATCTCCAAATCATCTGGGCTGGGTCGAAAATCAAGCATTGTGCCTCGATCCCGATGCGCGAGACGCATTGTTGGACTCAGTTGTAAGGCACAGAGTCGATCATCTGGTCATCAGTGGATGTGATGGGGTCCCACTGCCAATGGAATTCAGGCAATCGGTTACCGCAACAAATTGCAATTTGACTGGGTTTGGGTGGTTGGACCTTGAAACAACCACATCCCAGCGTCAAACAGCGCTTTCGGACCTATTTAGCAGGTCTGAAGATTGACATTTCCCATATCCGTATAGGCGTGGGCTTGAAGCATTACGCTGTGTTCGGATATGTCATGAGTCGGCTTGTTCGGGTCGCTTTGGCAATCGCCATCGTCCTCGGGGGTCAATGGTTGGCCAGCCAACCCGATTTGTACATGCCAATCTTCGATGCAATCCGTGAAGAGGTCATCATGACCAATGATGCGGAAATTGTGGAGATGCAGGATGATGAGCGTTGGTTGGTCATTATCGTTGAATTTCCCGACGACCTCTCAGCACCTGGCTCTGACTATGATCGCGCCAATGCCATGTTGTTGGGTGCGAATTCTGCCGCGACGTATTTTTCGGATATCACCG
>CAZXVR010000026.1:11575-15556 GCA_964644485.1 uncultured Candidatus Poseidoniales archaeon | reverse complement strand
TCTTACATGGAAAACAATCCAAAATTCCACGGTGCGGCACCCAATGAAGAACAGTTTAATTTGGCGATGGAGGAATTGTCATGAGTGCACCGAGTGGTGGTGGCGCAAGTCGTGATGGATATGGCGCAGCGCTGCTTGATATGATCGAAGATGACAAAGTCGTTGTATTAGAAGCCGATTTGGGAAAATCAACCAAATCATGCCTTTTCAGAGCTGAAAAACCCAGTCATACTGTCAGTTTGGGGATCGCAGAGCAAAACATGATGCTAGTGGCCGCAGGCATGGCAACATCAGGATACGTCCCTTTCGCCTCTACATTCGCAATATTCAGTGAGCGAGGATTCGAGCAGGTACGCAATGGCATTGCTAGACCCAACATCGTCGTTCATATCTGTGGTAGCCATGGTGGCATTCACACTGGTACTGATGGTTCAAGTGCTCAATCAATTGAGGATTTGGCAATCTATCGAACTTTACCCAACATGACAGTAATCCACCCCTGTGACGATGTCTCTGCCAAGACATTGACACTTGCGCTGCGCCACCACGACCAGCCCTCATACATGCGCACAGCACGAAACAAGGTGCAGCGAGCATACAGTGATGAGTCAGCCAAAGAACTCACCATCGGAAAAGGCCATATCCACAGAAAGGGATCAGATGTAGCAATTATCGCCTGTGGTGTAATGCTTAATGAGGCCTTAGAAGCAGCAGATATCCTGTCTAAATCTGGAATTGATGCGACTGTTGTCGACATGCACACCATCAAACCACTGGACGAAGATTTGGTGATTAATCTCGCAGCCGAGTGCGGAGCTCTAGTCACTGCTGAAGATCATTCGATTATCGGCGGATTAGGAGGTGCTGTGGCAGAATGTATTGTTTCTAACCACCCAGTCCCCCTTGAGCGAGTAGGGGTCCAGGATCGATTCGGTGAATCTGGTGGCAGTGATGAACTGCTTCAATTGCTCAATATGAAAGCCTCGGACATCGTCAAAGCTGCCAACAGGGCAATCGATCGTAGGTAGGTATGCTCATCTACAGACCTCCATAGCCTTGATGAAGAGGTGAGGTCACGCACACCTTAGAGGGGAACGTATGTCAGAGGATGATAGTCGTCTCAAGGAGCTTCTTGATGGCAAACTTTCGCCTCAGGAAATTGCAGATGACCCCGTCTTGGCAAGCCTTGCTGAGCGAATATATGGCTCAGATTTCCTTGACAATGTAGGCATCTCCCGCGGAGAGACTAAACGTGCGCTTGCGGAGCAATTTTCCGAAATCGAGGGAGATGATCTCCTCATCGATGAATTGCCTGATGGTGGTTTGCCATTACCTATGCCCGAGGACATGCCTCCGGTGCCAGTAAACGAAGATGTCGCTGACTCAGTAGGCGGGCGGTCATTGAAACATAAACTGAGTATTGTTTCTGGTTTGGCCGGATTAACCGCAATCGTCGTGAATTTGTTTTACGGATTTGGTAATTTCCTCAGTGTTTGTGCAACTGAAGTCCACAGCACTTGCGGTAGTAGTCTGAAACTGAATTGGATTGAGTTCCATCGAATGAATGAGCATATCGCATGGAGCCCTACAGGTAGTATCGGCATCCCCGATATCATCTTGGCAATGATTTGCGCTTGGTATATTGTAAATGGCCTTCGGGCTCGCGATTAATACATCCGAGCTAGGTGCTGTTTGCGCTTGGTTTTCTGACCGGATACAATGCATACTTGCTCCTCATCATAACCTGTCATGGCATCTCCGAGTATTGCGAGTCCTGTTGCTTTCTCGAGGATTTCAGCATCGGCATCTGTACCATCAAAGGCGACCTCATAGATCCGCCCATCGATGATTTCTTGTTCCAACGATTCCAATCGAATCACACAATCATCGACATGAGTGTGGCTTCTATTGGTGAGTTCGCTGTGAACAATTTCCAGCTGACCGCGTACACCACCAACGATATTCGATAGAGAAATGGGTTCCTTGCCACCGGTTCGTCGAGCGGCGAATGCGTTACCATTCTCGACATCTCGCGGGCCAATCTCCAGCCGTAGTGGGACGCCTTTGATTTCCCAGTCCCAATATTTCTGACCTGGTCGCAAATCGCGGTCATCGACTTTGATGCGAATCCCAGCCTTCCTCAATTCGTCTGCTGCTTTTTCTACGGCAGGTTGGACGTGGGGGTTTTTGTGAGCTGCAACAGGCATCAACACGACTTGCAATGGTGCGATCTGCGGAGGGAAAATCAAACCGTTATCGTCGCCATGCATACCGACCACGGCACCGAGTAATCTTTCAGACATGCCATACGTGGTTTGGTGGCAATACTGGGTATTTCCATTGTCATCTTGATAGGTGATATCGAATGCTTTGGCCCATTGGTCTTTGTAATGATGGCACGAAGCGACTTGCAATGTTCTGCCATTGGGCATGATTACGTCGATTGCAATGGTATACCATGCGCCCGGGAATGTATCCCAAACCGGTCGTTTTGATATGATGACAGGGAGAGACATACTCTCCATCAATCGGCGAACAATATCCAGATCTTCCTCGATTTGCCTCGATGCACAATCTTCGTCAATGTGTGCCGTATGCGCTTCGAAAAAGTGGATTTCCCTGACACGAATGAATGAGCGCGTCTGCTTTGTTTCGTATCTGAAAGTGTTGACGATTTGGTATGTTTTCAATGGTAAGTCTGCATGACTTCGAATCCACAATGGGAACATGGTATACATGGCGGTTTCACTGGTTGGTCTCAAGAACATGGGGACGTCAAGATCCGTTTCGCCTGCATGTTTAACCCAATATACTTCTTTTTTGAAGCCAGCTTCTTCTTCCTCGACTCGCAATTCGCTAGGGTCTACACCTTCTTCACGTGCGCGTTTGAGCAGTGAAACCAACCGATTCTCCTTTTCGAGAAGGTCCTCAGGGATTAACAAGGGGAATCGAACTTCTTGGTGATCAGTTCTTTCCATTTCAGAATGAGTCAATGCGTCAATACACCTCATGGCCTTCCATCCATAGGGCCTCCATACGTCCATTCCTTTGATTGGATAGCGCTTATCCACCAACTCAGCAATTTCAACAATCGCTGGATACCAAGCGTTGAAGTCAGACTTCGGTGGGATGCCGCGCTTCGCCTTCCCATGGTCTGCCATGAACATGCTCGTCAACATCTTCTGCTTCAATGTGACGCTATCTGACAAGTGATTTACGACGTTAGTTGTCGTAGAATATATTCACACATCGATTGGAGATTCTCCAATTCCACGATTGAGTTCGTAGTCACGAAATATGCTCTTGGCGTAGAACTATCATGCATTTGCTCCATGATATTTGCAACTGTCGCATCAACACCGTAATTGGAAATTTGTTCAAGGGCACGCGCATGCAACTGCTCAACAGTTACATCTGTTTCAAGTTTGAATCCGATTCGCTTGGCAGAACCAACCAGGCCACTCAATTCTGCGATGTGCTTTGGGCCTTGTTGCAATCGGAGTTCCCAACCCTCTTCACCACTACGTTTCTTACCATCGATCGGTTCTGTATAGTAATCCAATACTGCGGCAGCATGAACCCACCCATCCGGTTGCTCTACGGCGATTTTCTTACATGCCTCCAACATTTCATCTGGGCTGCCGGCTCTGATGACATTGGGTAGATCGAATGATGGGTCTGCACTGGTCTTACCTGCAATGACTGAAACCCTGTGCCCAAATCGGTAGAGATATTCAGCGATGCACCACCCAGTTTGCCCACTCGAGGCATTTTGTATTGCGCGTACTGAATCGATTGGTGCACGGTTGGCACCGAGTGTAATGGCAAAATGCCTAGATTCTGAAATCGCATTCACCAGGTGGCACAATTCGGCAACCATTTGGCAAGGTGCAGCCTGCTTGTATCGTCCCTCTTCATACGGCCCCAATACAATCTCAGCATGTGTGATTCGCTTGAGTAAATCATCTGTTACAGGATCAT
>CAZXVR010000026.1:0-11565 GCA_964644485.1 uncultured Candidatus Poseidoniales archaeon | reverse complement strand
CCTGCCTCTAGCGGCTGAGCAGGTCATCAGAAGTGGATTATCCATCATCCCATTGACAAATCGCGAAATAAAATTCCGAGATGCAGGAGCAATCAGAATGGCATCAAACTCGTCAAGTTGGGACATCTCCGCGGTCCAATCTGTGATAACATCTCCTTGAGATGCCCACTCAACAGCAAGCGGAGTAATCACTTTAGTCGCTGCAGTTGTCATTAGAACTGTAATCTCTGCACCATGGCGGCGAAGTTCACGGCACAGCCTGACGGTTTCAGTAGCCGCAATCCCTCCAGTAACCCCGAGTGCGACGTGTTTACCTCCCAGCGCATTTGAATGCTGGTCGACGTCGGTGTCTCTGGGCATGATTCAGGGTTACGTCCCGCCTTCATGAATCCATCCTATGTGCATTTGCTATGGAAAGAACGATTTCAGTGCACGCCGTGAGCACACCATGGCAGAGGATGACGACCGTGACCAATTGGATTTGGCGCATCGCCAATCAGGTATGATGTTGGTATTTACAATGGCACTGATCGGATTCTTGCTATTCGCAACAATGGGTTCAATTATTGGACCAACAATCATGTTTGTGCTGTTGATTCCAATCCCATTCTGTGTCCTGATCGTTCGAGCCTATTTCCGCTTGGAAAAATGGGCTCTACCCTGGGTATCAGTGGTATGGATTGTAGCAATCATTCTGTGCTTTTTGCTGATGGTGGTTGAATTCACAGCCGCAATTGAAGGTTCAACAGGAACATGGGGTTTTGTACAGGGTCTTCTACTGCTCTATTTGTGCTGGTCGATGCTTCAAAGATTTCGATTGTTGCGTCATCCATTATTCCGCGCATGGTATAGTGGCGAAAATCCAGCATTGATTCCAAGTGAAATTTCACTGCTGGCGGGGGAAGTTCTCGCAGAGTGTCCACATTGCCACAGTGTTCTTGCGGTGCAACCGACAATACTGGATCCGAAAGATCGATGCCCTAAGTGCAATTTACACCTAGTTTCGTCCGATAGTGTTGCACTATACAGTGAAGAGGAGTAACTAACGGTGTGCAAGAGTAAGGTTCTTCCACATGTCCTCAGGAACTTCCATGGCTAGACGAAGTCCTCCCATAGCACCCAATTCAAGAGGGTCTTCTACAGTTAGAACTTCGACATCGCCAAGATCGGCTAGTCGCTCTTCAATCAAATCACCCAAACCAGCGATTCCCGAACCGCCACCAGCTAGAATCATGTTTCTTCGGAAGGCGTCATGATATTCTGGGTTTGAACTAGAAATCAATTCCTTGATTCCATCAACGATGGGGTTGACAATCGACTCACATGCTGCACTGATACAATCGGTGATGTCTAGTGACATTGCCTTACCCTCAATCGAAAAATCGACGATGATGGGCTCATCTGGCTCCGTTCCAGGAACGAAGGAATGACTTTCCTTCCATCGGCGGGCCATGTCCTTGGTAACCTGTGCACCATTATACTTCATTTGAATTTCCTGGATAATACGAGCATCGATGTGATCTCCAGCGAAATTGATGTGCATTTGATCAATCGGGGTTGGAACTGTACCATAAACGCGGCACAAATCTGTTGTTCCCGCACCAATGTCAATTACGAGAGTGTGTTCAATCTTGTCGAGGGCATAAGCAACTGCGAACGGTTCCGAAATAATCATGCAAGCGTTAACACTGCCTGCAGCAGCATCGAATATCGCGGTCTTGTCAACGTGGCTTGCCTCCGCTGGTGCACCGATGACAGCAACTACACGATTGTAATCTTCTGGATCTCCCAAACCAATGATGTTGGTAATGAAGTGCGCAATGAATTTCTTGTCTTCTGCAGTGTCCTTGATGACACCATGCTCTAGCGGACGGAATAGGTTGAGTGCAAGGCGATTTTTCAAAGCTTCTTCACCGAATAGAACATCCCTCTTGAGGAATCCTTTGGCAATCTGATCCTTTGGCGTACCAATTACTGTCAGCACTTTTTCATCGTGCCCGTCACTGGATACCATTACCGAACGAAATGTCCCCAAATCTACCCCAATGTAGAGTGTCTCATCTGTCATACCATTACCTCTAGGGGTCACTGGGTCAATCCGGTATTTCAACCATGCCCATCCTATTGTTCCATTCAATTGACGTTAGAAGGTCAAACCCAGTGTTGACAACCTTCGCACCACCAAGCGCTATACTCGAGATATAGTGGCACATTGACCCCACATTCTGGGCACTCCTTGACCGCGTTATCTCCGAAAATATCTATCACGATGCGTACATGGTCTTCGTCGCTGATTCCGAGGTTTTGTCGCATGGCCCAAAGCATTTGATCTTCGCTAGGGGTGATGATTCCATCTGCCAACGCGATTTTGATAATTTGATGATAATCCTCGTATACTTGGATTTCATCTGGATCCAAGATGACTCCCAATCGTTCTACTGTCATGTTTTTGCCCCCTGGATCATCCACGAAAATGACCAGGCTATCCGAATCCAGTTTAACATCGCGGAGCTCGATTGAGACGCTTGCACCTTCAGCTGAGGCGTGAACTAAAGTGCTGGTACGATTGATAATCGATGCAATGTTTCTAGCAGTTTCCTGAATGCTCCTACCTCTTTTCCACCCAAGTGCATCATCCTCATTGATGACGTAAAATTCAGTGCCGCGTCCAGGATATTCGATTCGAATCTCTTCCCCTCCGTCGAAAACGTTGTCAGAAATATGTATCGCGCCCACCTGTGTCTCTAGTAAATTATCATCCTCATCGAATGCAATCATCAGTGGCTTCCGTTCTTCTTCAGCAGCATTGTATTGCCCCTGCATTCCGGACATCCATTTGTCCTGTAGCCTAAACATTGACTCTTTTTGTTCAGAATCTAAACCATCGTCAACCCCTAAAACGCGCGCAAGTCCGCTTCCAGATTCCATTTCACGTTTGAATTCTTCAAGTTTTTCAGTGTCTCTCGAAATAGAATCACGCGGACCCTGTTGTTGAGATTCTGTTGTGGGATCCTTCCACTCATAGTTACATTTTGAGCACTGTAAGTAGCCCGGAATTGACGAAGCATTTGCATTACCGCCACAGCGAGCACAATCTCCTTCTTCATCAATCGACAAGTTTTCCTTTGCCTGACGACGACCTTCGCGGATGCCGAATCCCATGGCACGCCATCGACTGGCCCCATATCAGCCTATTGTGGTTCAATTCCACCGCTCAAGAACAGTTGCAATGCCCATCCCACCACCAATGCACATTGTGGCAAGGGCATATTGTCCCCCGACCCGATTCAGCAAACTTGCAGCTTTTCCGGTAATACGACATCCACTTGCTCCAAGGGGATGTCCAATCGCCAACGCGCCCCCATCGATATTGATGCGTGAATCATGCATATCCAATTCCAAGTCCTTCAGGCAAGCCAGAGATTGTGCACTAAACGCTTCGTTCATTTCGATTACATCGATTTGATCCATGGATAGACCGGCGCGCGATAGGGCCTTCTGTGTTGCAGGTACTGGCCCATAGCCCATGATTTCAGGTGCGACACCAGCCACCGCTGTCGATACAATCGTCGCCATTGGTTTGATTCCATTTTCCATTGCGTATTTGTCTGAACAGACTATCAGTGAAGATGCTCCATCTGTAAGCGGTGAACTGGTCGCTGCAGTAACTGTCCCAGTATCGATAAAAGCAGGTTTCAACAGTGACATTTTTTCCATATTCGGCTCACGCATGCAGCCATCGATATTGACTGAGTTGTTCTGTGTCTTTACGACTGAAATCTCGTTATCGAAATAGCCAGAGCTTTGAGCCCGAATCGCCTTTTCATGACTCAGAAATGCAAATTCTTCCTGGGCGGTTCTACCGATTGAGTGACTCTTCGCCAAATTTTCTGCAGTCATCCCCATTCCAATGTAGGCTTCAGGATAAGTCTGCTCCAATTGCGGATGTGGGGATCGATTGAATCCTCCTCGCATGATTCGCGACATCGATTCAACACCTGCACAAACGAATGCGTCGCCTGAACCGAGTGCAAGCGCCCCCGCAGCAGTGTGAATCACCTGCATGGATGATCCACACAAGCGGTTAGTTGTCATGCCTGGAACCGTATTAGGTAAACCGGACATATATGTTGCAATACGTCCTATATTGAGGCCCTGTTCACCTTCTGGATATGCACAGCCAACCAAGACGTCTTCGACATGGTCTGCTGACAAGCCCGACTTGCGCAGCGAATCCTTGATGGAAATCGCTACCATGTCTTCTGGACGCGCATCCTTTAGTTCACCACGATGAGCGCGGTGAAATGGTGTCCGGGAGTAACCTGCAATCACGGCTCGCATACTGTGGCCACTGGTTGCGTGCCCATAATCTTGACGAGATATGTGCCCTATGGGCACAGAACGAATTATGAAGGTAGGGCGGGTCGGCGGCTCGATGATTAGAGATTGTAAGTCCCATGGATTCTTTGACGGACAGAACTGTCCATCGTGCAATGATGAAGGAAAATTCATCATGAGTGACCGAGAGCGAGACATTCTCGGAAGACGAATGGCGGGTATTTTGCGCCATTTCCCAGAAAAATTTGACTTGGAAATGGATTTGAATGGCTGGGTGGATGTTCGTGAAATGGTAGAGGCGCTTACCAAGCGTGATCGAAGGATGCATTGGTTGCGTCCCCACCACATTCGTGCAGTGAGTGAAACCTGTACTAAGGGACGTTATGATGTCCGAGGAGATATGGTTAGAGCAACATACGCCCACACCGTAGAAATCGAACTAGACCTACCGTCTGATGATACACCCAACTTGCTCTATTTCCCTTGCGCCATCGATGATGAAGTTCACTTGTTAGAGCACGGAATCAAGCCAGGTGATCGGAAGCATGTTCACCTATCCAAGACGGTTACTGCTGCTGCCAATGCAGGACACGTGCACCACAATCGACCGGTTATCATCGAAGTGGATTGCATTCAGATGGAAGCCAATGGCGACACCATCTACCACGCGGGCACTACAGTCTACTTAACCGAGGAAGTTGAAGCCCGTTATTGCGCGACAGTTGATTCAGACCATCCTGAACTTCTTGCTTGTATCTCAGAATGGGAACAAGAAGAAGCCGAAGAAGAGTGATTAGCGGTTTTCTCCACAGGTGGAACAAAACGGCAAATCGTCATCGATTTCTGCCTCGCAAGCTGAGCAGATTAAACCACTACCCTGTGGATTTTGATCGCTATCTGGACTCGCTGATATGAGTCGAACAGATTTCTCTTGTACAACAGGGGTGACCGCAGATTCCTTGCGAATCTCCCATGCGGCATTAAATGCCATCGATTCTTGTAGGGCCATTTCCAATTGCAACAGGCGTTTGTTGACGTTTTGTCCTTCTTCTAGAGCCTCTAATTCCTTGATTTCGGATTGCAACCAGCGCCGAAACTCCTCTAGAGATGGCTTGCCCATGCACTACTGAACTATGGGCTCCTTGATGAATGAACCGACGCTATCGCTTTGAATGGGTGCCCTGTAGACGCATTATGGGCCGCATCATCATGAAATGGGGTGGCGGCTTGATTTCTGATAAATCGTCCCTATGTACACCATTTACCGATCGGATTACTGCATTGGCTGATTGTGTAAAAAATTTGATCGATTTGGGTCATGATGTTGTCATTGTTCATGGGGCTGGTTCATTCGGACATTTGCGGGCACGTGAATTTAGGTTGGCTGAAGGGAACATCTCTGATTTAGATCAAGATGCTGCGATTGCCCAAGTTCGGAGCGACATGGATTCATTGCACCATTTGGTAATAAATTCGCTCAAGCCTTTGCCAACACACAGTCACCCTCCACGTAATTTCGTTTTGAATACTGGTAAATCGTTCATAGGAGACTTGGATCGATTTCTACAATCAGGAGTCCATGTCACATTTGGAGACGTTGTCGAATGTGAACCACCACTCGAATTCGGCATCTTATCTGGTGATGACCTGATGCTCCGTCTTAGTGTAGAGTTACCAGATGTCTCACATGTCATTTTCGCGATGGGTGATACACCCGGGTTGATGACCAATCCAAGTCCAACCGGTGAACTCATCCCCATATGGAACAGTGAAATTGGTTTTACAGGCCAGCACAGCGAGGAAATTGATGTAACCGGTGGTATCTTTCTGAAGGCTGAACGAGCAGAATACATTTCAAAACACGTTGAACATGTTTGGTTCATTGATGGCGTCCACCCGAATCGGATTCTCGAGGTCATACAAAATGGTCATACATTGGGTACCAGAATCCAGTGATTGCTGTAATTCGCGTACCGACGTCTTCATTTGATGAATTGTCTTCCAAAGCATGTGGTAGACACTCAATCGGACGCGCAGGAGACGTTGCTTGTCGAGGGATATGATAGCGACCAAGTTCATATGATGACTGAGAGAGTCATTTTGGTCGATACTGTTGATGAGGTATTGGGTGCGATGAGTAAGGTAGAGGCACATCGTGGGGAAGGTGTTCTCCATCGTGCATTCTCAATCCATATTTTCGATGACCAAAACAGATTATTGATGCAAAAAAGGGCCTCGCACAAGATCACCTTCCCAGATGTTTGGGCGAATACGGTATGCAGCCATCCATTACACGTTCCGAATGAAATGGAAGATGCAGGCAACAATGTTGGCACAAAAGTAGCAGCCATACGGAAGATGGAGCAGGAATTGGGCATCTCTTCCGATACCTTTGAGCCAGATGATATCCATTTGATTACTCGAATGATGTATCGGGCTCGAGCAGACCATCTGTGGGTCGAACATGAACTTGACCACATACTCTTCGCACGGGCAAAGCCTGGCCTGAAAGTATCACCAAATCCTAATGAAATTGCTCAAATTCAATGGGTTACTGAAGATGAACTGAATCAGTGGTTATCTGAGGAACCACAAGATGGACGCATCATCGCACCGTGGTTTAGACTCATCGCGGAAAATATTCTGCCGGAGTGGTGGGGCAACCTTGACGGTCTTCCGGCTCACGCAGACTTATTGATTAGAGATTATGGGGATGTTACGATGACTGGAAATTTGGAGCCTGATTCATCAAAGATTGGTGTCATGACTGCTCTTAAATCTCACAAGGATGCGGTAGAATCTCGAGTCATTACCGCATTGTCGAAATCTGAAAATGATCGACTGAGATCGGCGATGAAACATCTGATAGACGGTGGTGGAAAGCGGTTACGTGCAATTTTGCCTTGGCTGGTTGCTGATGCAGTGGGTACCGCTGGTGATGGATTGTATGATTTGGGAGCATCGATCGAAATCATACACAATTTTACTCTCGTGCATGATGATATTATGGACAATGATTCTATTCGAAGAGGGCGCCCTGCTGTCCACGTTGCCTTTGATCACCCCACTGCCATCAATGCTGGAGATGCGATGCTTGCAGTGGCATTTGAGATGCTTTCAGAATCCCCGAATTTCGATGATGAGCATTTCCGAGATTTAGTGAGAATCATCGGTAGTATGGTACGACGTGTGAGCGAAGGGCAGCAACAGGACATGTCATTTGAGAATCGAGAGACAGTTACTGAAGATGAATATCTACACATGATTAGTGGTAAAACAGCCGCGATGTTCACAACTTGTGCAAGAACGGGTGCTCTTCTCTCTGGTGCTTCTCAGAATACGATTGACATCATGGCGGATTGGGGCGAAAATGTGGGACTGTGTTTCCAACTCATGGATGATCTCATCGATGCCACTGGTGACAGTGAAACTCTTGGTAAACCAGCATGCAGTGATATCATTGAGGGTAAGCAAACTCTCATCGCAATTCATGCATTGCAACAGGGTGACGATGGATTGTCTAACTTCAACGAAGTATTTGGTTCTGGAATCGAGGAAACCGGACGTGAAGTTTTGGATACTGTCGTCTCTGAACTTCGAAATTCAGGATCTATTCAGTATGCCCATGCCAAAGCAATGGGATACCATTCAGCTGCACATGAGTGTCTGAATCAACTTCCAGATACACCTGGCATGCAGGTATTGAGGGATCTGACTGATTTCCAGATGGTTAGAATCTCGTAATCAATCTGCATAATATGATTCGCTCGGGATTTCGGGCTTCATTCCCTTTCGAGTGCGTATATCGCCAACGACCTTTTCCAGTAGCATGCGAGGCAACTCCTCGAATCCTGAGTTTTCGCTGTTCCAAATTGCACGCCCTTGAGATGCTGCACGGATATCATTGGAGAATCCAAAACTCTCAGCGACTGGAACGGTGCCAATGACTGTGGTTGTTTCACCATCGGCAGGCATATCCTCGATGACACCTCGGCGTTGTGTAACTTCTCGGGTGACTCCACCAAGCCAGTCGTTTGGTACGGAAACAAACATCTTCTGCATTGGTTCCATGATTGTCGTTCCTGCACGAACCATCGCTCCACGCATTGCATTTCTCATGGCCGGAATGGTTTGAGCTGGGCCACGGTGAATGGCATCTTCATGCAGTTTAGCATCGGTAAGACGAACGAGCATACCCATCGCTGGTTCTCCCGCTAGTGGTCCAGATTTGCAGACTTCGTTGAATCCTTCAATGAGCAATTCGCGAGTTTCGTGAAGCCCTTGGATACCCTTCGTGCCATTAATGAATACATTTGTTCCATTGATTGCATATCCCTTGCGCATCATATCTTTGTCCATACCGAGTGCCGCAAACTGATCTCCAATTTCTTTCTGATCTTTGGCTCGGATTGTTCCGTCTCTGAAATCTCCGGCGCGCAGAGCATCGATGACATTCTGAGGCAACATTTCAACTTCAATGTAAAATCGGTTGTGACGATTTGGTGATTTACCTTCAAACGGACTAGATACATTGTTTCCGTTGATTGCCTCACGGTATACAACGATCGGTTCGCTAACCTTGACCTTGATATTCTGTTCTTCTTCGATTCGATAGGTCGTGATTTCAAGATGAAGTTCACCCATACCCGCTAGAAGAGCCTCACCCGTTTCCTGATTGGTTGTTACCTGCAATGAGGCATCAGACTTGGCCAAACTTCGTAGTGCATCGATAAACTTAGGCAAATCCTTCATCGATTGAGGCTCTACTGCAACCGTAACGACTGGTTCAGAGTAGTGTCGAATGGCTTCATATGGAGTCAAATTTTTGTCAGACGTGACTGTGACACCAGCTGCAGCAGAACGAATGCCTGTTACTGCGGCAATATTACCAGCAACGACCGTCGGTACAGCAATTCGGTCACCTCCCACCATCATACTAACTTGCTGAACACGTTCTGCCTTGCTTGCGCCGATTGCCCAAACTGATTCTCCGTGATTGATTGAACCGGAATAGATTCGACCGACAGCAACTTCACCGGCGTGTGGATCCATCCAAATCTTGGTAATCATCATGGCTAGAGGACCATTTGGATCGCATTCAAGCATGGCTTTGCCTTCTTTTGAATCCATATCTCCTGTCCAAATATTGGGGATACGATATTCCTGTGCTTGGACAGGGTTGGGCAACTTACTCACTGCCATATCGAGCAAAACTTCGTGCACTGGCGCTTTCTTAGCCAACTCTTTCTGCTGTTCATTGTGACAATATTCGAAGATTTGAGTGAAATTCACGCCAGATTTTTGCATGTATGGAATTGTGATCCCCCAGTTGTGATATGCAGAACCAAATGCAACCGTACCATCCATGACACTAACTTGCCATTTCTTCTTGTACTCTTCAGGAGCGAATTGTTTGATGAGTTGGTTAACCTTGGTGATTTGTTTCTCGAACCGTGCCATCATATCTTCTGGAGTAACCTGCAATTCATTGATGAGGCGATCAACCTTGTTGATGAACAAAATCGGCTTGACCTTTTCTTTCAATGCCTGGCGAACTACCGTTTCAGTTTGTGGCATGGCACCCTCAACAGCACAGGTCAAGATGAAGCAACCATCGACAGCTCGCATTGCACGAGTCACGTCTCCACCGAAGTCGACGTGGCCTGGCGTATCGATTAGATTGATGAGGAAATCTGTCCCTTCTACGCTGTGAACCATGGACGCACTTGCAGCGTTAATCGTGATGCCTCGGGCAGATTCCTGCTCATCGAAATCAAGGACTCGGGACTTACCTGCCAGATCTTCTGACATCATCCCTGCTCCAGCAATCAAATTGTCTGAAAGGGTTGTTTTTCCATGGTCAATGTGTGCTGCGATGCATAGGTTCCTGATTTGTTCACGAATGTGCATGACGTCGGTCGCCTTTGCAATGTTGTCTTCCTTACGGCCCATGATATCACCTAAGTGAGCCCGGCGACCTGAACTTGGTAGATAAATCCGCCTATGCGCACGCGCGCACCCGCGTGAGTGTCACGAATCAGCGTGCCGATGCGGCGATTCGTTGGACTTCCTCTTTCTTGCCAACAGCGTAGGAGGCAACATCCCCATCTTTCGCCTTCATCAATTCGTTGATGATTCCATCTTTGAGAGTCTTTGTTGTCTTGTAGGTAGCTGCGATGCTGCCTTTGCAAAGGTTGCGAATTGCGACATCCAAACGGCGACTTGGGGCGCTATCTACGGCCTTGGGCTGAGATACGGCACCAAACTTGATGCGGGTGATTTCTTCCATAGGCGCGGCATGTGTAATGGCATCCACAAGTATCTGCAGAGGATTGTCACCAGTTCTGTCGTGGATGACATTAAGAGCGCCTTCAAAGGCATTTGCAGCATATTGCTTCTTGCCGCCATTTCTACCGGTACGCATGAGGCCGTTGATAAATCGTTCAACAACGCTCAACTTTGCCTTGCCCATCCATGCATTGGCGTGCCTACCACCGGAATGAGGTGTGCCGACAGTGTCGAGGTTGACATATGGGGCAAGTCCTGGATCTTCACATGTCACTTCTGAAGAATCCCACTTGCCAAAGACCAGTGTTCCGATACCTGCGATTGGAGGGGCACGTTCGACCTCCTCAACCACTGGCTCTTCAGCGTCAGTATCTTCAGTAATTTCTTCATCAGACATAAGACACACCTCAACGAATTGGCTTTTCCTTTCTGCCACGGACCATCTCATCTAGAGAGACGCCATTGACTTGAATGACTTTGTATCGAATACCGGGGATGTCACCATATGAACGTCCTTGGCGACCACCGATACCTTCGACCATGACTTCATCGTGCTCATCAATAAAATTGATTGCACCATCACCTGGAGCGAATGCGGTTAATTTGTTTCCACTGCGGATGAGGCTGACTTTTACACCTTTTCGAATTCCAGAGTTTGGCTGTTTCGCCTCAACACCGATCTTCTCAATGACGATTCCCTTTGCCTGTGAACTGCCTTGCAGTGGGTCGTGTTTCAGTACTCCACCCTGGCGACGCTTCTCTTGGCGTTTCCTGAACCCACTGTCCTTCCATCGAAACTTTAGACGGTCCGACTTCATCTTAGGACCTGAGAACAATCCGCGACCCATGTGCAATACCTCTCCTACGGAGCAACCCGGCGACCAACCCTCCGTATATGAGCGTGACGGGTGGGAATCAGCCGACGTCGACATGAATTTG
>CAZXVR010000025.1:0-15996 GCA_964644485.1 uncultured Candidatus Poseidoniales archaeon | reverse complement strand
CCATCCACGAGAAGATAACCACCGAGCATTGCGAAAGGAACGCTTGCAACGATGAAAGGCACCGTCAATTTAGGCACGTGATAGCCGGCCCGATGAAAGTGCCAAAATGCAACCGCAGCTACAACCAAATTCAGGCACCACGCATGTTGTTTGAGCCAAGCAGACTCCATTGCACCATATGTTGTCAACGATAGGATGGCAAGATAACCCGAAGCCCCACCATGCCCGACACTAGCGTAAAGAGTCGCCACACAAAAGAGCGCGAAACAAATCGCAATCAACCCCAAATCCACAACGGGTCGCCCGCGCCGTCGAACTCAAACCCATCGTCACCCTCGGCTCCTCATGGAGACATTTGTCACCATCGAGCGCGCCTTTGCAATCGCTCGTGACACAATGGTCAACTTCAAGGCCGAGAATGTTCCACTGAATCAAGCCCACAATCGGATCCTCATCGAAGATTTACAATCCAAAGTTGACGATCCCCCTTTTGACAATTCAGCGATGGATGGGTGGGCGGTTCGCAGTGAGGACAACACCAGGGTCGAAGTGGGCGTAACGGCTGCTGGTGAAGCACCATCCGAGGTCGGTGAAGGAGAAGCGATTCGAATCATGACAGGAGCACCCATCCCCAAGGGCGCCAACGCAATCGTCATGGTCGAAGACGGAATCAATGGTAAAGCACATACCAACTATATTCGCAAACGCGGTGAAAATTTGCGCAAGGGGGAAACGATTCTCAAGGCCGGACAAGTGATGACCCCCTCTGCCATATCTCTAGTTGCAACAATGGGCCACGAAACAATATCTGTTCGCAGTAAACCCAGGGTCGCAGTCATTAGTACAGGCGATGAATTGATCCCACCAGGAAATGAATTGAAAGAAGGCCAAATCTACGAATCGAACTCCTATGGTTTGTGCGCATTACTGGAGAAGATTGGGTGTATTCCCGAACACCACAGCGTCGTAGAGGACAATATCGACGGTTTGAGAGACACCCTCAATTCAGTGGATTGTGATGTAATTCTAACCAGCGGCGGCGTCAGCATGGGCGAATTTGATTACGTCCGTAAACTAATGGAAGAAGAAGGCAATCTACACTTTTGGAAAGTCGCCATGAGGCCCGGTGGACCACCATTGTTTGGGACATGGAACGGCACACCATTGTTCGGCTTACCTGGAAACCCAGTCAGCAGCCACTTGGTATTCACATTGATTGTCGCCCCTTGGTTGTCCCCCGAACTCCCATTGGCGAAGAAAGTCAAGGTTCGGATGAAAGACACAGTGAAAGGCGCCCCCGGCAAAGTATGCTTGCGCCGCATTCTAATTTCATTGGAAGATGACGAACTGGTCGGTACCACCCACACACACCAAGGTAGTGGAAACATCCACTCCTTGGTTGCCCACAACGGTGTTACATACTTACCACCAGATACGGGTGCAAACGTCGGCGACATCATCAACGCCCTATGGTTCCATTAGAATGAGTTCAAGAACGAGCGCGTCAACGCCCAAAATATGCCGGGCGATGATGGTTGGATTGTGGTGCGTGGTGCACGCACCCACAATCTACAGAACGTCGACGTGAAAATCCCGAGGGGGAAGTTCGTCGTCGTCTCTGGGGTTTCAGGATCCGGAAAATCCAGTCTTGCTTTTGACACCCTGTATGCCGAAGGTCAACGTCGATATGTCGAGAGCCTCAGCTCCTATGCCAGACAATTTCTGGGGCAAATGAAGAAACCCGATTGCGATAGTATCGAAGGACTTTCACCAGCGATTAGTATCGATCAGAAACAAGGCAGTCACAACCCCCGCTCTACCGTTTCAACCGTCACAGAAATCATGGATTATCTCCGCCTACTTTGGGCCCGGATCGGCCAACCACATTGTCCCGAGTGCGGTATTGAAGTTGCTCGAAGAACCGTTCAAGAGATTGTTGACGATGTAATGTGGTATTACGAAGGTCACGGCATTTGTGTGTGGGCACCCGTCATTCGAGATCGGAAAGGCACCCACGCAGATTTGTTCACCAGTCTAGCAGAACAAGGATACCTCTTTGGTCGCATCAATGGACGTGAAGCAGAATTTGAAGACCCCCCATTATTGGAAAAGAATCTACGGCACAATGTGGACGTCCGAATCGATCGCATGCGCCTGAATCGAAGCAACCGCCAACGCCTCACAGAATCGATTGAATCCGCACTACGATTGGGCGGGGGTGGCCTCGCGATCGAATCATTTGAAGCGCCGAAATCCGATGCAAATCTGTCCGAAGGAACGAAGGCTAGGGAAACGCCCGTGGGCACAACTACACCATATTCTGAAGAATTTGCATGTCCGACACATGGGGCATTTCTCCCAGAGATGAGCCCTCGAATTTTCTCATTCAACAATCCACTGGGAGCCTGTCCCGAATGCCAGGGACTTGGTGTCCAACGTCGATTTAGCCACGACCTTTGTATCGATGAAAGAGCAAGCGTAGATGATGGGTGCGTCTATCCCTTCCGAACTTCGATGATGTCGGGTTGGTACAAATCTCTCATGCGCCAAACATGCGCATATTATGGGATAGATATTCACACACCCATCCAAGATCTCGATGAAGACTCCCGAGACATTTTGCTATGGGGAAGCGGCTCAACATCCATCCAATATGAATTCACGAGCAAAAAAGGATCTTCATACCAAATGAATCGCCCGTGGGAAGGGGTCTTCGCACGATTGGAGAGAACCTTCACCGAAACCACGAGCGAACGGACACGAAACAGACTCCTGTCCTACATGACGGATGAACCATGCCTCGCTTGCAATGGAGCCAAACTGAATCCAGCCGTTCGCGGCGTATTTGTTGGGGGCACAAACCTACCCACATTCAACGGTTCTAGTATACTGGACGCTCTCGCGATCACTCAAATTTGGTCAACAGGGGAAACGAACAAAGAATTCTGGAATGAACTTGAACGCGACCCCCCCATACTGGAAGACATCCGTGCACTGAATGAAAGAGAGATGTTCATCGGTCGAGAAATCATCAAAGAAATCGCCAACCGTTTGCGCTTCCTCGCGCTCGTCGGATTGGATTATCTCACACTAGACCGTCGTGCAAACACCTTGTCTGGCGGCGAGAGTCAACGGATCCGTTTGGCCACACAAATCGGCACCCGCCTCACAGGGGTCATGTATGTCCTCGATGAACCGAGCATTGGATTACACAGTCGAGACAATGCCCGCCTCTTATCCACACTTCGTGAATTGTGTGATTTGGGTAACACACTCATCGTTGTCGAGCACGATGAAGCCACACTCCGTCAAGCAGATTGGTTGGTGGACATCGGGCCCGGTGCTGGTAAAGCAGGCGGCCGGATTGTTTCCAGCGGTTCATTGAAGAAATTGCTACGAACGAAAGAGAGCATCACCGGCTCATACCTCTCTGGAAAAACATCTATTGAAACACCGAGTGAAAGAGTCACACCAAACGGACACTCGATTGAAATTCGCGGTGCAAGACTGAACAATTTACAGAATATCGATTTAGAAATCCCCCTAGGGTGCATGGTTGCTGTGACAGGAGTATCGGGGAGTGGAAAGAGCAGCTTGGTCACAGGGACACTCGCCCCCGCGCTGCAACGAGATCTCAATGGTGCAGAAACCACCCCAGGCCCCCTTCACAGTATCACAGGGCACGAAGAATTGGACAAAACAATCGTCATCGATCAGGCACCAATCGGCCGTACACCACGCTCAAACCCTGCCACATATACAGGGGTATTCACACCCATCCGCGAACTCTTCTCCCAAACACCACTCTCCAAGGAACGAGGTTACGCACCCGGCCACTTCTCCTTCAACGTGAAAGGCGGTCGTTGCGAAGCATGCAAAGGCGGCGGCTCGATCAAACTCGAGATGAACTTCCTCCCAGATGTATGGGTGACGTGTGAAATATGCAAAGGCGCAAGGTACACTCGCGAAACTCTCGAAGTATCATGGAAAGGACGCACGATTTCTGACATTCTACAGATGAGCGTCGCAGAAGGCGTGGAATTCTTTGCCAACCAAAGAAAGATTCATCGCATTTTGAAAACCCTCGACGATGTTGGATTGGGCTACATTAGATTGGGCCAACCCGCCACCACACTCTCTGGTGGTGAAGCACAACGAGTGAAGTTGGCGACCGAACTTCATCGGCCCGCTCACAGACCCACTGTTTACATCCTTGATGAGCCGACGACGGGTCTTTCGATGGCCGACGTAGATCAATTGATTCAAGTTCTCCTCCGCATCCGTGAAAACGGCCATACAGTTGTCATCATTGAGCACAATCTCGACGTCGCAAAATCTGCAGATTGGATTATTGATTTGGGGCCAGAAGGCGGCGACGGCGGCGGTGACGTGGTGGCGATTGGAACTCCCGAAGAAGTCGCCACAAACCCGGATAGTTACACAGGGCAATTTCTTTCTAGGCAACTCAGCAAGCCATGAACCCCTTCCGGTTTGTTCAAGGACGGCCATCAAAAGCCGCCTCCCCGTAGGGGGAGGCGAATGGGAGAGTTACCGGTTCATTTGATTGAGGTCACCCCAAGGGAATTACCTGGGCTTCAGGACACGAGGGGCGAGAGCATCCGTAGCATGCTTTCAGCGGACCACGGACTTACTGTTGGCAAGGTCCGCTCGATTACAGGTTACCAAGTGAAAGCCAACCTTTCATCCTCAGAACTCCTGCAGAGCCTACAGGATTTGTTCACCGACCCCATCATTGAGCAAGGTGCAGCCAATAACAGCCTACTCGACAACGCTGAACTGTTTCCAAATCACCCAAATCTGGCCATCATGGTCGGATTCAAACCCGGTGTCACCGACAATGCAGCACAGGCAGCATTGGACGGATTCCATACATTATTTCCTGAACAAACAGATGCACAAATTGCAACGACGATGACGTATCTGTTCTGGGACCTCCCCTCTGATATCGACGAGAGGTGGTTGGCAATGACGTTGCACAACCCCATGATCGAAAGAGCTGCGATGGCCAATGCCAACCACTGCTCCAACGCTGTTTGGCCCCAACTCTCATTCCCAGAGCGCCCATCAGTGACCTTTGAACCACCTGCGACAATTGATTTAGAGGTGGATGACGACACCCTCATTCAAATTTCAGAAGAAGGCCTTTTGGCTCTCAATTTAGAAGAGATGCAAGCCGTTCAGGCCCACTATCGAAATCCAACAATTCAAGCCACTAGGGCCGATTTGGGCCTACCGCCGGCTGCCCCAACCGATGTTGAACTAGAGTGTCTAGCCCAAACATGGTCCGAACATTGTAGCCACAAGATTTTCGCAGCGAAAATCCATCACGTGGACACTGAAACTGGTGAGGATAGTGAAATCAATTCCCTATTCAAAACCCACATCATGCAACCGACATTGGATATGCAAAAACAAGTGGATTGGTTACTCAGCATTTTCCATGACAACTCAGGAGTGATCGAGTGGACCGATGATTGGAGCCTTTGCATCAAGGCTGAAACTCACAACTCACCCAGCGCCCTCGATCCATTCGGTGGTGCGATGACAGGCATCGTCGGCGTCAACCGAGACATTCTCGGTACTGGATTGGGCGCTCGACCAATCGCCAACATGGATGTGTTTTGTTTTGGACCACCCGATTTTGATGGGGACCTGCCTGGTGGCTTATTCCACCCATCACGAGTTCTCCGAGGAGTCCATGCAGGCATCCGAGCAGGTGGTAACGAATCGGGCATCCCTACAGTCAATGGTGCAATCGTATTCGACGATCGGTATATCGGGAAACCACTCGTATATGCAGGAACGGTTGGCATCATGCCACGTTACTTACCAGATGGACGTGAGAGCCACGACAAGACACCATCTCCAGGCGACATTGTCTACATGCTTGGAGGGCGCGTCGGTAGCGATGGCATTCATGGCGCCACCTTTTCGAGTTTGGAATTGACCGAAGAAAGTCCGAGCAGCGCCGTCCAAATCGGCGACCCCATCACCCAGAAGAAAATGCTCGATATGGTGCTCGAAGCCCGTGACGCAGGACTCATCCAAGTCATCACAGACAACGGCGCAGGAGGCCTTTCCAGTAGCGTTGGAGAGATGGCTGAACTCACTGGTGGCGCCGAATTAGATCTATCCGTTGTCCCCCTCAAACAACCGGGACTATCTCCGTGGGAAATTTTGGTCTCTGAGAGTCAAGAGCGGATGACCGTTGGTGTGAGTGAAGAAAACATACCCGCTTTCGAAGCCCTAGCAGCCTTGCATGAAGTCGAAGCCACAGCGGTTGGCACGTTCACAGATAGTGGCGCCTTCATCGTCAAACACGGCGCCTCCACAGTCGCCCACCTGCCCATGCACTTCCTGCACGACGGGTGCCCACAACTCAATCTCGAGAGTGAGTGGAAAACACCCATCCATGAGGAGCCAAACTACCCCGATGTCAACGAAACTGAAATGGGCAATATTTTGCAACGAATTCTCGCAAGGCCCAATGTTGCCAGCAAGGAATGGTGGGTCCGTCAATATGACCACGAAGTCATCGCCCAGTCTGTCATCAAACCATTCTGCGGCGTCAACCACGACGCACCAGGGGATGCAGCGGTAATCGCACCACTCCATGGAGATACACGGGGCGCAGTCGTATCTTGTGGAATCGTGCCTCGTTACTCAGATATCGACGCATATGCAATGACAGCAGCAAGCATCGATGAAGCGGTTCGAAATGCGGTTTGTGTGGGTGTGGATTTGGACAAGATCGCTGGCCTTGACAATTTCTGCTGGCCCGACCCCATCGAAAGCGAAAAAACACCCGATGGGCGATTCAAACTCGCGCAATTGGTCCGCAGTAATCGAGCCCTCGATGATGTTTGTAGAGCATACAATCTCCCCTGTATCTCAGGCAAAGATTCGATGAAAAACGATGCGAAATTGGATGGCAAGAAAATCAGTATCCCCCCCACCCTCCTTTACACAGTTCTAGGAGATCATCAAGACGTTCGGAAAGCGGTTTCAAGCGATTTCAAAGACAAGGGAGATGTGATTTACTTACTCGGCGAAACACATCAAGAAATGGGTGCGAGTGAACTGAGTTACATGCTTGCTGAAGAAACAGGAGGGGGAATTGGAAATGACGTACCGCAAATTGACACTACCCGCAATCTCGCACTCTATCGTGCGTTGACAGGAACGATGGATGAAGGGTTGGTTCGCAGCGCACATGATTGCAGCGACGGCGGCCTTGCCGTATCTGTCGCAGAGTGCTGCTTCGGCTGCGACGGCGCGACCACAATCAATCTCGATGGACTCATCGATGACAATACAGATGTCTGGGCCGCATTGTTTGGCGAATCACTCGGAAGAATACTCGTCTCCGTAAAACCAGAAAACGCCACTAAATTTGAGTCTGCGATGCAGGGTCACGCCATGACCAACATTGGAGTTGTAGATGATAAGAAAATCCTTCAATTCCAGCACGACGGCAACTCAATCCTCAGCGCACCTTTGCCTGACCTATTGGATGCATGGAAAAACACACTAAACATGGGAGGTGGGCACTGATGGTTGAAACAGTACGGGTTGCGGTGTTATACGGATTCGGCATCAACTGCGATCATGAAACAAAAGCAGTGTTCGAGATGGCCGGCGCTGAAGCTGATCGAATCCACGTGAATGAATTGGTCAACGGCGACAAGACACTTGCTGACTACCACATTATGGCCGTACCCGGCGGTTTTTCCTTTGGAGACCATCTCGGCAGCGGACGCCTCCTTGGAAACCGATTGCGATTTGGAATCCGAGACATGGTTCAAGATTTTGTCAAATCAGGTAAGCTTGTCATTGGGATTTGCAATGGGTTCCAAGTTCTCGTGAAGATGGGCCTACTCCCTGGTGATGAAGAAGTCAGTTTGAGCCAAACCGCGAGCCTAACTCTGAACAACACAGGACACTACGAGGATCGATGGGTACACCTAGAATTTGACCCAAACAGCCCCTGTGTCTGGACTAAAGGACTTGAGCGCATCCGGGTCCCTGTCCGACACGGTGAAGGCAAATTTGTCACCAGTATCGACACAAACCTCGACCAGTGGGCGGAGAACGGCCAGCTTGTCGTTCGCTACATTGATCCAAACGACGCATATCCAAGCGCAGGTGACAAACCACTCCCTTTCCCAATCTGTCCAAATGCAAGTATGCGAAACATCGCAGGTGTTTGTGATCCAACCGGCCGAGTGTTTGGTCTAATGCCTCACCCCGAAGCGAATCACAGCACATGGCTGGGTGCCACCTGGACGCGCGAATTACCTGAGCACGGAGAAGGTGAAGGGATGGTTATCTTCCACAACGCAGTCAATTTCGCCAAAGAACACCTCTGATTGGCAATCTAATGCCGGCCCAATGCTTATTGTGTGAAAGCGAAACCGACCTTCATGCAACCAGGATACCAACCAGACACAGTTGTCATTGGCGAATCAACCCCTCAAATGGGTCAAGCGATAGCATCTCCATTCGGTGCAACAGGAGTGATAGTGGCATCTCGACCAATGCAAATGATGAGTTTCATCGACGCAATAAAGAGTTGCTTGATTAACAATTATGCTGGATTTGAGGGACGAGCATCACGTTCAGAATATTGGTGGTTTATCCTTGCAACATACATTGTTGCCCTCCCTCTAGGTTTCGTTGACGCCATACTTTTTGGATGGGAATACGATGACCCAATGTGGATCTCGAACATCTACAACCTCGCCCTCCTCTTGCCCACCCTCGCTGTGGGTGTTAGGAGGATTCACGATCATGGTAAATCTGGCTGGTTCATATTGGTGCCATTCTACAACCTGTATCTCATGATTGCAGATGGACAAGGTATGCCCAACGCCTACGGCCCAGTCCCCACCAACCAATTGCACTGAAATTATAGGCGCCCGCTACAACACCCATCTCCATGCAACCTCAACAGGGGCACATGGTACAGGGTTTTTCCGACCCACAAGCCGCAGCACAACCGACAATGGTTGGTGGACAATACGTTCTCACCGTACCCCAACAATCCCCAGCGCCCACTACGATGGGCGTTTTCATGATAATATGGGGCCTCATATGGACAGTTCTTGGAACATTCAACCTCTTCAGTGATCCCGCACCCGAGGGCATTTGGCTCGTGCGACAAGCAGTGGCCATCTTAGCATCCATCGTCATCATAGGGGGCGGCATTCTCACATTCAACCGCAAAAGGCTGGGTGTTTGGCTCGGTCTTGGTGCGGTAGCCTTGAACACCATTATGGGTGTCATTGCCTCATCATCCGAGGGCGCAGAAGTAGGTGGTGCAGGCGGGGAACTGTGTGGAGGACTCGGAATCATCTTTTTCCTTGTTATGGGCGCGTTCTGTTCTTTGATGGTCGCCATCCCATTGATGGCCACAGGTAGTAACCTAGAGTGATCAATCGTCGAGAAGATCGTCGATCTCTTCAACCACACCACTGAACTCATCCCGCTTCGCTTTACGTTCAGCCATCATCTCATCGATAAGAGCCTCTTTCAATTCCTTTGGCACATCTTGCGTTGCCACATTCGCAGCCACACGATCCGTTAGTTCCGCATCCTCACCCGATCGATCGGACCGGTCTACTTCCTCAATCTCCCGACTGGGAACAGTTCTCTTGCCAAGATGCCCAACCTCCACTTCATCGATGTCATCAGACATCGATTTCGCCACCTCAGAGCTTGGCGGCGCATCTTTCCAGGGACTTCTGTTGGCCATATCTCGAATGAGTGATCCTTTCCCTTTCTCACGGTCGGCATCAAAACGAGCCTCCAATTCTTCTTGGGTCGCCGCCAAATCAGGCATCTCTTCGTCATGGTCGGAAATTTTTCTCACAAACCCTCTCTTTTCCTCATTGGATTTCTTTGCTTGTGAATCCCGGTAGGCTGCAACAGCCTCTCTCCAGAACAACATGAGGATGAGTCCAGTGACCACGAAAAGTACCAGAAGGGCGTTGTTCACGTGACCACCAACCTTTGAGGTACAAAGACCCATGATGAAACATACCCTTCCAAGAACCCTCAAAGAGGAGCATCTATTGGAACCGACTATCGCCATGGATGGAAACAAGAAGCCCCGGACCGATTTGGTTGAAGACGATCCCTTTGCAAGGTCTGTAAGGCCCATATCCCATGCCAAAACCAGAGACGATGGGAACTGGCGTTCTAACACAGGCCCAAGAGTCGTCCAGGTGCAGTTCAGTCCATTCAGTCGTGGCTTCACACAATCTTTCCGTCCTGCACCTATTTTGCACACAGGATCGTTTTGGCATTTCTCAAAAACAGAAATCAGAGACCTGTCTATCTCATTGGCCGCTTTCTCTCTTGGACTTTCTTTCATGTTCCACGGGGGATTATTGGGTGGAATGATGGGGTTGGGCTCCGGGCTTGCCATATCGATTCCATTGATGTTCATGCTTGGCCTAATCGCATTTGGTCCCGCATTCATCATCCATGAGTTGGCCCACAAATTCGTTGCCAGACATTATGGCTGTTGGGCTGAATTCCGAGCAGATCCGGGCGGCCTCAAAACAGGGGTTCTCATCGCCTTCTTCGTCGGATTCTTGTTTATGGCACCGGGAGCAGTCATGGTTGCCGGGAACGTCAATCGTGGACAAAATGGAAGGATTGCTTTGGCTGGCCCATATTCAAATCTAGTATTGTGGACACTCGGTTTACCAGCATTCATTTTGTTTCAAACCGGAATACTGGGGACAGTAGTATTCTATTGGATGGTTGCGAACTCCATCCTTGGGGCATTCAACATGCTACCCTTCGGTCCACTGGATGGTAAGAAAATCAAGAACTGGTCGGAACCAGTATTCTGGTCTTTCATCGCAACCTTTGCGACCCTCATTTATCTCACAATGTTTCCTTCGGGTCAAGCAATTCTACTTGGAGCCTGATTACAAGTATGAATTCAGAATCGGCTGATGGTCGAGGTGCAGGAACATCATCGTCCCATACCAAGTCATCAGGTCGATTGAGTTGACAAGGTTCTGTGTTCCAGTACCGTAATCGTTCTCCATCCAATATTCCATTTCTTCAACGGTGTCACAAGTTTGGTGATAGCAATCGTATCCATCGACAAGACCACCGAAACCAACGGTCACCGTTCCAATTTCTTGGAACGACGCGTGATCACTTCGTGCCGTGGTGGCCTCGTTCACAATAACTCCAGGCTCACCTTTCGCAGCCCAGTCCGCCTTCAACTCCCCGTTGAGGACAGCCAGCTGTTCTTCGACACCAAGGGCATCTCCCGCCAACCACTCAGCCAGATACACCATCTCTGGTTGGTTGATGGTATCCTCGTCCGTATCCGGGCCGATGTAAACTCGGAACGGCCAGTTTTCCGAACTCGCGGGATACGACCCATCACCGTTGTTGTCGGTTCGATCAGAAGGCGTTCCATTGCCCGGCCAATTCACGCCACCCATATCGATGTTGATGTAGTTGGTAATCTCGATGTCATCAGGTAGATCATGGACCCAAGCGATACTGCCACGCTTCCCCCCTTCCTCACTACTCCAGAAACAGAACACGATCCCCCGTCGGGTTGGTATGTCGAACAAAGCTTGCGCCATATTCAGATTGACAGAAGTCCCCACCGTGTTGTCGTAAGCACCCACCCTTGTACCATATCCACGCGGCGTACCTGAGGAGGGATCGTTGATGACCACCATCGGTGCAATATCGAAGTGAGAACCAATCACCATCCATTCATCCGGGAATTCATACCCCTGCTTGTAAGCACAGATATTGTATGCCTCAGGATTACTTTCAGTATATTGGAAGCGATGGTGTCGAACATCATCATATCCATATGATTCCAATTCTGCTTTGACCCAATTGGCCGCATCTTCGTAGGCAGGATTCCCCTGTCCTGCCCAGCGATCTAAGTATCCAACCGCCAAGTCCACATCCAATGGTGACAAACTGTCATCCGTGATGAAAGAAAGAGTGTCATAAGTTCGTTTTCCAGCAACCAAACCCGTACTATGCAACCCACCTTCTTCTACAGGCACATTTGCAGCCATTGGCCGATCAATCGCTGCAAAGCGAACAGAAACCGCACCCCCTGTCTTTGTGCTATTGGAGAGTTGGGGCAACCCATCCTCCCGTTCGGAGTCCACAATTTCAACCCCCCTAGTTGCATCCATGCCCTCGGTAACCCATGTCGCCCACGACACATTCCCTTCTCGTATTGGGAAGAAATCCCGACCAGGTTCACCGAGTAGAACAGCAAATTCAGCAGCCCGCGGGGGGATCAAAATTGTCAATTCATCTTCTTGATCTGCCCCCAAATCTAGAATTGTCCCATTCTGGATATAACCTGTATCTGGTTGTAGAACCAAGTATGGAATTAGAACCCGCATGGCCTTGTCAGCATGGAAGTGAACACTTTGGAAAATGCCTCCAGTTAAGGGTTCAGGAGAGATATCAAGATCTGTTGCAGAAGGCAACCCCTCACCATCATCCCCGAAGCACCCTTGGATGCTTGCACTCACCATGAGGAGAACCAGTAGAACGGACAGTGGGGTTCTGCGCATCGTTTCGGCGAATCATGGCGCCTTGTTGAAACCACCGCTCTCGCGCGCGAACGCGTATGCGTAGGTCGCATAGCGACCTATCAGTAAAAAATCGAGCAACAGGTCAAACTTCCATCCGCTGCTCGAATGTGGGCCATATCGACACTTCGTGTGCTGAATCCAGCACCTTCTAAGACCCTTTTTGTTTCAGGATAATCTGCAGATATAATCACATTTCCATTCTCGAAACCAATGACATTTGCAGCATAAGTTTCTTCATTTGGGACCCACAATAACTCAATTCCTTGTTCGACGAGCGGAGCGAATTGCTCAGGGGCAAGGTGCCCCTCTGCCGCAATCAACATCCCAGGTTTTGGCGAAGAACAAACAGTCGTCAAATGCAAGGTTGATGGCGGGACTGTAAACACCATTACATCGAAACCACGTTCTCTGGCAACTTCTTCGAAAAAGGCCACTGCAGCATCGTTGGTTCGAGTTGAGCGACCCACCAAGAGACGATCATCAAAGAAAATCACATCACCTCCATCCATGGTTGTCCCCCCTGGCATTTCGATGATTTCAAGATGTCCTCCAAGCACCTCTCGAACAGCCGCCTGTTCCCCTTCACGCGAAGGGTGCCCCATGAACGGAATGACGACAACATCCCCCATGACGACAGCTGTATCCTCAACAAAGGTGCAATCAGGGTGCCCACTCAATCCAGGTAATACCAAAACCTCCACACCTTGCTCTCTTAGAGCGGCGACATAGTCAGCGTGAGCAACACGAGCAGAACCCGCATCAGGAGTGTGGGTTCCAAAGTAGGATGAGAGGGCCTGATCAAAGTTTGGAGAAACCTCTCGAACTACAGCCCGAGAGCGTTTTCGGTGACCCCATTCGGCACCCATCACAGGGAACCCGAACGCACAGGTCACATAACCATTCGTGCGAACCAAACAGGACGCGCAGCCCCGATATTTGGAAAAAATTTAACATAAAATAAACACAAAGCGGAAACCATATGGTGCAGAGGGCAGGATTTGAACCTGCGAACCACTGAGGACTGGGACCTCATCCCAGCGCCGTTGACCAAGCTTGGCAACCTCTGCAAGAGCAATCCAGCGACCGACCACTTTCTTATCAAAGCGACTCTGTTCAAGCCGTCCAATCGAAGTGTAATTTCAATCCACTTTCCTTTACGTGAATCATCATCGGCTTCCCTGGTTTTTTCACATCTCTTCTGATACAAAATAGAGGATTATTGCTAATTATATTCTTATCTTTCCATTCAATTTTTTCATCGTTCTTATCGTGGGTCCATCCAATCAGCTTTTTTCCTAGGTCCTCTTCATCATCAAATTCAGACTGTATTTTATCACTAAAACTTCTCAATCTACGCACCATCTGTTCGTGTCTTCCCTCATCCTTTCCAAACCGTAATTGATTGATTTCAATCCAATCTCCCTCCGTGCGAATCATTTCCCTTCTTGCCCTCCGCAGAAAGTTGCACACATCTGTGAAGTGAGCTAGGGATTGATCTGAGAAGAAGATACGCAACCTCCGATACACCTCCGACGGTTCAACTACAGGATCAATCTCATCCCAATCAACATCCCATTCCTTAAAATTCAATATCGCTCTAAAGTCCTGAAATACATCCCACGTAACATTAACCAATTCCTCACGAATATTTTTGTTCCATGTTCCTTCATTCATAGAATCAATTATTCCCTCCGCCTCAGACTTATTTTTTAGAACCCAATCCTTATGTTTGGACACCCATGGAAGTAACAGATTGGCAAATTGCTCTACAGACTCATCATCAATATGATTGAACGTTTCTGCAATAAACGCTTTCTCATCATTGATTGATAACAATTCAATCCGTCCAATGCCTTGTCTCTTTGAGCGAACAAACCCTGACATTTGATTGAGCCCTTTCATAGGAGGATAATACAAAACATCAGCCAGTGCTAAATCATCAGAAACCCCGTGTATTTCTCCATATTCCTTCAAGCAACGCCTCGTTTCAAGGTCATAGATTACCCGATCGATACCTTGGATGATAATGTCACAAGATTTCCCCCCAATCAATTTCAGATAGAGATTGTACAGTTGCGTAGAAACCATTGAATGTATTTCTTTATCAACCAATACATCATTTGGATTGAGGCCCCCGGGATTCACTGGCGAATTGCGCCAAGTCAACCACGGGGGTTTTCTGCGTATTAACAAATCATAGAATGACGCCAAACGAATTTCTTTCAACGTAAACTGGGTGATAGAACCAGTATGGCTCTTTACCGAGGGGACTTTCATTTCATTCATACGTTGACGTAAAGTAGTCTCTCTAACATATTGAATCACCCCAGAACCCCTCTTCCCCCGATCCACCATCGATCTTCTTCGAATCAACCGTTCCATGTTATGCAGATGGTCAACCATTTCCTCCTCAGAATTTCTTTCGAAATTATTGTCAGCATCCATCCAAAGAACATGAATGTGACACCCCATCTTATACAGTTTCTTGATCTTGAAAATCGCAAAAAACAACCCGAAGTGAAACTCTGGAACAACCCGAATAGGAATCAACACATGCAGTTTGCGATCCTTTTCACCATCTAATTTAGCGTGCTTTTCTTCGGTATACAGCATATCGTGAATTGCGTGATAACCAATCTCCTTTTGCCCTTGAATTAATTTACGTGCCCTCTCCTCAAAACGTTCATTCGTCGCAGTATGAATTTCTTTCCACTCTTCCATGCTTCTTTCCGCTTCTGTTCCATCATCATTCCACGAATCTTCGTCTCTATACCACTCAAATCCTTGCACCAACTCCATCAAACTCTCAGGCCCACCAACACCCTCAACCAAATCTTCCCAATTCGGATATCCTCGAATGAGGTAGGCCCGCAATTCTTCCCACAATTCAATTGGTGTTTTTTCATTAATTTCCTCCACATCATACAAAGATTCACCATCATCTACCCCATATCTGTGTTCGCTTCTTAGACCCAATAGCACAGTTTCAATCCCTCTGTTCCGTGGCCAAATTTTTGTGCTCAATTTGGAAGCCCCACTCTCAACTATCAATTCAGGTT
This sequence comes from uncultured Candidatus Poseidoniales archaeon, assembly GCA_964644485.1. Taxonomy (GTDB): domain Archaea; phylum Thermoplasmatota; class Poseidoniia; order Poseidoniales; family Thalassarchaeaceae; genus MGIIb-P. The sequence continues at coordinate 311 of CAZXVR010000025.1, read as the reverse complement.
GTGCCATGAACTTCACCGCATTCACCACTTGTTCGATCAGCCACGAGTCCCATTGTTGAAATTCAACATGATCACAAACAAACAGATTCCGACTTGAAACATCCTTGTCCATCATCGTTCCTCGAACGAGCGCTTCGTAATCCACCACCATATTTATCCCATATATCTGCAATATATCAGTATTTGCACCAATTCTTTGCATCATTAATACCCCTACCCTACTCGAGGAGAACAGAACAACAGCGCCGAGGAGGCCCCCAAGATGAACAAAAATCCCGATACAGAGAACGTTCTAACTATCGCCGATCGAC
>CAZXVR010000024.1:0-16154 GCA_964644485.1 uncultured Candidatus Poseidoniales archaeon | reverse complement strand
GCCGACCCAGGCGTTGACATGTATGCAGATATGAAGGACGGCCTCGAAGAGCCAGAGGTCATTGACGGAGGAGGGCCTGATGATGGTGGTTCAGATGAAATGCCTCAAATCTCAATCAGTCAAACATCTCAAAACGAGACTGTGGAACCTGGTTCAACAATACAAATCGCGTTCGAAGTGATTAACGGAGGAAGTGATTCTGTTCTCGTTCTTGTAGACGCTGATGGTGATTGGTTAGCAACCGCAAACGGCCAAGAGGGGTCACCGGTGTTTTCTGTTCCCGCATTTAGTGAAGGGAAATTCAGTGTCGCCGTTGATATTCCCTCTGATGCAGAATGGGGAGAAGAGGTCGAAATTGCTGTATCTGCCAAACCACTTTCTGAAGATGTTTCTTATCCTGCAGAATATACTGCTGTCGAGGTGATTACGATTTCAACCCACTTAGATACCGATTCAGATAACATCCCCGATAATATGGATGGTTGCCCTGATGAGGCTGGTTCTAGCAGTATTCCATCAACGGGATGCCCTGATGATGATGGGGACGGATGGGCCAACGCGTACGACACATTCCCATCAGACCCCAACGAGTGGAGTGATACTGATTTGGACAATGTCGGAGACAATTCGGATCAGTGCCCAAATTCGGAGCCTGATGAATCGGTGGGTGCCAACGGTTGTGTAATCGAGGAATCAAACATTCTCCTGTATACTGCAGTGGGGGCAGGTGGACTTACCGGAGCCACACTCCTCTTCTTCTTGCTACCACGAATGATGCGCAACATGAATGCGGATGAGAATTCGGAACGAATGAAGTGGGACGACGAGGGTTGGCAAGAACCTCAAGGGGTGCCTGAAGGGCCACCTACAGAACAATCTCTGAGTCCCGACCCGGGCCTTAGTGGCGCAACGCAACCGGATGGGTTCGAGTATCTGGAATGGCCTGCTGCGAGTGGCGATTGGTGGTATCGAGCGGGTGCTGGACTGGATTGGGCCAAGTGGGAAAAGTAGGATCACTTGCGAATGTTGACTGAGTAATCATGTGTCCCGGGTTCTCCGACTCCGGAGGCCTTTGCCTTCTCACTGATGGCGGCCGCATCAACCGTCTCTTTGAACGTCCCTCGCTTGGTGAGAATCCCTCGCTTCCAAGCCGTCCATGGTGAGTATCCGGGAAGATAAGCTCGCCAAGTGAATGGAACACGTCCGGGTGTCACTCGATTGACAATCTTGGTAATCGAGGTCGTGCAGGTCGCGGTGAAGGTGTTGTACCACTCGGGTTCCTCAGCCAACTGATTGGTGCGCTGCATCATCGCTTGCAACAGGGCTGTGCGCTTCTCTGGCAATACATCACAGGGGTAGAGGTAGACATCGTTGCCCCTACCATTGGTGCGAACACCGAGTAAATCCCTCTCTGTCGCCCAGACGAGAATGAGTTCGAACTCGTTCCACATGCCCGTCCAAGGATGGAATTTCTGTCCCTTCTGTCGGCGAACTTCAAACGAGGCCATGAGATATCGATCTTCACTAAATTCGAAGCCGACCATCGTGTGGGCCATGCCGCGAATCTTGTGGAAGTAATCGACCACATACCAAACGCCTTGTAAATCACTCATTTTGAATGACCAAGAATCCCAATTTTCATCGAAATCTTTTGTGGTTCTCCATGTGAAGTCACGACGGTTGTGTAGAGTCACTGAATCACCATCGATTTCGAATCGGGCGACTTCGGCGCAATCGGGAGACCAATCTCGATTATTACGTGCCTTCTTTTGGCCGATTGCGAACCACCAGAAATTGATCAACAGCAGGATGACTGCGACAATCAGTCCCACAATCAGTTTCCAGTCCATGCCTATTCCTCTTCGGTCACCGGCGCCCGTTCTGAGAGTAAAATTGAGATGGGGCGCGTCTCAGGAATATTGCTGAGAATAATCTTCACGATGACGGCCATTGGAACAGCGAGAATCATGCCCATGATTCCCCACATCCAGAACCAGAATGCGGTGACCAAGAGCAAGACGATTGGCGAGATGTCAAGACTGGAACCGAACAACTTGTTCTCAATGAATTGACCCCAAATCTGCTCTTTGACGATGAGGAGGACGACCAAGAGCACTGCGGAAGTTGGCTCAAGCAGGAGGAAACCGAGAATTGCCGGCGGAATGAGGGCGACCAGACTACCGATGTATGGCACGTAACTCAGCAAGAAGGTCAGCATACTCCACAACAACCAGCCGGGAATACCCATGGCGATCAGGATGATTGCCGTGACCACGCCAGCACCAAAACTGACGACTGTTTTCAGAATCACATATCGATACACACCCTCGCCAATGTCGGTGAGGATGTCCTTGAGATTCTCTTCGACATCGGAGGGGAAAGCTGCTGCAAGGCGCTTTGGAAGGGTTTCAGCCTCAAGGATGATGAAGACAAGGAAGGCGAACACAGTCAACATCAAACTGGCAAAACTGCTGATTTCACCAAACAGTGACAACACCGTACTTTCAAGTTGGGAACTCGATATGTCCAATCCTTCGAAAGATATGGTGAAACCCAAGATCGTCTTACCCTCCCAGTTGGCAATCAATTCATCCAGTTTCTCTGAATACTCTGGAACACCTTCCAAGAATGTCGACAGGTCTTGGTACAGCCACATCCCTACGAGGAGGAACGAGCCGGCAAGCGCTGAAACGACAAGCACGTAAGCTGGGAACAATGGCATGCCGCGATCGTTGAGCCAGTGTGCACCTGGTGCCAGAAGGAAATAGATGAACACGGCGATGATGAACGGTTCAACCACGGGTCGTAAATGAATCAAAGCGAGAACCAGGATGGTGAGAAAAATTGCACCATGCGAGAGGGTTCGAAGGCGGTCACCAAACTGAGCAGAAAACATTCCCATGAAGCGCGAAAATTCCTTCCGTCTTTCAATTCGTCCCCTGCATTCACAGGTTACGAGCGGATTTGATTACTGTTGGAAGCGAAGCCACTGATTCTCGGCCGTATCCCACCAATCCACGCTACCATCGGGTTGTTGACGCCAATGCACACCTGATTCATCGACGAATGTAGGCAATCCTTCGGGGTCGGGTGCTTGCTGAGGGGAATCCCAAGCATCCTCTTCCTTCTTGGTCTCGCCATTCAGCATATTGCCGGCGATCAAGCCGAGGATTAAGGCCAATACGAAGCCACCCGAACCCACCAAAGCAATGGTGGCTGAAAGACTCATGACAATCGGTGTGGGCTCGTAGTCTGCACCCTGTGATACAGAGGGCCAACTCTCTGAATCACCACTTGCATTGAGAACGTCGAGGCTTGCATCTGGCATCGGTGGCAAGCGCACGACATTGAGACCGACTGTGGTATCTCGACCCTGTGGGCTGGTCAATGTTGCTCGGACCTTGTGGACGCCCGGACCCCACATTGTGCAATCGAGTATCTCTGAGTCTTCGTAGACAGAGACATCTTGGCCAGGGTCAGTCACATCCCATTGGACTGACATCTCTGCCAATTCGGTATCTTCTTCTGGAATAATTTCCAAATCACACGGTGTTCCCGCTTCTGTAGCCCGACCGGTTTGGTTGACCATGAAGGCGGGCGGTGGATGTACGTGAATCTTGAACGAAATCGACTCGGTTGCGGTCATTCCCAAACCATTCCGATAGTGTTCTGTAAGCGTATAATCTCCAGCAGGCCATCGACTGCAATCCAGTGGAGTCTCATATTCGCCAACCATCCAAGGCACTCCTTGTATGGAAACAATTCCCATGACATCGTAATACTCACCAACCAAATCTGTTGAGACTCGATGAATCATACAAGTGTCGCCAGTGAAAATCCAATCTTCTGATTCCAAGGTCATGTCGAGTTGAGGAGGGGTTAAACTGGCCATCAATTCATGAATGCCGAGATCCTCTTCGTAAGTCAGCAATCCAGATTCCAAATCCCAAACTCGGAGCGTAATGTGATATTCTCCATCAGACCAAGCTTTGACGGTGGAATTGATGATCAATGATTCTCCGTAATTGACGGTCGTATTATTCCAGAATGAAATGGTCATATCCTCGTCGTTCGCGATGACTTCGGCCGCGAAGGACGCCATCGGCGCAGTGGTGCCAATGGATGCGATTACGCGTACCAAATCGAGTTCGCCATCATAATTCTCATCGATGGCAAAGGCGCCTGTTCCAGCCACGACGATGTGACTTTCGTCTTGCGCGCTCGCGACGGTGGCGAGCATCGGTAGCATCATTGCAACCATCAATAAGGTGAGGAGACGATTGCCCATCAGAATTCACCTCCCTCTTCCATCAGAGAATCTTCGATAAAATCAGAATCAGATTGATCCTTACTCGACATTCGAGTCGTGAGGAATGTGATGAAGAAAACGAATAGAGGCCAAGCAAATGTGAGCAGGCTAGAGGTTGGGTTTGAGCCCATCAAAGCGAGTTGGCTGCGAACAGCACCATATGAATCGGAATATCCGTCACCATTGCCATCTGCGCAACCCTGCACATCAATTGTCGATGTACCCGAATCTTGTGGACAATCATCTCGAAGACCGCCGATGGGGTTGTCACCGAATCCATCACCGTCTGAGTCAGCCCACTGAACGCGGTTCTTTGGGAATGCATCCGCCTGCCCATCGGGTGAAGCCTCCCAGCCATCATCTGCATCCGAGTAGCCATCTCCATCGGTATCTGGACAACCCAAACGATCGATGATGGATACGCCCGCACTCATCGGTTCGTTGGGGCACTGGTCTGCTTGGTGGCCATCTGGGTTGTCACCAAATCCATCACGGTCAGCATCCAGCCACTGACTTGCATCGTGAGCAAATCGGTCACCTTGGTCTGACCAGCCGTCACCATCTGTGTCCGTGCAACCAAATCGGTCGCTACGACTGGTCCCAGGGGTATCTCGGCAACGGTCGCCTTCGAATCCTGTTTGCTCGTCACCAAAACCATCCCCATCTGCATCCTCCCACTGTGTGGGTTCCAATGGGAAAGCGTCGGCTGCACCAGCGGGGTGAGGTAGCCATCCCAACTCGATGTTCGGATCGCTTGAACCATCGGAATCGGCGTCGGGGCAACCCCAACGATCTCGTGTGCTGGTTCCAGAAGTGGTGACGCAAGCGTCCGGTTGCCAGACGTTGTCCCCTTGGTTGTCACCGTAGCCATCCCCATCGACATCATGCCATTGGGTTGAACACAACTCACCACAAATCGCATTCAAACCACCAGGGAATGCGTCTGCGAAGCCTTCTGGGTGGGCCGGCCAATCAAGGTCTGGATTGGAATAACCGTCGCCATCTGAGTCAGGACAACCGTATCGATCATGGACGGATGAACCGGGCCGACTTTGACATGCATCTGCTTGGTTTCCACTGGCGTTGTCACCAAATCCGTCTCGGTCATAATCAGCCCACTGCGTAGCATCATCGGTGAAGTTGTCCGCTTGCCAGTCACCTTCACCATTGTTGTCCCCGTAGCCATCTCCATCGGTATCCCACCACTGTGTTGGATTGTCTGGGAACGCATCCGCATTGTTTCCTGAAGCGTTGTCGCCGAAACCGTCGCGGTCACGATCAGCATGTTGTGTGGGGTCGCCGACGAACGCATCCGCGTCATCATATTCCCATGTCCAATTGCCACTGGGGTCGGACCAGCCATCACCATCGGTATCCGGACAGCCCATGCGATCTTGCGAAGAATATCCAGTATCAAGTGGACAGAAATCCGGAGTGGTTGCATTCTCAACAAATTGTCCAACACCCATCGCTTCATGAGAATCGTTCCATTCTGGGTCTGCCCAGTTGTCACCGTAACCGTCTACATCGTAATCAGACCACTGAGTTGCATCTTCCCAGAATGCGTCGCCGCCATCAGCTGTGGTCCAAACAGGTCCCCATTCTCCCCAGTTATCCGGGTCGGACCAACCATCATTATCACGGTCAGGGCAACCATAACGATCCTCAAAAGAATCGCCCCAAGCGATAGCGCACTGGTCGCCATTCACCCCGTTGGGATTATCACCGTATCCATCTTGATCTTGGTCAGCATGCTGAGAGGGTTCATCAGGGAACACATCCCCAGAATCGGACCACCCATCTCCGTCATTGTCAGGGCAGCCAAACTTGTCTTCTGTGGATGTCCCATGGGTGTCATCGCAGTCATCTTCACGATCTGGGAATCCATCTGAATCGGTATCTCGACCATATTCGTCTAGAGTGAATGTGATTGTGTATTCAATCTCATCATTGCAATTGGTGTCGTCACCTGTAATTTCAACAAAGAAACTGTCCGTACTACTCGCCGGTGTTTGAAGTGTTACGCTTGTGGGACCGTCGCTATCAAAACCTGAATGACTGAGTTCATTTCCGGCAGAATCCTTGAGGCGGACGTCCCCTTCCCAACCATCAGTGAATGCACCAAAAAGGGTGCAAATTCCATTGTCTGGATTGCTCATTTGACCAGAAACTGTGACTTCGACAATGTCACCATTGACGGCAGCGACCTCCCAATAATCGCGGGTATCGCCACCATGAGAACATCCATCACCATTGCAGACCCATTCCGTATAGGTGGTTCCTGGTACAGCCTGATTGGCTGAAGCCATATCATCATCCGCTGAAACGGACGGAAGGCAGGAAAGTACCATGCTGAGGACAATCGCCAATGCAAGGACGCGCTTGACCACCGGTCCATGTGGGTCCATCGGGTGCCGGAGGCACCCGCACACGTAAGGCTGTTGCCCCAAAGCAAAATCCTTCGAAAACAAACTGTTTGCAATCACACCTGAGTATTCTCGTCGGGTCCCCAATCAGAACGGGTTCTGTTGATTCCGAGCCTCTTGGCGAAAAGGAAACGGAAATTGAGCCAGCCATCACCCCAGGTATTAATTTCAGCATCACCGACACGAACACGGTATGGAACGCTGACTTCGACCGCCTTCTTTTTGCCGAAAACACGTCGAGCATTGATCTTCATTTCTTCCGAAAGCGGCATACCATCGTGTGTCGGGCGCATCTTGTCGTTCTCCATGATATCCTTCCAGAAAACCCACATTCCACTCTGTGAATCGTGGATGCCATACCAAAAGAGCATACGAGCTGTAACGGAAAGCCCCCAATTGCCGAATCCGTGCAATCCAGACATAGCCCCTTCTTCTGCACGACGTAGGCGGTCGCAAGTGATGAATTTGAGGTCCTCTTCAACCAACTTTCTGACAAGACCTGGAACTTCTTCACCAGGGTAAGTGCAATCGGCATCAAGGGTCACAATGATGTCACCCGGAGCCAATGCGAATCCGGTTCGATAAGCGCGCCCGTAGCCTTTCCGAGGCTCCATCACAACCCATGCACCCTCTTCCGCGGCCAATTCTCGAGTGCGATCCGATGAGTTACCATCAACGATCAGAAAATCGAGTTTTTCGCACCAACCATCATTTGGAATTGAGCGAATTGTATCGACAATAGCGGCCTCTTCATTCCGAGTTGGAATGACAACTGTGACGTGAACAGGTAGTGTATCTCCCATGACTGCCCCGTCCCTCCGAACCAGATGGTCAATTTGAATGCAACCGTTGTCGACTTAAACAGGATTCATTGAAAACGGGGGGCCTTACAGGCCCCATTGGAGGGTGCGGCTTGCATATTGCGATGTTGTCCGGAGAATATCCCCCTCGATGGGGTGGTATGGGCTCTACCGTGTTCCATCTTGCGGGGGCACTGGTCAAGCAAGGACATCGTGTCACAGTCATCACACGCCGGGACAAAAGCGTCGAGAGGAATCCCCGAAAAATACCCCAACAAAAGGGTGTTTCCGTTCTCTCGGTCAAATGGGCACCTCTACCGATGGCATTCACCGTATCCTATGGCAAATGGGCATTGCGAGAACTCTTGCGAATCCATCGTAAGGATCCATTCGATGCAGTACACGTTCATGCGCCCATGATTTCATGGAAGGAAAAGCAATATCGAGATGTTCGAGAGAAAATTGGACCTGTAATCACAAGCTTGCATGGCTCTTGGTTGGGAGAGCGTGATGGTATGACCCGCGCGGCAAAACACGGGGAATCTGCAGTCTGGAAAAATCCCAACGACCTCGCCATTCTATTGACTGCGAAGCATTATGCAAAATACGAGCGCGCAGCGGTGCGTGCATCGACTCTTTGTGTGGCCAACTCCGAGGCGACAAAAGCCGACTTCCAAGCGAGATATGACCCTCCTGAAAACTGGCGGTGCGAAGTGGTTCGGTGGGGTGTTGACACCAACATGTTCGTGCCGCTCGATTGTGATCACGAAGATACCATGCTCGCTCACGAAGAAATGCGCAAGCGTTACGGTGAGCCTGATGAGAATGCGTTGACTGGTTCCTCCAATACTGAAACACCGCTGATATTGGCGGTTGGCCGTTTGGTTGCGCGTAAAGGGTATAGAACCCTACTCAAAGCCATGCCGAGAGTCCTCGAAAACTACCCAAAGGCCCAACTTGTGATTGTTGGACGTGGCCACATGAAGCGAACTTTGGAGCGGCAGGCCAAGCGTTTGGGTGTTGCGAATGCGGTCACAATTGAACCCAGTTTACCATTCGAACAATTGGCACAATTGTTCCGCAGTGCAGATTTGGTCGCTTATCCTTCATACTATGAGGGGCAGGGTCTGATTCCCCTCGAAGCGATGGCGAGTGGGACACCTGTCGTAACCGTGGATGATGGGCCGCTACCCGAAATGGTCGATGAAACGGTAGGAGGGTTGTTTGACATCAATCATCCTGAAACGTTGGCCACAGCCATCAATGAACTTCTCAGCGATCCTGATCGGAGAGAGACAATGGCCGCAAATGGGCGTAGACGCGTTCTTGACGAATACACCTATGCTTTGAACGCCGAGCGTTACGCTGAATATTACGCTTCGAACGATTAGACTTCGTCGAAATCACTCATGGCCGGCGGTGCTTCTGCAGTCATTTCCGGCAATTGTGGAGGCGTGTCATCCTCTCCCAAATCGAATCCTTGTCCGGTTCCAAGACCACCACCCCATGATTCAATCAACTCAAGATCGGCCGCCAACTGTCGCTTGCTTCGAAGAACATAGAGGCCACCAATCAGGCCCAGAATGAGGATGGCTGCGATGAAGGTGGCTACGGTTGTTGAGCCCAACAAGTCAAACACGCCCGATATGCCTGACGCTTCGTGAATGGACAATTGCTCTTTGACGACGTTGGATGACATTTCATCATCCAAAGCCCAGACTTCGACTGTAGCCCATTGTTCTGGACCAGGGTTTGTCGTTACGATGCCGGTGTAGATGCCATCATTGGCAACCTCGTCATTGCCCGCACCATCGTCATACATCTGGAATTCAACACTCTCGGAGCCAAAGGCGACCCGGCCCTGCACACTACCATCCATCTGAGTGGTTCCATCCGCATCCTGCAAGAGGACGTTGACAACCAAGGTGTTCTTGACATCGGCTTCGAGTTTGTCGAGATTTACTTCCAATTGAGATAGAACGGGATTTGATGTGCCGACCGTGATGTTGACCCAAGCCGTGTCCATGACACCCCTTGAATCGCGAACTGTGAGGGTGAAAGTGGATTGGCCGGGTTGGAACCATGCTGTGAAATTCATGTCATTCGCGACTTCAACGGAACCGGATGGTGTCACTTGATGCCATATGTATTGGATAATATCATCATCAGCATCCCATGACAGGGAACCATCGAAGACGATGGTATCTCCCGGAGTGATGTACATGCCCTCATCAAGGGAGGAAATAATCGCGTGGGGCGCGGTGGGATTTACGTGCAATATTTGATTGTGGATTCTGGTGAGACCTGTCGAATCCGTCAAGGTGAATGTGAGATTATGGACACCGAATGGTAAATTGTCATTATACCAATATTCAGTCGTGCCATTGACGACGATTGGATCTTCCATCAAGTCACTAGAGACGTTCACCCAAAAATCATCGCCATCAGCATCGAAAGAACTTCTGAAATCAAACAGAACGGGCTGTCACTATCGACCTCAATACCCGGGATGGGACTGGTCAAGATCAGAATCGGAGGGCTCTCAGACACGTCAACTTCTATGCTGGAAACCGCGGGGGGGTTGATACCATCGTCCACGGTGAACGAAACCGTTTGTTGGCCTGCGGGAAGGCGAGTCGATAGCGACCAATCAGTTCCGAGGGCTCCATTAATCAGGCTAGAATCCCAACGAACTGCAACATTGTCGGGATTGACCACGGGCCCTTCTTCACAAATGTGTGATACTACCCAAGAGTCGCTGAAATCTCCACAGGGCAAATCCCAATCCCCACTACCTTCTGATTTGAACTCATGAATTTCACTAGAATCGCTTGAGAAATCAGTATGACTCGAAATCATGGCGGTGGATGGCGTATTCTCTACGACCACCGTTTGGCTGAGTGTTGACCAGACATCGAGATGTTCGAACCGGTCATCGCTCAGTGACAGGGTGATTTCGTGTGTTCCTGCTGGTAGACGGCCTGTCCAAACTCCATCTCCGTCGTCGTAGATGACACCGAGTAAATCACTTGACCAGCGATAGATGATGTGGTCGCCCTCAGGGTCAAAGGAGCCGAAAGCATCGAGTTGAACTGTATATGCCGAGGTGTTTCCGACTCTGGTGACCGTGAACACGGGATGGGGCAACTCGTTGACCAATTCAATTTGATAGATGAGGTCAACCGGTGTGTTGACTCCATCGGTCACCGTGATTGTGTAGGTGAAGGATGTCATCGACTCTGCAGCATCTAGGAACGTTGCATTCCATTCCATTGCACAGGGTTCAATCGCACCATCATCAGACCTGTATGATACATCGACACCACACAGAATCGTATCGCCTTCAGGATCGGTGGTTCCTGTCATGTTGATGTGGAGTGGCGCGGTTCGGAAGAGGCGAAGGGCTCCGTCCATGTCGACCCCGGGATCAGTGATGATGTCGAGGACAGGCGGAAGGTTTCGCAACTCGATTTCACGACTCTCGTTGGCGCAATTGCCCTGATCATCACACGCCTCAAGAGTGATTGTATGAAGGCCATCTGAAAGAACCAAACCGTTACCATCGTTGACTGAAAAGAAATCAATTGTGCTGAATGCACCATCGAGATTACTGGTCCAGGTGAACGCGATGGGATCATCATCCAAGTCCCAAGTATCGGAGGCATTGAAGTGGACAATCGCACCACTGCCAAAGACATCCTCATCAAGTGGTGTATCCCAGATGATGAGTGGGGCTTGATTGGTCAATGTGATTTCACAAATGACTACCGGGGAGGTGAAGTTTGGCACACGATTGACTGGAATCGGAGCAGAGGTTGCTGAATCCGCGCGCTGACCATCGTATTCACAACCAATCCAGTACTCTGTCCAGGATCCTGCACCCAACCAGCTGGTCTGCTGAGCAGAGAAGGGGCCGAGGACGAGGTGACCGCTGTATGGCAAGGTGTGGACTTGGGCGGATTCAGTTTGATCAAAAGATAGATTGACAACCGCATTCGGCAAGCCGTGATTATTCTGATTGGTGACCCAAACGTGCATGGTCCACATCTCGTCTACCTGACTGCCGACACCGACGTTCAGCAAACCGATATCTGCAGAATCAATCCATCGTAGAGTGCTCGGTTGTCCGGTCATGTCAAACGTTACAGAATTACCTTGAACAGAGTGAGACATGTTGATTGTGGAATCTCGTAAGTTGATTTGACCCGTACAGGCTGAGACATCGACACCATCCGCAACCACCAGATGTAAATCGGTCAACTCGAGACAATTGGTACCGGATAGAGTCACGTCCGAGAGTGAACTCGTCAGCGCAGCACCGCTGCCATCCCATGCGAGGCCATTGTGTGTACCATTGAGGTGAACTCCTGAAATCCTGGCTTCGGTGTCGGAGAATTGAACGATGGGGCCTGTTCGATTCGCCTGAACATCTAGGCCATGAATGTCAACCCATCCATCAAAAATCAGTGCCCCATTGTCAATTTCGACAGCAAGAGCACCATTTCCTGGGTCGGTAACCACCAGGTCATGAAATTGTAAATCGATGCTCCTCTCGATCCGCACTCCGCCCCAAGCATCATTGGTTGAAGAACAACGCGTGCAAGAGACATTCTTGGTTCCAGAGATTGCATCATTTGATTTCTCGAAAAACAAACCAACCCCTTGCTCAGGAATCATTGCTAAATCCCCATTATCAGCACTGACCAAATCATACAGTTCGACATTGCTGGAATCGTATACTCGCAGGCCGTTGAGGCCGTTGTCTGCAACTGTAATTCCAGTCACATCAGGATGAGATTCATCGACGTAGAGACCATGGCCTGTGTTGTTGATTGCAGACCATGTATGGCCTTGTAAACTGGCTTTGGAGAGGTGGATGCCATCTCCCGGACTTCCGGTGACACTGATATTGCTGAATTGACTGGCCCAACTTGCACTTCTGAGGAACAACCCGGCGCGGTCATTGTTGTTGTTGGATAATGGATCCCCACTGTTGACAACCGTCAAATTATCAACGATGGTGGCTGAATCAATCATGTATCCCTTGAACCCGTTGCAAGCGTTGTTCAAGGCTCGAGAATTGCGAATGTCAACGCCGCTGGTATTGACGCCGATTGCTTGATGGCAAAGCCCCGGAGTTTTCGCCCCGATTCCGCCCGATTCTCTGACTTCCAAGTTGTCAAAGATTGCATTTAGAGGAGAATTGAAATTTGAGTGATTGTACTGCTCAACATAGACACCTCGATACATGCTGTTGGTGATGGTGGTGTCCCAAAATGTTGGCCGCGTACTCACGGTTTGGCTGATGTGTTGAACCCAAATACCATTGTCGGAGCGATCAATGCTTACGTTGTCAAACAATACGACGCTGTCCTCAACCCAAATACCAGCGGAAAGCCAACCACCGGTGCCAACAGCCGAAATGTTGCTGATGACGAGGTCGCGCAAGAATCCTGAGGAATCGCCCCACATGTTGACGGCGCGTGTGGTCAAATTATCGAATGTAGCACCTAGAACCAGTGGATTGCTGCTGGCTCCGATGGAGAGGCCGATTCCATACCGGTTGTTGACCGACGAAGATGCGACGTCCTGGCCACCGTCTTGAATGGTCAAGCGCTGAATCGTTGGATTGGCGCTGTTGAACATGTCAACGCCGACATAATCGGGATTCTCGATGTAGACATCGTTCAATGTTGGATTGCTATCATAGATGGTGATGCCCCATTCAGCATGCTCGATGGTGAGGAAATTGATGACGCTACCCCGGCCACGACTGGTGGCGTTGAATTGGATTCCTTCGTGAGCGACTGCATCTCCTGAACGAGTGATGGTGGCGGGGCTGGCAGAAGTCCCAGATACATCGAGTTCACCTTCGACATAGAGGCGGACGCCATCGTCGAATAGAATGGTTGCACCAGCATCGATGACGAGGGTGTCTCCGGCTGCAACCGTGTAATCACTGGTCAGTGTCATCACACCCGACCAAGTGGTGGTTGCACGCCCTTCTGTTTCCATGGATTCGGGAAAATCAAGAGCGGTGGGGGCAAATGGGATCCAACTGGCGAGCAACAGGACAGAAATGAGGAGCATGACGCTCTTTCCACGTGCCACCATGCCATCGTGCGGTTCCCCATCCCATTGAATGCTTTCGGCCCCCGGTTTGCCCTCCTTAGGAGGGCTAAACCGAATTTTTCACAGGGCTTTGTGTAATTTGGCAGTCAGTGAACGCGCAGCCCGAGGACACTCTGCTCGACGGAATCGAAGAATGGCTTCTCGCCAATATGCAAGTCTGTGATTGGATTCCAATTCACCTCGCCAATACCACAGCAGCGCATCCAATCGTCGACCTGCGGCCTGATCCAAAGGCAAGGGAACCGCCTGTAGATTCTCCAACGTGGTTGCTGCACCGGGTGGGTTGGAACGAGCTTGGGCCTGAACGAGTGCCAAACCGAGGGACACATGTTGTAGAACTTCTGAGGTTCGACCGACGAGGCGCCGCATTGCACCTTCGGCCTCCAACCTTTTCGGACTATCGGGGTCTGAGAGAAGTAACGCTTCAAGATGGGACAATCGATCGATTAGAGGGTCATCGCCATCTGCGAGTTCGGTCAAATCATTGCGAACCGATGCGGCTGCATCAGCATCACTCCGAAGCATCGCAATCCTGTGACGCAAGATGGCGATGAGAACGATGGCTGAGCGCTTCTGCGAATCTTCCAAGTCACCAATGTTGACATTGGAAAGACCCTTTTCGACCGCATCCAAATCGCCGGTTTCGTCGGGCAACCGATCATCGATGAGGCCGGATAGGCGGGACAAATGCATGCGCGCTGAATCGGATTTTGAAGCCGAGGACCTCGCTTGGCTCTCTGCCTCTTCCGCTGCCGAAATTTCGCCCTGAGATCGGTGAAGGCGAGCCAAAAGAGCATGGTCCGGTTCAGGCAAGGCGCTCAGATAATCTGCAGCAATGTCGGACTCGCCACGATCAAGAGCAATTGTTGCGGCCATTCGACGTAATTCGTGGGCATCCGGAAGCGCATGTAGTGCATCGTCGAGAAGAGCGGCCGCTGCTACGCTTTCGGAAAGAATTTGTTCGGAATTGGCAAGGATGAATTCAGTGGTATCTTCCCCCGCAAGTGTGCGGTGGTATGCTTCAAACCAACGAGCATCTCCATCCTCGATTTTAGACCAACGTTCCGCCGCTTGAAGATGAATTTCTTCAGGGGTGTCCCAAGCCACTCTGCGAACGTTGCGAATCAGGTGTTGAACCTCAACAAGGCCACCGGGCCAACGCAGTAGAGCCGCAGCATCCAACGGGTCTAGATTGATGGCATCAAGGTGAGAAGCCATGACTGGCCGGGGTTCTGCACAGAGAGCATCAAGATCCTCTCTTTCTGTACCTTCAACCCGAGACAATATGGTCTCTTCAACAAAGGCTTGCACTGCATCACTGGCTTCAGGAAGTGTATCAGATGGAGACCAAAGGTGTAGAGCAAGTGGGTGACCATCCAACGCCTCGCACACCTCTTCTGCAGTTTCAAAATCGACGGATTCGCCGAGCAACTTGTGGCTGGCCTCAGCCTCCAGTCCTGAGAGGGTGATTGCTCCAGTCCAGCGAGGATGATGCTCAAAGGGACTGGGGGCACGGACCCCAATGATCACGCTCACCTCAGAATCAATCAAACCTTGGAGTAGGGCATGTACACCGGCTTGATGTCTAGGGTGTACTTCTTGCAGTTCATCTACGGCAATGGTGTATGATCCGGATAGCATTTCGATTTGTGCCTGTAAATCCAGTGGGGCATCATCGATTTCAAGCCACTTTGCAACGAGACTTTGGGCATCCATTGCGGAATCCATTGCCACGTAGCGCTTCGGTGGGCATAGCGACTTGATCAAGGCGGTTTTGCCGATGCCTGGCATCCCGGTGAGTACGGCTGCGCCTTCAGACAACGCGGATTGCAATTGGGCGATTTCATATTCTCGGCCATGCAAACCATCTGTCGGCTCAACCTCCATTGAATGTCCAGCGGTTGTAACCAACGCCGAGGCTTGCTGACGACCCTTGGCTGTCAGATGAATGACGGTTCGTTTGCGAGAACCGCCGCCGATCACGTGGGCTGTACGGGTTTGGACGAGACCCTCCTCTTCGAGTGCCTTCAATGGCTCATGTAGCGCACTGCGAACCAATCCAAGCGATTCAGATAGGCCCGGTAGGGACAGTTCACGAGGTACATCCCAGGCCTCTGCCAACTCGTCAGGATAACGAGCGAGAAGGCGCAGAATACGCGCCTGTGACTCGGGCAGCATGGAAGTTCCGGGGTCCCTCTTGCACAAGACACTTCACCTGTCATGGGCAGAGGGTTGATTCACGGCAACGGGTGCGGCAGTTTGAGGTTGAGCCATGGCAGTGGACCCCAGCACTTTGCATCTGCCAGCTCAACCTGGAGTCTATCTGTTCAAAACTGATGGGGGGCGGGTACTCTACGTCGGCAAGGCCACGAATCTCCAAGATCGGGTTCGCTCATATTTCGCGAAAAATCCTGATCGTGCTATGATTCCGGCACTCATCGCCAAAGCCGACCGAGTCGATTGTATCGTCACCGGAACACCCAATGA
>CAZXVR010000023.1:0-16493 GCA_964644485.1 uncultured Candidatus Poseidoniales archaeon | reverse complement strand
TCGGTTTCGTTTCCTTGATTCTAACACCGATGGCACCGATCAAAACGGTCGGCGTGTCGCTAGCAGGTGGGATTATCATTGTCTACCTGTTTACAATGGTCATGGTACCAAATCTGACGATGCTGCTGGATTTGCAAAAACCATCTCATCCACCCCCACAGATTTTCGTCGCAGCTGTCAGAGCACCCATTCGTTGGAACAAAGTTGCGCTTTGTATATTCATGATTTTGATGTTGTTTAGTAGCGTAGTAAGCCGCGAGAATATCATTGAAGATGTGAATTTACTTGAAATGGCCCCTCAAGATGAGCCGGCTGTAGATAAGATGATTACGTATTCAGAAGAGTTTGAAGGCGGCCAAGTAGGGATGATTCTTGTCAAAGCCGATATTGAGGCTGAGCCTGAATTACTGACCCCTGGCAATGACGAAGGTCAAAAAGATCCGTTTGAAAATTTACAGAAAATTGAAAATTTAACGAATATGTCGAATAATGTTGACCAAACTACGGCCGTTTCTATTGCGTTCCTCATCAAATCGGTGGGTGCATCTGTGAATGTTTCCGGCCGAGAAACCATTGGACAACTTTGTGCACCGATGCCAGACGTACCGAAGGAGGTGTGCAACATCCTGTTTGGAGGTGAATTCAACGAGAGTGCAACGTTTTGGACGGTCTTGATGGAACTGGATCGAGATCAATCCCTCGGTACAGAAATACAGAGTTTCCTCATTTCTGTATTCTATGATGGTTTAACTCCAGAATTAAGGCACTTCTTTGTTTCAAAGGACTTCCAACGTTCATTGATTTACATCGATATGCCGTTCATGCCGGTCAAGCAGACGGAGACCGCTGCAGCACTGATCAATGAAGCAGCTGACGAAAGGGATGGATTTGGTTTTGAGCCGAGTGCACTCATCGGTGTGGCCGCTGTCACCATTGACGTCAACAACCTCATCGTCGATAGCCAATGGCAGTCACTTGGCTTTGCTCTACTGTTTACAGTCATTACATTGGGATTCGTTTTCAGAGATGCTCGGTATGCGGTTTTGACCACATTGCCGGTAGTGTTCACCGTTGCAATGCAATGGTATGTTATGGATTCATTCTCAGTGACACTTTCACTCGTTACTGTGATGATCGGCTCAATTTTGGTTGGAGTCGGTGTCGATTTCTCAATCCACATTGCCAACCGTGTACGGGAATTGGGTGGGAGTTTAGAAGCGATACAGGATTCTTGTGCCAGTACAGGAATGTCTCTGTTCGAAGCATTCGTGGTGACCTCTGCCGGTTTAATGACAGCCTATCTTATTCCGATTCCCGCACTGAAGCCCTTCGTCACCGTCATCATCATTTTGCTTGTATTTGCTGCACTGAGCGCGTTACTTCTGTTGCCAGCAATTTATGCACTCTTTGTCAAAGAGGGGTGGGGTCTCGCTGGAGGAAGTGATGCCATGCGTAGAAAGGCCGGGCTCGCCGGTGGTTCTCAGGCGGTGGCTGCACAACTCGATGCTGCTGAGTCGTACGATGCGGTCCTGCTCAGTAGCGCTGACGACGCATGGTGAAGCCTTTCAAACCGGGCCGAGCCCCTAGGGGCTCGATGGTCGCACACTGGTTGATGAAATCCGAACCCCACGTCTATCCATGGGAGCAACTTGTTGAGGACGAATGGACACATTGGGATGGGGTTCGAAACTATCAGGCGAGAAACACGATGAGAGACGATATGATGATCGGTGACTTCGTCCTATTCTACCACTCAAACACAAAGCCACCACATGTTGCGGGTGTTGCTAAAGTTTGTCGAGAAGGCTATCCCGATTTCACGGCGCAGGACCCTGATTCAAACTATTTTGATGCAAAAGCGACACCGAAAAATCCACGTTGGATGATGGTGGATATTGAGCCCGTCGAAGCGATGGAAGTCATTGTCACATTGCCTGATATGAAAGAGAATCCAGCCTTAGACGGGATGCCCTTGCTGGCCAAAGGCTCCCGTCTTAGCGTGCAACCGGTTTCGCCCGAGCATTTTGCTGAAGTTCGGCGTATGGGAGGGCTCGAATGAGTGAAATCCCGGTTTCCAAACGTGCGGCACGGATTGAATATGCCATCCGAGATGTTGTTGTACCAGCAACTGCATTAGAGGCTGAAGGTCATGAAATTATCAAGTTGAACATTGGTGACCCAATCGCTTACCCTGGACTCCCCACACCTAGACACATGATACAGGCTTTCCAAGAGAGTTTGTCGAGAGGCGAAACTGGATATTCCCCCTCATATGGATTGCCAGAATTGCGTTCGGCCATTGCACAAGACGAATGTGCAAAGGGGTGGAATTGTGCCGCTGATGATGTCTACGTTTGCCACGGTGTTACAGAAGCTCTCCAAATCATTTTCACGGCCACCCTCGAAGAGGGGACCAAAGTTCTGGCCCCAGGGCCACATTACCCACCCTACATGGCCTACCCGCAGCTGTTCGGGGCCCAGACCGTTGAGTACAGGCTCGACGCGGATGATGGGTGGCGCGTAGACTTCGATGACGTCGAGGCGAAAATGGATGAAAACGTGCGCCTACTGGTACTCATCAATCCAAATAACCCGACTGGGAACGTCGCAAGTTCCGAAGAAATAGATCGCTTGATTTCAATTGCAGAAAGATGGCCCAATTGCATGATTATTTCCGATGAGATTTATGATGAGCTCGATTTCACTGGGACACAAACCAGTGTGGCCTCACGAAGTCACTCTGTTCCTGTTTTCACACTGAATGGCGTCTCAAAGGTCTACTATGCGCCGGGATGGAGGATCGGATACATGGCATTGCATGACCCGAAGAACAGATTGGGGGCTGTTCGAGATGGAATCGAACGCCTTCTAAGGTCACGTCTCTGTGCCTCAACTCCGGCCCAAATGGGATATCTAGCAGGACTCCAGCAATCGAAGGAATGGATGCAGGAATATACACGGAAGGTCCTCGCCAAACGAGACCTGTGCTTGGAGCGAATTTCAGAGATTGATGGGCTGGAGGTCCAAACACCAGGGGGAGCATTCTACATGTTCGTTCGATTGACAGATTCCAAGTGGGCAAACGACGACAAAAAATTCGTCCTTGATTTGCTCCATGAAGAACACGTCCTCCTCGTTCATGGTAGCGGTTTTTCCAATGAAATGGGCGCCGGGCACTTCCGACTTGTGTTCCTCGCCGAACTGGATGTCTTGAACGAAGCTTTTGATCGGATTAACCGATTTTTACAGCGTTCGCGTTGACCCCTCACGTGCGCGCGTCACGCTGCGGTTCCCGCAGCGTGGAGTCGCAAGCGCTTAGAACCAAGGCCGAAGTCGAAGCACGATGCGAACCGCCCGGATGCTGCTAAGCGGTCTCGCACTGCTAATCTGCTTGTTGCCTCTGAGTTCGGCAGAAGTTGAGCTGGTCGAAGCCGGGACAATCGATATCGGACTGCTGATTCCAATCGTTGTTGCATCGATTGGGACCGTCACGTTGTGGCAATGGATTCTCCCACTCAGTTTGGGGAATCTGCAAGTGGCGTTCGAAGTTGATGATGACCTGTTTGAGGTTCACCGTTTGACTCGGACAAAAATGCAAACAAAGGAATTGCTGAATTTACGAGGTGTATCGTTGGGAGTACTGTCCTATCTGATGGCGATGGGAGGAGTGATGCTCATTGTAGCGGAATTGTTGATCGGGCCCGGGACATTTTACAAGCCTATTGTGTTCGTTACAATCGTCTTCGTATCAGTACCGATTTTCGTTTCGCCAATCGTGACCATGTATGCCCAAATTCGTGCGATGAATAAACGATTAATCCATGAGAAAATTTCAACACAACTCATCGGGTATTTCGGGACCGCTTCTGCGATGATCATGATATTGGCTTCCATCTTGTATTATGGGTGGATTGTCGCGAATCCAGACTCTGGATTTGAACCTGCGATTATGATTCAATGGGCCGGTTATGCGCTACTTGTGTTCATGTCCCCGACCATCTTTGCATATGGCCGCATCATGGGGGCTTCTTGGAATACGCTGCTACTGTCAAAATGGCGTACTGCAAAGGGTTGGAAAACACCAATCGACCCGGATCCGCCCCGATTCTTGCGCAGGGTGATTTCACTCTTCCTTGTGGTTTTCCTAGCCACCATGCCCTTGGCCGCAATCAATGGAATTGTGACTCTAGTACACGTCGTCATCAACCAGCCTGAAGATGCCAATCGACTACTCGATGTCGGCGGAATTCTTGGCGAGGCCATCTATTCCATGGTGGAAAATTCAGAGTTCATGCGGAAAATTATCTCTTTGAAAACATTGCAAGAGGTGTTGGCTTCTTACCTGATGCTCAATGTCGCAATCGTCGGTTTGGCGTTTATCTTTGAATTGACACGGAACTTGTTTCTCGGAGGTCAAACATTTGCCGGCGTAGGTGGCGTAATTCTCGCCCAACCCCGGGATATTCGGACCGAGCCAGAAGTCCAAGGGCGGATTCTCTTCTTCGGATTGGCTGGGTTTTCAGGTTATGTCGTACTTCTATTGGTCCTCCAAACATACAAGGAATTTAGCGGGTTGATGCCTTATGGCGACCGAGTGACCGAAGAATTGTTATTGCAAAGCACATGGCAATTTATCGCTGCTGGGCAACTGATT
Organism: uncultured Candidatus Poseidoniales archaeon; assembly: GCA_964644485.1. Lineage (GTDB taxonomy): Archaea > Thermoplasmatota > Poseidoniia > Poseidoniales > Thalassarchaeaceae > MGIIb-P. The sequence goes on along the minus strand of CAZXVR010000023.1, from coordinate 11,839 downwards.
TTCCTGTTAACTTGGATTCTTTCTTCTGCAAGATTTGGCCACCTTAGGGGTCTCAAATTCGATCTTTCTCCAGACGAGCGTCGAGAAGGTGTCATCATGGCCGGTGGAGGTGACTGGATGCGTGACCACATCGAAATCGCTGCAAGAGCAGATGATATTGCGACGTTGCGGAATTTCCAAACCGAAAAAATCGATGGTGACAAAGCGGTGGTCCGCCTTGAAAAAGGACGCGCGAAAATGGTTGAGTCGGCCCTGCGAGGACTGTGGCCTAGAGCGATCGAAGAAGCGCGTAAGGTACTCGCAATTCAAGGCGGCGAAGATGATGAGGCTCGGATGATTATTGCAACAGGCCACATTGCATGTCGACGATTTGATGCAGCAAAAGAAGCGCTACGAGGTATGGAACAGCCCGAAGGCTATGATGAGCCAGAATTACTCGCCTTGGCGATGGAATGGCTCGACCCTTGGGCTGGGCGTGTGAGTAATGACGACTTGTATGATTGGGAAAATAACTCTACAATTGATCACTTGCGCGATATGCAACGTCGACTCAAATCCTGGTCACCCGATTCGACCATTGGTTCAGCACATAGCGACCGCTTGTCGCTTCATGCACAAATCGCAAGCGCAGCCATGCTCCGTGCTCAAAGGAGGAGTGAAGAAGCACTCGACCTATGCCTTGACCTCGTCAGGGCACACCCAGATTCAACTCTGGCTCGAATCGCCTGCTCCCTGTGCATGATTGATTTGGGTGAATGGTTTGATGCGCTCGATGTGTTTGAAGAAGTCAATGAGTCCAGTCCTGAAGACCCTAGGGTTCAGGCACTTGCTGGAATTCTTGGATTCCAGGTGAATGTGGATGAATTAGAAGTGGCGCTTGCAATTGGAAACGAGAAGGAAAAAACAACTTGGATTGATGATGCCCCAGTGAACCCCTTTGCTGCGTTGCATGCGCACAAGGGTATGGATGAGGCACTCAATGCCAATGTGATGGTCCTCGCGCACGAGGCAGTGGAAAGGGGGGTGCCCCCCTCATACACCACACCACTCGCAGTGGTTCTCATCAATTGGGTTGTTTTACTACCTGCATGGTTTGTGCTTGGGTGGTTGGCGTGGATGGAAACAAATCAAAACCTCATGGTGGGTATTGGAACGACTATTTCGCTGGCGAGTTTACATGTCTTCACCCGCAGGTTCAGGAGACTGCAGCGACGTGTCATCAAACATCGAGATCAGCGCGCAATGATGCTGTATGCAAAGAAGATGAAGGGCCAAAAAGTGTCGGGAGATGACAACAAAATGCCCATTGGAAACCATCTCTTGTTGAAGGGCTTACTCGTTACAGTAAATGGCAACATTTTCGATATCGGATTCCCTGGTTGGTTGGTTGTCAGGCTGCCCAAAGAGCGAGATAGGCCATTCAAGAATCGATTGAGAAATCGTATGCGTGATATGAAATCAAGCCGACTTGCACGAGCACAGCCACTCCCCGAGCGTTGGTGGACCAAAAGGCCGAAACCTGTTGACAAGGGGATGAGGACACTGGAGAGATTGATTGGTCCAGCAGCCTACAGAGGCGCACATCGTCGCAGCCTTGGAATCCAAGGGAAGCAGCTAGAATCTGGGCGACAGCGGGACCGGCGGCCAATCATGGACACCCGTCCGGACAAACGTGGGATCCCCACACACACAAATCCGGATGAAGGGGCGGCCCGTAGGCCGACAGCGCGGCCTGAACAAGTCAAGCGGATTCAAGATATTACACGAATGCCGAGCAAGAAGCCGAAACGAAGAGATGAGGATGCATCGGATGAATTTCGAGACTTTTCGTAGGTGATTTCGTGCCACTAATCGATGACACAATGGACGAATCGACACCATGGCTAATCGAAAAATTACAACAGAGATACCTCCCAAATGATGTTGGCTTAATCGTAGATACTGGAGCGGGTGACGCTTCAGTTTGGTGTGTTACACTTCCCGCATTTGAGAGATGGTTCGCAGAATTGGAAGCGGATACGAACCAGACATTGGGTCGAAGATTGGCCTATGCATCGGCTGAATCTGAAGAATGGAGGTGGAGTTTTTCACCACCTCTCCCCAAGTCCTGGCTGGGACAGCAAAAGAAGCGTGTTGCAATCGTGAACTCTGATTGGGATGAGAGAGGGATGGGCCAATTTGAGGTTCTTGAAACCGCTTCCAATGGGGCAACCCTGCTAGTGGCCAATCGAGGACATACTGCAATCGCAGCTGGCATGGGGAATGCAGCATGGGAATGCATCCAAGAATCTCGATACAAATTCCAATGGTCCGATCGCGGAGCTGGGGAGACCGTTGTTCAGTCTACCCACGATTCGAGAGAGATTCCCTCACCGAAAAAATCCGTTTTATCGTGGTTAGATCTCAATGGAAACCCCTCAGGTGATGAGCGAATTTACAACCGTGCTCGACACGAAACGGAGGGTGTGTGGACCGTGGAGGGAAATCGAGTGATGATGTTGCATCAAGATTTGTTGGTTCGATTTGTGGCCTTGTCCACACCATACATGGCAGATACAAACCGTTCCACCGATGCACGCACTGAATGGAGTGGAGTGGATGAAAAGGAAAAAATTGTCCTCTGGGATGCAATGGCAGAGGCTGCGAGAAAACAATTCCTAGCATCGGGTGAATTGGTTCTCGTCGCCGAAGCCGATAACTGGAAATCGGTTTCGAATCGGCACCTGGCTACACAGGGCCTGGGTTGCGTAATTGAAGCGGTCGAAGTTGATGCGCATGGTGGTGTTGACCTACTCATGCCAGCAGCATTCCACCCAGCGATTGTCGTGGGGCGACTGATCGGTTGCTGGGAGAGGGCAGAAGGTCGTGCTGCTAAGGCGACGTGGTCATCAGAAGCGGATGGGCACCATATCAGATTGGAAAGTCGCCGGACAATTGCAGAATAGTCTCATAACTGTCTGGATTTACACGATACTACGCCACACGGCCTCACTCAAGCATTAAGTGTAAAGCGTCGTGTCGCCAAAGAGTCGAAGGGTGCTACGCACCCTGTGGAGATGAAACATATGGGATTGAATCACAATCAATGGGCTGTCGTCGCAATTACCGCAACAATCTGCTTAGCCGGCATGTATACAATCGTCGGTTCAGCGTTAGAAACACTCGATTCTGCTGGATTCGAGGGGGCAGGAGATGATATTCAGGCCCCGGATGATGAAACGCAACGCGAGGGACAAGATACCGATGAGGATGGGTTGAGTGACCGCATGGAAATTACCCAATACGGTACTGAATTCGATAATGATGATACGGATGGAGACGGTTTACTGGACGGATGGGAGGTTGCAAACGGCCTAGACCCACTCGATGATGGTGATGCCGACTTTGGTGAGATTGAATCCAGTCAGAACCCGAATGAGGATGATGTCACGACCGGAGAGAACAATGAAACATTCCCCGACCCCGACAATGGTCCTATGGGTGACCCAGATCGTGACGGGTTGCCAAATGCTGAGGAGGCGGAATACGGAACAAACCCAAACTTGCGCGACAGCGATTCAGATGGGCTTAACGATGGATGGGAGGTTCTCCACCAGCAGACCGTAATCGGAGCTGATGGAGTCCCATTTACCCTGATGAACCCAACCGATGCAAATTGGGAATGTAGCCTGCTGAGCCCACAAGTTGTGGCAGATTGGATTGAAGCATTCGGTATTGATGAATGGAACCAACTTGAGGATTCTTTCACAGGACGCCACTCCTGCGACACCGTACTAGACGTCGACTTTGATACGATGCCAAATTACATCGAAGAGAGATATGGGACAAACCCTTGGTCTGAGGACAGTGATGGCGACCTCATTGGCGATGAAGTTGAGGTGGCATTTGGAAACATCAACATCGACTCGTATTGTGGTAACACAGTCAGCACAATGTCGATTGATGCACCATTTACGCATGCGCGAATCGTCGAGGAAAATCTCGCATGGTTCGAAGAAGACATGGATGGGGATGGCCGAGCAAACGGCCCAGGTGACTGGGATACGGATGGCGATGGTATGCCGGATGGATTCGAGTTCTGTTATGTCGAAATCCTAGACCCTGCTAACGCGACCGATTCATTCTCTGATTCCGATGGTGACGGATTGTCCAACGTTGAGGAATACCAAGTAGCCTACACATGGGGTGCTTCCCAATTCACCGACCCAACGGATGCTGATACGGATGATGATTTCATGCCTGATGGTTGGGAAGCCAACAATGGATTAAATCCTCGAAACGGTAGCAATGGTATCGATGATCCCGACCATGATGGGTTCGACCAGAATGGTAACGGTGATGTCCGCCTTACTGAGTTTGAAGGGTTTGCGCGTGTCCACTCACTATCTGTCGACCTCTACCAAGAGGTTACGGTCAACCAGACGGTCGCATGGGCAAAGGTTACACTTTCAGGAGCCAGTTCAGGCGGTTCACAATACGAGCTCATTCCTCTTACAGCCCCTTGTGATGGTTTCGTTTACTCAATTAACGCTCAAGTGAATCAAGAGATTACCGAGCGAAGCTTCGTGTGGATGAACATTGTTGAACACGATGAGCGATTCACGAATTTGGATGAATACGAAGCTCGCGACAGGGACGGAGATGGTGTCATTGACGGTCGCTCAAGCGATCCACTCAACCCCGACACAGATGGTGATGGACTCCTCGATGGAATCGAGGTTATGGGGTGGACGATTCGAGTTGTCAACCGTGGTGTGAACGAAGTTCATGTGTACAGTGACCCCGGTGTTTTCGACACCGATGGTGATGGCCTCAATGACAGTCGTGAATACTACATCACTTACACCAACGCTAGCAACAGGGATACCGACAGCGATAACCTGGAAGATTACACGGAAGCCGTGGATGGATTCGTCTGGGATGGCGTCCCATACACCACCAATGCATCCATGTTCGATACGGATAACGATGGTCTAGAAGATGGTGAAGAAATCGCTCTAGGACTAGATCAATACATCACCCACGCCAACAATTCGGATACCGATAACGATACGCTGAATGATGGTGATGAAGTTCTCTTTATCCCCCGGCCTTGGCAGTCTGCAACGAACCCACTGGTCAACGATACAGACAATGATGGTATGTTGGATGGATGGGAGATGCAGGTTGAATCAACCACCGAAAATACGCGCTCGCACTCATAGTGGGTTTCGATGAGCACATGGCGACCCGTCGGTTGTGAGGATGCATCTTGTGAGAAGGCCCCTGGTGGCTGGATTTACCTCAATGGTATACAGGAATGGTCCGGTAGCCCAGGCGATGCGGATAACGATGGCAAACCCGACCCGAAATACTTCATTTGGGAAATGAACCTGACGGGCTTCTCAATGCCTGCAGAAGGAGGTAGATGGGCCCTAGATCCTGCATTGGGTAGTTTGCCCGATGCCAACTTCGATATCGACAATGATACTCTACCTAACGCGATGGAGGCTCCAGATCGTTGGGATACCAACCCTGTTGATGACGATACAGACGGAGACAGGCTGGCTGATGGTTGGGAGGTTTACTGGTCGGACAAGGCTCTAGAATTGGGTCTTTCTAACTCAGAAGAATTGCAAGCAATGGGTGCTAGAGGCCCGATGGATCCAAGTATGATTGACAGCGACTTGGATGGGATAGAAGATGGCGAAGAGGACTTTGACCAAGATGGTTTGAATCGAACAAACCTGTTGAATCGGTATTGCCCTTCACACAACGACCCGACGACGTTCAACTGCCACATTGACCCCACAACCGAAGCGGGGGGCCAGTTCTATGATGACTTGGAGAATTTCACCAATTACGAGGAACTGTTGAATGGAACGAGTCCAGTCCATAACGATACGGAGGGGGACGGTCTAGAAGATGGTCCAGAGGTATTCTACCAAGACCATGACAATGATGACATGGCCTCAGGCTGGGAATACTACTTCCAATTCGATCCATTCGATGCTGCAGATGCGATTATCGATGTTGACCAAGATGGTTACACAAACAAGTGTGAAGAAAAATGGTACACCAACCCACGTGAGCCGACGAGCTTCCCCGGACAAGGTCAACACTGTGATAACTTCGAATGAGTTTGACTTTGTCGAAAAAGCGCCCTTAAGGGCGCTCAATCAGACCAACGATTCAAATTGGGGCAGGTCGCCCTGAACACATGGTGAGTGCAATCAGTCGGCTCGGTGCAGCCTTCTGCATGCTGATTTTGCTCATGCCCCTAGGGCTATCCGAATCATCTGCTGCAGATGATTCGCCACAACTGATTATCGATCAATACCAGGGGATACATATTGAGTCGAGCCTCAACATTACGGGGACCTACATTGATGAAGAGCCCCCAGTTTCCCTGACATGGAAAATTTTCGATAGATTCGAATTGATTGGTGAAGGAGATTTACTAGACAGCCTTACCGAAAGTGGTGATTCACATGGTTCTAGCAGAAACTCTTGGAGCTATTCGCTCGATTTCAATTTCACAGACTATGCTCCCTGCTCTTGCCTACTCAACATTGAGGCGGAGGACACCAACAACCAGCATGATTCTGCGAGACTTATTCTGTTTTCCCAGGGAGGGGGTCAAGATGTATTGGCACCCAATATTGTCCTAGACAACCTGCCGAACCAACTCACAGGTATGATTGAATTACAGGCAACAGCGATGGATGGAGGGGGATACGTTGGAGCCCAATGGGCAATTAGCAATAGCAGTGATGTTGCAATATCATGTATGCAGCCTTTGTTTGAGGCACCCGAATCGATTCAATGGAGCAACATGAGTCCGGCGATTTCGAATACAAATCAGGTCCTTACGCTGGATACAACCCACTATGCTGATGGGGAATACTCGGTTCTGGTCAGAGCAGTGTCCGATGAGGGGCTATACTCAGCATGTGCTTGCTTACCAGTCGGAATCGATAACAGCCCACCTACAGCACTAATCGATGGCCCAACCAGTTCTGATGAGTTCTCTGGAATCATTCAATTTGATGGTAGTGGAAGTAGTGATCAATATTGGGGGCAGGAGGGTTTGGTTTTCCTATGGATTCTCGAAGATGAGTCAGGGGAAAAGACGATTGAGAATGGAATTGACCTCCGTACTTTTGACGTAGATGCCTCAACTTCTGGAAACTACACACTCACATTGACTGTCGCAGACGATGCTGGATTCTCTGATGCTGTATCTCACAACTTCAGCATCGCCAATCAAGAACCCGTCGCCGCCCTAAGAATCGGGGGTCAGGCTCTAGAAGATGGAGATAGAATTACTCTCACCGATAGCCAACAATGGCTCGTAGAATGTGGAGATTCAACCGATACCAATAACGATCAATCGGGACTCATCTGCACATGGTATATCGATGAAGAGCCCATGATGACTGGATGGTCGAGGCAACTGCAATGCCCGGATGATCTATCGACCCCTCACACCTTGATGCTTGAAGTGACGGATGATAATGGGGACAGTGATACGATTACGATTGAATTCGGTGTGCAAAATACCCCTTCTGACCCGACATTCGTTGCCGATGAGGGCATGGGATTATTGTCAATCATCGGCATTGTTGTCATCGTCATTCTGGCTCTGCTCGCAGTTCTTGCTACAATTCGTCAGTATTCAGGTGGGCCAACTTCAATCCCCAAGTGGAAACGAGAATGACCCGAATGTCTCATGAAGGGTCAGCGAGTCGGCAATGTCGATGTATGAGAGGGTGACCTCGGCCTTGGGCGAACGCCCTGAAGGAATCTCGCATTCCGAGATGAGGAAGCGGCAGCACGATTTCTGTTCAGAATTGCCAACCGATGCTGTTGCAATCATCGTCAACAACCCGGTGTCCATTCGAAGCCGAGATACGCACCATCGCCATCGATTCAACTCCTACCTCCACTACCTCACAGGATGGCATGGAGAGGATGGAGTGGCTGCATTCTATCATGACGGTGACAATTGGAAGTGTCGCCTCTATGTCCAACCCCGCGACATCGTAAAGGAGACATGGACAGGAAGGAGGCCAGGGCTAGAAGGAGCACTTGCGAATTGGCCAGTGGACGAAACCATCAGTCGCGAGGACCTAAGTGATAATCTCTCACAGTTGCTTGACAATGTTGAGAACATATATCACATCCAATCTCTAGATCGTTCGGTCGATGAAATTGTCGAACTGGCTTTGCATGAAGACCCCCAGAATCCACGACCTATACTCGATGAACTACGCGTAATCAAATCAGAGGGTGAAATTGCATTGATGCAGTATGCAGCTGATTTGGCAGCATACGCTCATGTCGAGGCGATGCGCCAATGCAAAGCAGGGATGGGAGAGTGGCACATGCAGTCTATCATTGAGGGTTGCTTCCTTTACCACCAGTCAGAATGGGCATACCCGAGCATTGTCGGAAGTGGAGACAATGCAACAATTCTACATTACAACGAAAACTCAGATGTCATGGATGATGGAGATTTGGTGCTGATCGATGCGGGCTGTGAAATTGATGGCTACGCAAGTGATATCACCAGAACGTTTCCCACGAATGGGAAGTTTTCAGGTGCTCAGCGAGCCATTTACGAACTTGTTCTCAAGGCGGAATTGGCTGGGATAGAGGCTTGCCAAGCCGGTTCCCCATGGGGTGCGATGCACGAGGCAACTTCACGAGTGTTGGCTCAAGGGCTCATCGATTTGGGTATCCTTGAATGCTCCTTTGAAGAGGCACTGGGTGACGATTTCAATGGACTTTACCGCCAATTCTTCATGCACGGAACGGGTCACTTCCTCGGCCTTGATGTTCATGATGTCGGCGGAGGGCGGCAAGGGGACAATCAACCCGAAAGAGTGCTGACACCCGGAATGGTATTGACGATAGAGCCTGGATTGTATTTCGGTGCATGGCGTGAGGATGTCAATATCGATCCGAAGTGGGCCGGCATCGGAGTTCGGATTGAAGATGATGTACTAATCACAGAATCGGGACCTGTCGTGCTGACGGCAAAATGTCCGAAGGAAATCACTGAAATTGAAGCGCTCGTCGGCTCCAACTGAGGGCTCGAATTGTGGCAGGATATTCTTGAGGCGCAGCGTGGGCCATCTCCACCACGTCTGAGCGTTGAAGATGCAGCGATTTTGTATGATGAAGCCGACTTCAATCTCTTGCGCAGTGCTGCATTTGAGCGCCGGAAAATGGTGAATCCTGGAAATCAGGTTACATACATGATTGATCGGAATGTGAACTACACAAATGTCTGCACAATCAACTGCCAGTTTTGCTCATTTTATCGACCCCCTGGACATTCAGAAACTTATACGCAAACCTATGAGCAAATCTCAGCGCGATTCGCTGAACTGGAAGATGTTGAGGGTGTTCGAGTTTTGATGCAGGGTGGAGTAAACCCGGACCTACCACTTGAGTGGTATACCGATTTGATTCGTTTTTTGCGAAAGGAACACCCCTCCATCGCGCTAGATTGTTTCTCGCCAATCGAAATTGAAGGAATTGCAGAAGTCTGTGACATGTCAACACTTGATGTGCTTGTGGCACTCAAGGATGCGGGGATGCACGGCTTGCCAGGAGGAGGAGCAGAGATGCTCGTGGACAATGTCCGTCTAGACATATCACCAAAGAAAGGGAGTGCAGACAATTGGTTGCGTGTGATGCATGAAGCGCAATCATTGGGTTTGACAACTTCAGCAACCAATGTCATCGGATTCGGTGAAAATGCGCTTGACCGTGTAAAACACATGGATCGTGTCCGGCAACTTCAGGACCAAGCTCACGACAAAGGGTGGACTGGATTTACCTCCTTTGTCGCATGGCCCGTACAACTCGAAACCAATGTATTCGGAAAGAGGAATAAGGGTCGAAATCGGACTGAATTGGGTGCTGGACCGACCGAATACCTTCGTCACGTGGCCATTTCCAGACTTTTCTTTGACAACATCCCACACATCCAAGGTTCATGGCCAACCATGGGCCTTGATGTGGCACAGATGGCTTTGTTTGGTGGCGCAGATGATATTGGCTCGACGATGATGGAAGAGAATGTGGTATCAGCCTCTGGCACCGACAAAACCTGTGCGCTTGAGGTCGAGTTGCAAGAAGCGGTTCGCAGAGCCGGGTTCGTTGCAAAGCGACGGGATTCGAATTACAATTTGCTAGAAACGCCGGATGTAGCATCGGACGTGCAAGCCTTCCCAGCTCCACCGCCATTGCAACCAGTCTAGAGAATCATTCATCTTCGGTTGAACATTCCTCTTCTCTCAGAACCTCAACGGTTGTGAATGAGTGACCCCCATCCACCTCAACCGGTGAGGGTGTGGGCGTCGAATCGAACTGTGGGCCACTTTGCGCACTGATATTGGTATAGTAGATCACCCAAATGTTGGCATGGATGTTCTGATTGGCTCCAGATTGTTCGTTCTGGGGAACGTAATTTTGTCCGTTATACAATCCCTGATACCTCAGGCTGTTTAGGATTCCAGATGAGTCAATCCAATTCGTGATGTCATATGTCCACGGTTTGACATCTTGTCCAGCACACCATCCTGCACGGCCATAGGGCCACGAACCCAACTGATTGGCTTGGGCACCATTGTGCATCTCCTTTGCACAACCCTCGTTGTCGCTACCAACCGTGCTGTTTCCAGCCATGGGGTGATCTTCCTGTGTCACATATCCGTTCATACTGTATCGGTGTTCGTGGTTGCAGAATTCAGCACAGTTGGCGTTGTCCTTGCCAAATCCATGGCCGGTGATCACTGCATAGATTTCGATTCTCTCAGTCCCTTCTGGGATTTGTAAATCGTGGACGCGCTTGTATTGTGACTCGTTGTTGTATTCACCCCTGAATGAACCACCATTGAATGCCAACTCACCTCCTGTTGCTCGAAGGCCATCGTCTTCCCAATTGGAAAGGTAGACACTGACATTGAGCCAACCACCGTTGGCACCTCGATATCGGAACATATGGTCGCCTCCTTCGGTGAGTTCAAACAAACGTGGTGAAATATCGGTTAACCAGCGGCCTTCGCGCCCGTATGTCGTAATCCAATATCCGAATTCGGTGCTGCACGTAGAGGCGTTTCCAACCTCATCGCAAATTTGCATGTATTGGCTGTAATCCCATTCGTGACACCCACCATATGATCCGTCACTCTTCTGATACCGATCACGATGTTCGCTGCAGCCATGATGCATGTAGAGTTCCATTGTGTTGAATCCTTCCATCACAGACGCATTTGGGAATGAGCCATTGGCCAATGAAGAATGGCCACCGCTCCAACCTCCGCTATGTCGTTGTGCGACCATGATGTCAACTACGGTGACACCAGGGTCATGGCGCCGCATTTCCGTAGGGAACTCTGAGTTGAACTGTAGGGGCATTTTGGCAATGTAATCGAAGCGATATTGCACTCCATGTGTGCCGGCCCAATTGTAGAGTGAACCGATTTCACGCCATTGCTGGAACCGATCAATCCCATAGTAGAACGAGCTCCAATCACTGATTACGCTGCCAAGCGCACCGCCGATGGCACCCCCTTGCTGATCGATATAGTGGACGTGGGTATCCACCCATGTTTTGCCATCTTCACTCAAACCATTCCGATACGAATTCACGCGATTGTTCATGGCATCGATGTCATTTCGATAATCGCTGTCGAATGAACCGAAGAAGACATGGGAATTTTCGGGCATTGTATCCAACAGTCTGCCGACGTTCTGACTCCAAAGACTCGACATGTAAGAATTGGAATCTTGATTGAAAATGAATAGATATGTACTCTCACCATCCCAGTCTCGCGACATGACC
>CAZXVR010000022.1:0-16764 GCA_964644485.1 uncultured Candidatus Poseidoniales archaeon | reverse complement strand
ACCTGTCATTCCCATTTCCATGATTTCAGGTGTCTTGCTACCCACTGCGGATATTTTGTCGGGGTTTGTAGCGACAATGATTCGGATTTCAGATAAATTGGATTCTCTAAGTTTATCGAGATGTGCCTCAATATCGTGCTCCTTGCGTTCAGGCATACGACGAGGTAGGCTCGGCATCACATCTCCGAGTTTTTCGGCACTCGCCCAAGCCTCACCGGCGGACTGCTTGCCATAGGGAGTCATTTTGTAACCACGGACGGCAAGAACGCGCATCGGCGGTACTTCGACAACGGTGACGGCTTTGCGAACTTCAGCACCAGCACTTGGGCTACCTGGATTGAGATCACGCATCAATACATGGGTCATTCCTGCTTTCCAGCCAGCAAAGCCCTGCACTCGGACCTCATCAGAATCACTGGATGGCCAACTCTTGACACGCCCATAGGGCCTGTTGGCCCTCTTTCGCGGGCCAAAGCCCATGCTACCCTTCTTCGGGCGGTGCGTATCTCCCATTTGGGTTCCTCCAGTTTTTTTGACGGAATAAGCCGCCGAAGCGGCAGTATGCCGGCCCTTCACTTCAGGGGCGACCGTGACACCAAACCGAGATTCACAAGTGGAATCGACGGCTGTATGGGATACTGTTGCATTGCCCGGTGGTGTCTGGACGCCCAGTGTTGAGCGGCCCTCCGACCTACATCCCGTATATGAACGGCTCGGTTTGGGAGGACCCCCTACGGGGGGCCTTCCACTACGCCGTGATGCGGTTTGACAAAGCGATTTGCCTAAGAACCTCGGCGTAAACGCAGGTTGGCCATGTCTGCTACGATTCGTCACGACTTACTCGTTCAAGGGGCGATTGAGGCGCGAGCGTATCAGCTATCTGCATTGGATCATTGCCTCAGTGCATCGACTTTGCTCGTTCTACCAACCGGGATGGGGAAAACTCCGATTGAGGTCATGGCTCTCGCCGAACGCCTTCGAGAACCTGGTGGCAGGGGAATCATGCTCGCACCCACCAATGCATTGGTCAATCAACATCTTTCGGACTTGAACAATTTACTCAATCTGCCCGATGATGAGGAAATTGTAGGGTTGACTGGGGCCGTATCACCGAAAAAGAGGCGTGCAATTTGGGAATCAGCTACAATCGTGGTCGCAACGCCACAAGTGGTTCGCAACGATGTTCAGAATGGAATCACCCATCTTGGTGATGTGGCCCTGCTAATCGTAGACGAAGCACACAGAGCCACTGGAAATCATGCGATGGCTCAGGTCGGCGACCTCTTTGCGGAACAGAACCCGGATGGATTGGTCCTCGCAGCAACGGCCAGCCCTGGACACGTCGAGGCTGAAATCAACGAAGTTTGCGAGCGATTGCGTATTGTCAATATCCATGCTCGCCCACCAGGTGATGCTCTACTCGCCCCCTATGCGACCGGACTAGAGGTCAACGATGTACCCGTCGTGGTGCCTGAGGAATTGCGGGTATTGGCGCAACCACTGCAAATCTGGCTTGACCGGATTGTCGATCGTTTGCGTAGACTCGGATTTTACACCCGACAAGGTCATATCACAGCGGGCGGATTACAAGAAGCGCAAAAGCGTATTTCAATTTCGATAGGAAATGGGGAGTCTTTTGGCTATAGAGCGGCTAAGGAAAATGGAATCGCCATGCGTCTGAACAACCTCATATCTTCGCTATTATGTCAAGGTGTAGCCGCCACCAGAGAGGCTCTCTCTAGAATCGGGAAGGGTGGTAATGATGAGAAAAAATCCGCGAAGGAATTTGCCGCAGACCCTAGAATTGTTCAGCTTAAAGATACACTTTCCACGATGGATGAATGCCACAACAAGGTGACGATGGTCCGGCGTATGGTACGAAGACAACTCAAGGAAAGTCCGGAAAGTCGAATCATTGTATTCGCCAACTTTAGAGATACGGTAGAGGAAATTTCACGGATCCTTGCCGATGTTGATGGCGCGCTACCTCAGCGATTTGTGGGGCAAGCCAGCCGAGATGGTTCAGCAGGGATGAGTCAAAAAGTCCAACTCGAGAGTCTCGATGCTTTCCGTTCCGGCGAAGCGAATGTATTGGTGGCCACCAGTGTCGGTGAAGAGGGGCTTGATGTTCCCAATGCTGATTTGGTAATCTTTTACGAACCCGTAGGGAGTGAAATACGGACCATACAGCGAAGAGGTCGGACCGGTCGGCAGCGTGCAGGGACGGTTCACGTACTGATTGCAAAGGGGACGCGGGATGAAGGAGCCAGAGCCTCTGCAAAATTTCGAGAAGAGAGAATGTTTCGATCTATCCAACAAGTACGCCGCAAGCGCGGAGGCGCGCCTATTGCTTCCGAAGGCTCGAATCTTCACCCGTTCACATTGGACGACGGTAGCCCTACCGCTGATTTTCTGGAAACAGAGTCAGTTCGCTTGGCGCCTGAAATCGATGATACTGTGGCGCCTAAAATTGTCGTTACTCAGCCTGAAATTGAACCGCAAATCGATGCCAAGGATTTGGCACGAAAAATGCGACCTACGGGACAGATTGGGCTCGATTCTTATCCATCGGAGTCGGAGTCTAATCGATTGATCGTTGAATCTCCAGTCATCGCTGCGGAAACATTGGTACAAAACATACGCGAAGACATCCATTTACCCGAAGGAGATGGTGTGATCGTTTCCATCGATCACAGAGAGGGGAAGAGTGCGCTCGCAGCACGCTTGCGGCAAGAGGGGTTGACTGTCGAGGTCGTCAATTTGCCCGTTGGGGATATCAAAATCAGTGACAGGATTCTCATTGAGAGGAAAGGAACCAGGGATTTTGTCGACAGTTTGCTCGATGGACGGCTTCTCGACCAAGCAGGTCGTTTGGTTGGGGCCGCACCGAGGGCCCTGCTCGTCGTCGAAGGGAATGATTTGTTTCAACACCGTGCTGTGAGTGGGCAGGCGATTATGGGAGCATTGGCGACATTGACACTGGATTATGGTCTACCTGTGGTCACCTCTTCAGATACTGCCGAAACGGCGCGATTTATCGCGGTATCTGCACGTAGAGAAACCAAAATGTTGGAACAACTTTCGGAAACAGCTCAAAATCGAATGCGAGCAAGTGAACACCCAGACCACGTCTCGGATGATGTGGAAAACACAGCGATAAATGCAGCCGATGTAGCAGCAAATGGTGTCTTTGACCCTGCATCACCAATCCTTGATGCCTCTGAAGGACCTCTGTCGGAGCAGAGGCGCAGAGAGATGCATGGGATTACGCGCTCAATGCTCGAACAGGTGCCGGGAATCGGCCCGGCATTGGCATCTCGAATTCTAGAGCGTTGGCCGACGATGGCGGCTTTGGCGAGTGCGACGGATGAAGAAATCGTGCAGGTGCCTGGATTGTCGGTCAATCTTGCACAAGATATCGTTCGAATATTACACGGGAGTGACGATTAGTCGCCAATCACAAGTACACGTGTTCGTAGTTGTGCCAATCGATCGATATGGTGTCCGAATGCAAATGCCAAGAGTTCGGTCAGATGTATGGCGGGAACTTTTGTCGCCTGACCGGTGGTCTTTCCCGCCTTCCCCTGATATACATCCAACAACATATGTGACAAGTTGCATGCGCTGACAACCAACTGAGCACCCTCGGATTTGGCGTCTGCCAATACCGCAGCAGTTTGTTTCATCACCGTTTTTTCTTCCGAGAAAATACCGGGTACACCAACACTCTGTGTTCGGCTAGACCAATCGACCGGCTTCCCACCAACAGCTGCGATGACCTGCTCAAGATAATCAGGGTCGAATACATCGTCACCTCCACAGGCACCTTCCTGCTGTATATTGGGGCCATAATACCCTGCAATGTTGAACTCAAATGTGTTCTTTACAGCAGCTTTGACAGAATCGATTCCCAGTTCGTCGACAATCACATGGAGAAGATGGTGGACATTGACATCTCCCGTCAATGTCATTCCGCAATTTCGCTCAAGAATGTCATTTGTTTTGGCCATCAACTTTCCATCGTTTCGGAGTGATGTAAGATCCTCGTGTAGTGTCGCGGCAGTCGTAGCACAAGGTGTGATGATATCGAGGCCCATCGCTTCTGCTTGAGCCAATGTGCGCGCATTGAGAGCCACTTGTAAATCGGCATTTGCCTGACGGATAATCCCTGCACCGCAACTTGTTGCACCATCGAGTGGAACCAATTCGATTCCAAGCGACTCCGCCGCAAGGGGCATTGTGTCGGCAACCTCGATGGCGTTGCTGTGAGCAACGTTTCCGGGGTGATAGGCATATCGAGTTGGCATTAGAATCGACCATCCATTTCATTGAAGATTGAAATCACTTCGTGGTGATTTTCGACGACGGAATTGAATTGCTTCGGCATCTTTCCAATTCCGGCCGGTGGGGCCACCATTCCAAGTAATTCGTTAAACATCGGCCGACCGGTTCGAGTAAATCCGAAGATCATTCGAGCAGATACGCCAGACAATGCATTGTTCGCCAGACCCATCGGGCCCAATACAGTTCTATAGAGTGTGGTCTCATTCACCTTTCCACTGCTCTTAATCGACCAAGTATACCACCAAACATGTTTGCCATGACGGCCATTGTAACCATCGTGAGCAAGGACTGCAGTCTTGGCTTGAAGAACGGATTTTGCCGCATTTGCACCCATGTCTCCCTGTCGGTGGATGCTGGCGATATCCGTCTCGGATTTGACACCGTTTGTATCGGCCAAAGCTTCGATAATTGCAGTTCGGGATTTATCTGAAATTCTCGGATCGCAAGAACGGTTCCAAAGGTGGTTCACAATTGCAGGACCCATGTAGGATCGGTTGTAAGGGACTGCGTCACTGGTGGCATGCAACAATTGGGGACTTGCAATATCATTGGAAGCATGTAATTCGGTGGCCACAACGGCATCCATTGTGCCAATGACTTCATTTCCTGCAAAGGTTCCTTCTCGCTGTCCACCGACGAACCACGGTTTCGAAGCCGCTCGTAGATTGTCATATGAACTGTAATCGACGACCAAATCTCGAATCACATCGTATGCAGCGACGGGCTCGATTCGGATTTGAGCACCATCTCCCTTGTCACGCACAAGATCGCATAGTCGAGTCATCCCCGGGAGGACCAAACGCCCATTGACACAAACGCCCGTCGTCGGATCATCTGCAGCACCATCTCGGAAGGTCAAGGAACCGTCCTGTGTGGCTTTGAGTGAACGAAGTAAGTCTAGAACACTGTAATGTCCAGGGATCGAGAAAGCCCACGCGTCTGAACCTGTTTCCCCCGTATCGGCATCATACCGGAATATGTTCGCTACCAATTGAATCTCGGGCATCGCTACAATGGCGACATCTCCACTGCTAGCACTCGCCGAGTCTCCAGCAGCGTGAGCCATCATTTCTGCGACCAAATCTTCTTGGAATGTGCCGCTATCATCGATACAAGCGATTCGTGAAAGTGCTTCAGCCATCCAAATACCAGCAGGTGCGTCATAATCGACATCACAATCAACACGGTCATGGATTCGGGTGCCACCCATGGCCTCGAGTACCTCATCCCATTCCTTTCCTGATTGACAGAAGAATTCGTAGGATGTATCGCCTAGAGCGCACACAGAGAAATGTGTGTTTGGAAGAATCTTGCCCGAACCCTTGGCTGCATTATACAACTCCTCAGCGTTATCCGGTTGTTCACCTTCGCCCCATGTAGAACAGGCGATGAGGATCCGCTTCATTCCGGCCATGCTACCCAAATCAAAGCCGTCCATGTCGTGAACATGACCCACGAGGCCATAATCAGCAGCCTTCTTTGCAATTAGAGAGCAGAGTCCTTCGGCATTTCCAGATTGACTTCCGAAAAGGATGTGTAAGTCTCGGTCGCCAGCCATGACTGCATCCAATGCGCCATCGCCTACTGGTTCAACAACTGCTGCAGCCGCAGGGGCTTCCTCGACTACCGTTGCAGGCGTTTCTTCCGCAGTGGGCTCATCGCTTCCTGCAACCTCGAAAAGTATGACATCCACTGGACAAGCATCAGCGGCTTCAATGATGTCGTCACCCCACTCGCTGGGATTCACACCATCGACGATTACACAACTGTCTTCTTCGACATGAAAAACCTCAGGACAGATGTTTTCACAAGCATCACAGGTGATGCAGCCCTCATCAATCCAGACCTTTACGACCGCACTCATGGACGAAACACCACACCAGCCCTACGGGCTGAACAAGACGTCCACCTGAATTCGATTCTTCAACCTATGGGGGTCAAAGGGAGCCTGCGAGCCGCTCGTGACTAGAAGCCACCCATGCCACCCATGTCCATGCCGCCCATGTCAGGCATGCCACCGCCACCACCAGCTCGGCTGGAGATGACGTCGTCGATTCTGAGAATCATAACTGCGGTCTCAGTGGCCGATTGAATCGCTTGTTCGACTACACGAACGGGTTCGAGAACATTGGCTGCTCTCATATCCATGACACCACCGTCGATGACGTTGACGCCATAGGTAGATTTGCCCTCTGCATGAGCCTTGCGAACTTCGATAATGGTATTCACTGGATCAAGTCCAGCATTTTCGGCTAGTGTTCTTGGGATGACTTCAAGCGCTCCGGCAAAGGCCTCGATGGCCATTTGCTCGCGACCCCCAATGCCTTCTGCGTATGATCTCAAATCCCTCGATAGAGAGGCGATGACAGAGCCACCACCGGTAAGGACTGAACCATCTTCCTTGGCCACACTCACGACGCCGATGGCATCATCAAATGCGCGGCGGATCTCGTCGACTACGTGCTCAGTTCCACCACGGAGCAAGACGCTGACACTCTTGGCTTCGGGACAACCTGTGACAAAGACCATGTCGGATTCTCCGATTTTACGCTCTTCTACTTTGGCCGCTTCACCCAAATCATCACCGCTGAGATCGTCGATATTGGTTACAATTCGTCCACTTGTTGCCTTGGCGAGTGCTTCCATATCGGACTTCTTTGCTCGTCGAACGGCAAACAATCCAGCCTTGGACATGTAATGTTGAGCCAAATCGTCGATGCCCTTCTGGCAAATGACAACATTGGCACCTGCGGCCTGAATCTTCTCAACAAGACTGCGCAGGTAATTTTCTTCCTCATCGAGGAATTGTGCTAGCATACTCGGGTCTGTAATCTGAATCTTGGCATCGACCTCTGTCTTCTTCACTTCGATGGCTGAATTGATGAGGGCGATTTTGGCCCCTGAAACACTTCGGGGCATCCCACTGTGGACCCGCTCCTTGTCGAGGATGATTCCATCGACCAACGTGCTGTCCTTGATTGAGCCACCTTGTTTCTTCTCAACCTTGACATCGTCCAGGTCCACGTGAATCTCTCCATCTTCTTCGCGTGCAACGGCTTGCACTGCGTCGACACAAATGTCGGCGAGGAATGCTTTGACTGCGCCAGCTGACTTGCCGGTAAGGGCTGTCTTGGCAACTTCGTGTAGGGTTGATTTGTCCGCATCGATCGCATGCCCATCTAGAAGTTCAACGGCTTTGTCAGAGGCCAGTCGGAATCCTTCACAAATGACGGTCGGGTGAACATTCTGCTCGATGAGGTCTTCACTGCGCTTGAGAAGTTCTCCTGCAATAACGACCGCACTGGTGGTTCCGTCGTAGCAGTGCTGTTCCTGAGTTTTGGCGACTTCGATGATCATCTTGGCTGCTGGATGTTCAATGTCCATCTCTTTCAGGATGGTAGCACCATCATTGGTGATGACAACATCACCCATACTATCGACGAGCATCTTGTCCATGCCTTTGGGACCCAATGTGGTCCGAACAGCGTCAGCAACCGCTTTTGCGGCTGCAATGTTATTGCTCTGTGCGCTTTTCCCTCGAGTTCGGTTTGTACCTTCTTTTAGGATAAAAATCGGTTGCTGTCCACCATACATTGGTCATTCCCACCTAGTTGCGCCCCTACGGGGCGAGTTGCCGACTCAGGACCCATTCATAAAGGCGCCGTGAAGATTCACGCGCCACCCTGACGGCGTAGATACTCCTCACCGTAGTGTTCCCACTGCTCCATAGTCCATCCTTCAGGCAGACCACTGGCAGGCAATGGAGGGCCACTAGAAGCGGCCGGTTCCGGCACTGCCGGTGCAGGTTGTGGTTCGGATGCAGTCGGTGGTGGCGGGGTGGCCATGACCGGTTGCGCGAACAGTTCCTGAGTGCCCCCATACATCGAATTGGCTGTTGTATCTGCGCTTGGCAATGTAGGAGCATCTGGTAGTGTTGGAGCGTCAGGCAATCCGAGGCTTGATTCGTATCCACCCAACGAGGTGATTTCTTCTTCGTGTTCGGTCGACATGATGATTTTCATCAAAACCACACAAAGTGACAGAATGAAGATGATTCCCAAGCCCCATATCGCAATGTTCCTGATTATTCCGCTCATACTTCCGGCTTCATCTGATGATTCTACAGACACATACTTGTCCGCTGAAAAGTCGATGTCGAGTTGGGTATTGTCATCGGTGGCTTCCACCTTGAGTGTCGCTGTGAAAATCATGGTATCCTGATCCAAATTAATGAGATTCAAGTCGGTGACATAAACTTCGATGTTGATGATTCGAATCGCATCGGGTGCGAGTTCGAATTGTTGATCGGTATTGACCACTCTAACCCAACGCAAATTGAAGTCTGCCTCGGAATCGGTAGAGACACTCAGGCGTATCTGCTGATTCGCGGTTGGATGCTGATTGTGAACGGTTACCGACAACATGTGGGGCCCGGGCTCGGTAATGTGAACGAGCGGCCCAGCTTCAAGACGAATCCAACCTAGAGAGCCGACCTGGAAATTGGCGACCCCGGTAGAATCAACGGTCTGTCCGTCCTCCAAGCCTTTGACGCTCGTTGCAGTGACCGCCAATTCCTTCATGCCCTGCACGCCATCGTTAAACGAATAACTCACAGTAATGTTGGTCGATGTTTGTGGTTCGATAAACATGGTTCGAGTTGAATCTGTGAGCCCATCTGAAATCACTGCGGTCACATCAGAATCCATCGACAATTCAACGTTGAAAGCGTCGATTTCATTGCCATGATTGAAAATTTCAAAGTTCATGGTTCGGGGTTCGGCACCGGCCAAGAATGACTGCCCCGTCAGGTCTTTGTTCTCTACTTCGACGATGTAGGTCGTGGGGACTTCTAAGGTGAATTGACCACTCGAACTGTACGTTGAATCGGTCTGCGATGTCGCGACTACAGTAATCGGATAGAAATTCGGCATCAGACCTTGTGGCATGTTCATTATGACCGTGACATCGACCTCTTGCCCGAACGGTTCGATGGGTTCAGTTACTTGAGTTGCAAGAGATGCACCAATGTGCCAATCCGCATTCAGTGATAGATCGAAAATTTCAGGTGCATTTCCATCGTTCCGGATGGTCATCGTCATCGTTCGCATATTGCCATCAGCCAAAGCGGTCATCGATGATTCGTAGGCTGTGACTTTGACGTCCTGAACGGCAGGTATATCGATGTATATTCGTTCGACAGATTGTGCATTTGCTGGAGCGACACCTTGGACATATAGCGAGATTTCAACCAACCCTGGTGGGTTTCCTTCAGGAGCGTGGAATCGAGCTGTGATGAACTTCTCTTCACCCTTGGCTAGACTCATCTGCATGAGTTGAGTTTCATTTCCATCACCATCCCAGTCTTCGAACCACTCAAGGTTTGGAGCACCCCAAAGTGTGCTATCGAAATATGCACCCAATGTCCAATCAGCCATTTGATTGCCCGTATTCTTGACCTTCATTTGCACATCACCCGTTTCGCCCGGTGAAAGCGTCAGGGCTGGATAGGCTGGAGAGACTTGATCCAAACGCACTGAAAAAGAGGACGAAATCGAGACTGGTAGTGTCATCTCACCCATGACTTGACTGTTTATCGCGTCATCGAGAACGACGGTCCAGTTCAGTGTCTCAACGTTCGCGCCCTCGGGGACTGTGAGGTTGACCCAGAATGATGTACTGGTTTCGCCATCCAGAGGGTTCAGGGAAACATAATTGTCGTGATCCAACATGTTGTCACTGTCAATTCTCAATGGGTAATTGTTCATCCAAGAAACGTTGGATACCTCGGTATAGATGTTGAGATTGACCTCTCTGTATCCATTGTTGGTCAATGTGCAGTAGAGAGACGGGGGGTTTGGATCCGCTGGAATGACGACGTAAGCATTGGGCAATGGATCATCGCAATCCAAAGTGATGGTGTATTCATCGACCACTTCAACAGCGAACATGATGAAATCATCCATCCGGATTCCGCTATTTGCACCGATATCATCAGCGATTTTTGTGTAAGAAATTTGGTAGGCATTGTCATCGTGAACATCGGTCATGTTCCAGATGACTTGGGTCCAATCGTTCTCTGAAGCAGAAATACCAGACTGTGTTAGATTGTTTTCTTTGATTTGATTGGGGGTCATACCCATGAGGGCTTCCATGGCGAGTTCATCACCTGAAGCCATGGTGCCCCAAGCCATTGTCGCCCAGTGCACTGAGCGATAATCTGAATCGAGGATGGTCAACCAGCAGAAAGGCAAGCCATACCGTGCTTCGATGTCGCCATCTGCAGAACCGTAACCAAGACCATGTCCAGGGTCATTGCAAGTACCATCAGATGGTACCCAACCCCACTTCAACATGTCAACGGTGTTCGATGCGTAATTTCCACCACCGGGGTCAGAAATTCGCCAATGCTTGGCCCCGACTGCAGCCGAGGAGTTGTCGGTTTGCCAATCCTCGCCACCGAGGTAGATTCCACTTTGACCAGCTGTTCGATCGGTGTATGAAATGGGCAACCAAATGGGTGTATTTGCAGCAAAGGTCCCTTCCATTGGATCGTGCCACAAAGCGATGGGGACATGCTCCTCGTAGACGTTGTTGGACTCATCATCACCGAGTCCAGCGACCGTTGTTGCAATGGTCCCTCGGAAGATGATTCCACCATGTAGTGTCCCATCATCATCGACGATACTGTGGGCAGCAGAAGGAGTCCATTCGATGATTTGCACATCTGCCTGACCACCAGCCAAGGACAAATTGAAGGTCCAGGATTGGATTGTGAATCCAATCGGGTGAATTGCTTCAAGTGTTCCGATTGCATCCACGGCTGAGAAACCGGTTCCTGCATTCTTGAATGTGATATTCCCTGCATATCGAATACCCCGAATGAGGTAATCCGCAGAGTCCCCATTCGGTTGAACCCAAGTTTCAGCAGCCTGAGTTGAATTGCCCACAGCGATATCGATAATCGTCAGGTCAATCAAATCTCGACCGTTGGTTTCCTGCTCTTCAATCGAAGGTGAAAGCCCGGGCTCTGTGACCAAAAACGGGGCCAGTGAGGTCAGGCACAAAATGAGAATCATCAGGGTTGCTTGGCCATTCTTCATCGTAATCAACAACTTGGCCAATGGCAAGCCGGTCTTAAGGTTGGTTGAACCCTGTCTATGACAGGGTCAACCGATTCGGCGAGACTCATTGGTGCTGGCAATCGCATTCGCAACTCGCATTTCAGCCGACACCCTCTTGATGCGAACCGCTGCCAAGGGTCACTGTTGTCACTGGGAAAAAGTACGCTAATTGAGAGAATGTGGCTGACCATGGTGGTCGGTTTGCAGGTGTTTATCGCACCCGTTCTTGCATTCACGGCAACATACATCCTGAAGATGGATTGGGACACATACACATTCTCACTCCAAATCCACCTACTCCCTTGGATTATCAGTGCTGCAATCCTGTATGGAATCGTCTCACTAATTCTCGGTTTAGCCGCTGGGGGTTACATGCCAAATCGGGTCGCAGATGCTGGAGGATGGATGGCATTTTTCAGGTTGACAGGGCGAATACGTGATGCGGATTTGGTCGACCGCGCCCGATACAATCTCATTCAATCTCCTTACGGTAAGGTTACACGAATTGTCCACCAAGAAGTGAGGGTAAATGGACGACCGTTGCTTGAGGTTCACGGTGGATTGCAACTGTTGGCAGCACCACTACAAATTGTTCTGATCATGTTGCCACTTCTGGTACTGAGATTTGTCCCTGAAGAGTGGCTACAAGAGCGGAGGGTGATGGAATTGGCCCTGTTGGTCTATCTGGTTGGTCTGGTCATCGGTCTGAGATTTTTCCCGAAATTTGCCTCCAAAGTTGTTGGTGTTGCCGCGATCGCCAGACGAATATTGGTTGACAGAACCAAATTGGGTTGGCTGTTCCCTGTATTGCTGCTGTGGATTGTTGAGCGAGTCATCGTCGATTTGGCCTTCCAGGGATTGGGACTGGATTATGGTCGATGGGAAGATATCGAGGTTGAACGAGGTGTCCTTGAAGCGATTCTCCCTGGTGATGTCGATATTCCTGAATCCAGCTTCCTCGACCTGCTGGTTGCTCTCTCTTTGTTGCCGATGGCAATTTTCACGACCATGGCGGTCCTAGGTGGCGGGGAACAGGATCCGCCTCGCTGGTTCATTGGAATTGAAGGTGAATGGGTTTCCTTGAATCAGGAAGAAACTGTGGGCTTGCCAGCACCTGGCCAAACTACAGAGGGTACTGGGGTCGATGTCCATGAGGAAACAGAAGAAGAAGTTGAGGACGAGGCTGAGGAAAACGAATCATTCCTCTTCAGCGACTTGGCTGAGGAACTCGATTCCTTGCCCGACGACTGAATCCTCAGAAGGCGGAAAGGCTGAATGGCCATCCATCAACAGAATTCGAAATGAACCCATGAGTTTGCCATCTGAGCGGATTCGGCCCAAATCGGGCCGAGGTTTTCCCAGGGCAACTTCTCGGCAATTGTTACAGCGTATGGCACGAACTTCCCACTGCAATTGTTGTTGATTACAACAACGTGTTTCCGGCTCTCTTAGATTGTTGATTTCTTGAATCAGCGTAAGAGGTAGAATCCCAAAACCTGAGCCCATTTGTAGAGGAACAAATCGAGAGAGGATGAACCATGAACCGCCTGCGACCAAGCCTACTGCAAATGGTTCTGGAGAGGACCTCAGGATCAAGAATCCCAAACTGATTGGCATGATTGCAATCAGCCAACACATCGCATGGATTCGGCGCATCAACAAGAGTCGCTGAATCAATGGAATTTCGATTGGAATCGGATCGGGATGTGGGGGGAGTTCGCGCTCCAAATTCAAAAAACGCGTGAAAAACAAGAGGGGGATTCGGGGCAAGACGATGCCCAAAAAAAGTCCCGCAATGAGTCTGGTCAGATCTGCACTGATCGACATTGTTCAACCTCAGTTTGCATCTCTGAGTTTTCTGAGAACGGCTTCGACCTTGTCCATGCCCCTGGAGATGTCTTCGCGGCCAATCGTGTAGGCAAAACGAAGGTGACCTTCACCAGATTCGCCGAAGGCCGAACCTGGGGAACAAAGAACTCCACCCTTGAGCAATTCAATGGCAACCTCTTCAGAGTTCATCCCTGGAACTTCGACCTTAGGGAAGACGTAGAATGCACCCTCCGGAACATGACAGGAAACGCCAGGGATGGCATTGAGACGCTGACAAATCAAATCACGGCGGGCTTGGAATTCCCGTGTCATTTCAGCCGGGTAATCGTAGGCCTCTTCAAATGCAGTCAATACGGCATATTGCATGGCATCATTGCTACAAGCGGTCACGTAATACTGCAGTTTCACCAATTGTTTCATGGCCTCAAGGTTTGTAGAAAGAATGTATCCAATCCTCCAGCCGGTCATTGCAAATGTCTTTGAAAATGAGTTGACCAAGAGTATTTTTTCGTATCCTGTGCCGAGAAATGAAACGTGTTCTGAGCCGTAGATAATGCGATCATAGACCTCATCCGTAATGATCCATAGGTCGTGCCGTTGAGCGAAATCCAACAACTCATCGCGTTGTTCAACATCAATGGTTGCACCAGTGGGATTGCTTGGGAAGTTGTAGAGAATAACCTTGGTATTCTCATCTACAAGTGCTTCCAAATCGGAGATTTGTGGCACGAATTCGTGTTCGAACAAACAGGGGTAAAAACGGGATTCAGCTCCACAGAGTGTCGCATCGGGAGCATAGAGGGGGAAATAGGGTTCAGGCAACAAGATATTGTCCCCCGGATTGAGAAGTGCAAGAGAGCAACATAGGAGGGCGTTTGTCCCACTCATCGTCATGCATACATTGTTTTCATCAAGGCCAGGTTGAACCGATGCCCAATCTTCTGCAATCCTCTTTCGAAGGGCCGGGAGACCTGCAGTGGTGGTGTACTTGTTGTGGCCGTCACGCATTGCTTTGCACATTGCATCGATAGCAACCTCAGGAGGTTGGAAATCGGGTTCACCCAATCCAAACGAGATGACATCATCTCCGGCCATATCGAACATCTTGCGAACGCCGGTCGGTTGAATCGACATTACGCGGTCGGAAAAGCCGGCCATGTTCGGCCGGAACAGCCTCTCGCCCTTAAGCGGTTTGAGTCGATAAACGAGCAATCAATTCGCCTTTGTTACCTGAAACAGGCAAACCTTGTTCGGCCAACCTTTGTTTGAGTTCTGCAACGGTCAGGGAAAACAGGTCTTCCTGTTCCAACAGTTCAGCTTCAACAATGTCCCCTTCGTCAAGCATGACAGATGGGCGATTCATGGCGAAAATGATGGTCGCAAGTGTCAGAATGGCTGCCAATAGAACGAGGGAGATGATGAGGGTGAAACTTGAGGAGCTCGCTGAAGATTCAACACCCTCAACCTCAACCAATACGGGTAGAGAGTGGCCATTTGTGCTGGTGGCGCGAACCTCGATTGTTTGGAGTCCGGATGGAACGCTGGACAAATCGATTGCAACCGTCCAATTGAACGGGGTCAGAGGACCCAACTCTTCGGGGACTGCTTCGTAGGTCGCCTCCTTCCAGTTTCCATCTCCAACGCGGAATTCAATCACATCGATGATATCTGACTGAGTCCAAGCGTGTCCTGTAATAATCACCTTTCCACCTTCAGTGGTGACGTTCAGCAGGTGGTTCTGAACGGTCCAATCGATGTTCGTGCTTTGGTTGGTTTCGCCCAGGTAGAAGGCCATTTCAACAGCCTCACGTGCATCGACCATCCCGTATCCAAAGTCTCGGTTCCAGTATGGATCCACGTTCGGTGCGGATGCTGGTCCTCTGCGCTCGGCGGTCTGCTTGAGGACTTCCTTGATTTGCATTGGATTGAGGTCAGGATTGGCCTCCATTACCAGTGCGATGACACCTGTGACTGCAGGTGTGGCGTAGGAGGTCCCCGAACCACGCCCTGTGTAGGTATTCTCACTCGCATCGCTGAACAGGTTGCTACAACCCCCACTTGTGACGCAGCCTTCCGCTTGGATGATGTTGGTTCCTGGTGCTGATACTTCGGGAATCAGTTCGTTGATTGGATTGCCATCACCATTGTCTCTGCGCGGCCCGCGTGAAGAGTATCCTGCGATGGTATCATCTTCACGATCAACCGTGTTTTTGTCATCGGTGGCTCCGACCGTAATCGACAGGGATGAGGAACTCATTCCAGAGAGACCATCATTGTCCTCTCCATCATTTCCTGCAGCGTTTGAGACGGTGACACCAGCTTCAGTAGCCTCGTTGAGAATCCGACTGTGCATGTCTTCACCATCGCTGCCCCCACCCTCATGACTGGTAATACCCCAAGAGAGAGAAATAATGTCGATGCCGTGTAGAGATTCATCGACACCTGGCCAAGCAGTATCCTTGTTATCGATAATCCATTGAAGGCCATTCATTGCAGATTCGTAGAACTCCTGTTCGATGAGATAATTCTCGAAGGGACCGGCCCCGACATCTGTCCCAATACGAACATCGACCAGAGATGCGTTGGGTGCACTTCCATAAAATTCGGATTGTGAGCCATCTGCTTCAATTCCGGTAGCGGCAGCCATTCCCATACAAGCGGTGCCGTGCTGATTTCCATCATCAGGGTCGAAGGATCCATCCGTCTCCCTACCGCCCGCCAGAATGCAGGTTGGATCACTATGGACATAGCAGACCGCATCATAACCTGCGACGTGCTTGCCTTCTAATCCAGGATGTTCACTGTCAACACCTGTATCGGTCAATGCAATGTTGACGCCATGTCCTGAGACACCGAGTTGCCAAGCACTCTCGGGGTATTCTGTGGAGTTTCGTGCCTTGACTGCGAGTGTTTGAACATCTCCGTAGAATACGACATTGCCATATCTTTCAACCATGACAACGCCCTCAATTTGAGATAACTGCGTTACATTGAGTACATCGACTGCTCCAATGAGAATGGCGTCAACTGCAGGGATGACCATCTTCGGAGTATACCCCAATTCAGTCAGTCGGTTTTCATCTTCAATGGTCGGAGTGTGGTCGTATGATAGACCCACCCACACTGTACCGATTGCAGATTGTAGGCTATCGTGGATTCCATTTCGATCTTGATCCATACTTGTCCAAGTCCACCAAGGATTCGTGTTCCAAACCAAGGGCTGGTGTGCAGGAATTTCGGTCGTCCAATCAACGTGAATCAATTGACCATCACCCAGATCGCGGAAACCATCGCTTGTCGGAGGTACAATCGTCCCGACAAATGGAATCGACAGCATGAGGGCAATCATCATCGCCACAGGCGCACGCCGGGTTTGCATCACGCGCGCGTGCGCGCGTCCACATCATCAAACCATCTCATAGAGGTTCAAAGTGGGGGCAGAGGGATTCGAACCCCCCTCCACCGGTCT
>CAZXVR010000021.1:0-17200 GCA_964644485.1 uncultured Candidatus Poseidoniales archaeon | reverse complement strand
GGGCTTCGGACCCGTCGACGCGGGTTCGAATCCTGCACCGCTCACTTCCTCTCCGCGTGGATGAGTAGCCTCGCAAGACTGCGATGCACACGGATGGCAGTCGTTGCAACAATCTGCCAGCCGGACGTAGAGAATGTCTCCTCAATTTCAGACCATGTCTTTCCAAACGATGTTCCTGAATCAATGGATTCGGAAATGGCGGAAGGTGGCCATGGAATCAGTGTCACCAAATTCGCTTGCTCAGTAGCCACTGAATGACAAGCTGAAAGTGCGCCTTCAAGTAACTCAAAGCCATCTGATGATTTCCAAGCATTTCGACCATATGGAGGATCAAATGCGAAGCCATCAAATTGGCAACCCCATACATCGAACAATTCCAGGGCTGAACCGTTACGAATCTCAAAATCTCCCTCACCGCCACGTTCCTGTGCCCATGCGGCGTTCTCCCTTGTGCCTGTGACCATAGGCCAAGCCAGATCGCTCCCACTGCAGGATAATCCACAAAGAATCCCTTCGACGATAAGGCCGCCAGTGCCACAAAATGGGTCCAACAGACGACCACCGCTAGGACAGGCTAGATTGACCATCGCTCTGGCGAGTTTGGGGTCTAAACTCACAGGTTTGAAAAATGGGCGATTGGGTGCTGTTCGTTTTGCCCAATCATCGCCATCGTGGATGGTGATGCCCCATGCGATGACGGGGTCCGTTTCAATGACATCAGGATGAACGGTTCGCTGTGATGGTGAAAGGAGGTGCACACGGAGAGTGACATCTGGAGTGGTGAGGTCGATTTTCCTTCCAGATTCAACGAGGACGCCACCAATTTCCCCTGCGATGGTTCGACTGGACCAACCCTCAATTTTCTCACCGGTGCGACTAGATTTAACGGCTACAGAACCCTGAATGTTCAATGCGAGAAACGCTTCTGAAATTTCTTTGACTGCGTTTCCAATTTCAACAACGCCTCCTGGACTCAAAACTTCGGAGATGAGGCTGGAGCGGGAAATTAACGAGTTGACTTGCGATTCATCACAAACGATGGCATGTGGATGTACGATTTCGAATGAATCAATCAATTGCGCCGCTTCGATTCGAAACAATTCGGGATGCCAGCCCGCCCCAATCACAACCGAATCAGCCATTTTCAAAAGTCCTCACGTGCGCGCGCGTCTGTGCTGCTCCGCAGCACACCCTTCGCCTTAATCCTATAACGGTCGCACCTCTCCCCTCGCTTCATGCGCGCGCGCGGGAGAGGTGTAATCGCCTTGTTCGGCGTGTTGATTTTTGCGACTCTGTTCGCTACCATTCCGACCACTGCTCAGGATGCAGATGCAGGAATCATGCAGGCTGACGATCCTCGCAACCTCACCTTTGATCAAAATCGAATGTTCATGTATGGAAACAGTGACACTGGGGCTCCCGACACATGGTCAATGTGGACACATTCAGCACCAAATGATGTCGAGTCTGATGATAGTGTAGGTGAAGGTAACATTCCCGGTACAGCCAATACAGGAGGAGGGCCACGAACTTTCACTTGGGTGGGAACAAACCCTGTCTCCGAGCCGCTACCTATTGACAATTCATTAGCAATCACTGGAAAAGTGAATCTAGTGATTTATTGCGATATCTTAGAGCAAAATTCGTGCTCAAAGCAAATCGACATAATTTTGCGACTAGGTAATCGAGATTTGGCTGTGCAAACAGTTTCTGAACCTGATGAAGACTATTTCTACGAATTTGAATTCTTTGTGAATGTCGAAGAAGTGCCTGCAGATGAAACATTTGGGCTCCGTATTTCATTCCAAAAACCACAAAGCACTGACGGGGGATACACATTGTATCTTGGAGGGAATGGTAATGATGCGTCATACATGGATATCCCCGTTGTGGCCCCATACGAACCTGTAGTACCCGGTCTGGACGCTGCAGAGTATGTATCGCCCTATGCGCAAGCATCCGGATATAATCTCGAAAGCGCAAATTCAACATCCATGATTGGATTTGTCTTTTGGGCTCTTCTTGGAATCGGTGTATTTGTTGCAGGATTCATGTTCTTGCCACCGATTCCAATGAAGGAATTGTCAATCTTGTTCACAGGATTGGGTCTGTTGGTTTCAATGACGGTTGCGCCGATTATTGCCGGGCCATTGCAAATGGGCAAAGTCAATCCCGACGATCCAGATGTTTGGTCCATTGACGAATTAATCCAACTCGACGAACGACCCGGTTCATTCCTAGGTGATGCCTTTGTGGAGGATTATGAATTCTCCATCTATGTGGAATATGATGATGTGTTCATTACAAATGACAGGGGTGAGAAAATTTCAGGACTAGGGTTTGAAGAATATGCTCTACTCTTTGAAGACCCAGAAGTACCTCAGCGAGGGAAAGAATACGTTCAGTTGTACTTCTCGTTATTCCACATCGATTTGCGTCCGGGACAAGCGGTTCTCGCACAATCAATGATTGTCAATTCAACCAACCCGGCTACCGGTGAGAGTTCGTTGGTGCCATTGCATGCCTGCATGGATTGTACCGATCCTGATTCGGGTGGGGCTTGGGAAACGAAAATGGTCACTGTGACTATCGCTGGGGAAGATTCTGAACGATTTGCGATTCATCACGTATTGTGTGAAATCATCGGTGTCGATTCTTCGTGGGGTGTTTATGCGCACGGCCTGACTGCACTGGGGATTCTTATGGGTGGAATCGGTTTTTGGATGTCGTTTAGGCAAAACCGCCAATATGACGACGATGATGAGGAAGATGAGCCTGATGAAGACTTTGAAGACGCCCTTGATGACCTTGAAGAATTCTGAGGCGGCTTGAATGGGCTGTAATCTACGTGACCTCGCTTCACCGGTCCCCATTCAGATGACTGACTTGGCAGGACAGCGCATCGCCGTAGATGCCTTTCTCACAGCCTACCAATTCATCACCAGCCTACGCGCTAGAGGAGAAGGGAAAGATGGAACATATCTGCGAGATAGTCACGGTAGGCCCGTCTCTCATCTCATGGGTTTTCTTGATCGAAGCGCAACCCTCGTTGAAGCTGGAATTGATCCTATCTTCGTGTTTGATGGACGACCTCATGAATTGAAGTTTGAAACTCTGGCTGAGCGAAAAGAACGGCGTGTGAACGCGAAAGAAAAATGGGAAGCGGCAATCGAAGCAGAGGATTGGAAGGCCGCTGACAAACTCGGGGCGCAGGTGGTATCCTACACGCCAGAAATGGTGCAAGAAACTCAACGGATGCTTGATCTGTTGGGGATTTCATGGGTGGAGGCTCCGATGGAAGCAGAAGGGGCTGCCAGTGTATGGTGTCGCCAAGGACAAGTTGCTGGAGTTGCGAGCCAGGATTGGGATGTTCTGCTCTACGGAAGTCCGGTGATGGTTCGAAATTTGACCAGCCACGGAACCAAGAAATTTGGGCGTGTGGTGACTGCTGAGCAAATTGTATTGGCTGATCTCCTTGATGAACATGGAATCACACAAGAACAGTTGATTGATTTGGGCATCATGATTGGTACAGATTTTCATCCAGGTATTCGAGGAATCGGACCCAAAACAGGTCTGAAATTGATTAAGGAATATGGAACCATTGAAGCCGTTTGCGAAGCCAAAGAAAAGGAATTGCCTGAAAGGTTGGATGAAATTCGTGAATTGTTCTTGAATCATCCCGTTTCTGGTGAACTCCCTGCATCCAGTATGGCTGATGAAGATGGTTTGAGGCAATTCCTAATCAGTGAACGGGATTTCAGTGAAAGACGAGTTGACCGGGCACTTGAGAAGATGAAAGGGGCTGGGAGAATGCGAACCAAGGGCCAATCAACGCTCTTTGACTTCTAATCATGCGGTGCAATCATAGCCATATGTGTCTGGAACAGACACAATGGATGGTTCTCAGCCTTCATCAGAGAGTGTGCCGTTCTTCGAGACGGAGCGCTTTTGGAATGGGCTTTTTCTTCTTGCAATCGTATTGAACGTCATTGCCATTTGCACAAGCGAATTGGGTTTAGATGCACATGTCGAAGGTGGATATGTTGAATCCGAGAATGGTTGGGTTCTGGATTGGGGAGATGTACGAACTGAGGATCCTTTGGCATCCAATCCTAACGATTCAAAGGAAGTCCCAGAAAGTAGCATCACACCTGGAACGGTAATGCCATTCGCAATCATTGGTATGATTGCCGCAGTGATTGTCGCATCTCGAATGGGATTCCAAAAGGAATCCATCACAGTATTGCTGTTGAATCCAGCACTCATTTTCTCAATTGGCCGAGGATATTCAGAATACACCTATCTGGCAATGATTGGAATCGCATGGGCCATTTGGAAATCATCTCGGTATTATGAGGTGGAAAAAGGTGCGATTGCTAGGGTCACGGCGATTGGAATTTCATCTATGCTGGTTCTGTGGGTGTTGGTGATGAAATTGAAAATGGACCCTTTCTCCCTGTTCGTCCCACTTCTAGTGCTGATTGGAATTGGAATGCTCATCGATCGAGCACCTAATCACTGGTTCAAACCTCAACAGGCGATGATGGGTGGATTTGGCTTTGCATTGCTGGGCGTCATTCTGTTGGGTTTGCTTGGATACGGGTCATTTTCTGTGGTGAGCACGGACACGATACGGTTTACTCAGGCATTACCTGTCGCTGTATTCGGTGTCATCATCGTCTATGGCATCGTTGGAATGGTGTTGTGGCCATTCGCAAAAACAACTTGGTGTAACTTGGCAACCAATGATGACCGATTGACTGGAGAATTGGCTCTGTTTATCGGAGTGATGGGGGGTGCAATCGTAGCTTATGTGGCATGTCTTTGGACTTATGAATCGCTGCTCTGGGATTCAGAATGGCCCTGGCATATGTGGACGATGGGTAACAATGGTCGTTACATTACGATTCTTGCGATTCCTTGCTATGTATTGATGAAGCGAGCAAACGGGAAGATCGATTGGAAGCAAAGGAATGCTGTGGTGGGTATACTGTTGATTCTACCAATTTCAATGGCTGCTGGAATCCACGGACAAACATACTGGACGAATGATGCCGCTGATGTGCTGAATGACCATATGGAAAATGGTGAAGATTTCCTATTCGTCCATGATTCCACGTTGGGTATGCACTACCTCTACACGTTTCACACATACATCGATAATGTGGCTGAACGAGAGATAACAGGTCATTGGCGTGATCCGAGTTCTAATTGGGAGATGGAATTGAATTCGGAGGAGGCCCATGAGAATCGAGGGGATTTGTCCTCTGTAGAATGGATAATTTTGGCACCTGGTACCAATTGGACTGGAATGCCTGAGGATTGGTCTCTGGCATCACAGGGTAATGCCGATTTCATGAATGGTGGTGGCCAATGGCAAGTTTGGACCACTCACGAATGGGCTGAGGATTGAAACGTAAGAGGCCCCCGCCTTGGCCGAAGCCAAAACGGGGGCACAAACGTTGAGCGAATCAAGCGTTCTTGTCGGCCTGAACCTGAACGCGCACATCTTGTGCTGCGCTCTTTGTGGCCTGCATTGCCTTGCGTACGCGAGTACCTGCGGCAGAGTTGCCTCGGTCGTGCTTACCTGCATCGACCAGTGCTTCGTTCAACGTGTCAATCATTCCTTGTACCATGTCTGCTACTGACATAGCCACCGCCCTCTGTAGACCGCTCTTAATCCTTCACTATTGAGATTCGGCTATCGAGTGACTAAAACCCTGTTTCTAGCCAAATTGGCAACTTCGTAATTCTGGTGGTGTGAAACCTTTCTATCGCCGAGGACCGAGGGGTTGCCCCCTAAATCGATCACGATGTTCGAATGAACGAACTGTCACCCTGCATTGTCCAAGCGGTGCCATCAGGTGCGAGATAGACGGTTTCTCCAGCGTGTCCAGTTACGTATTGACCACCGGGGGTGAGGTGCGTATAATCCGGAACCGAATTGACTACTGGGGCAGCAACCGGTGCTGCAGCGACCAGAGGTGCAGCTGCTGGTGTAGCAAAGGCAACTTCTGTGCCCCAATCTGGTGTTGGTTCCTTTCTTCCGCCACGCAATAGCACAGCGCCAAGAACGCCAGCGATCACGACTAGGAATACAAGAGCGGCAATTCCAACAATGACCATTGTGGACACGCCACCTGATTGTGGGTTTGCATCTCCTGTCTGCTCATTGTCAGTTTCCCCATCGGTTTCATCGGTGGGTTCGCCGGTGCCTGGTTCTTGAATTGCATCATATCTTACCTGCTCAGATTCGTAATCAAACCCATCCTCGCCAACGGCGGTAATGTGGATTTTGATATAATCGAAATTCGCCAAACCGTTTCCGGATGATGGAGAGGGTACGAATGTTTCACCGGTTCTGAAGGTTGACGCATCAATCGGCACGATTCCGAAATCGCTGCAGATTCCATTTTGTGAATTACAAATCGACCATTCCGCAGAAATATCGGTCAATTGCGTATCACTCAACTGAATCACAAAGATACTAGGGTCTTTGCCGAAGTACATGTCTGTCACTGCAATGTCCAGATCGCCGTTACTACCATCATTACTCCAAACCAATGGCACGCTGTCTACAACGGTGATCATTAGATTCCACTGGCCAGAATCAAGATGAGAATCTGTTGCTGACAATTGAATCAGATACTGACCTGCGGTGCTGTATGTTGCTGTAAGTGTGCCAGAAATTGGGTTGTATTGGACCGTGCCATCGTTGGATGTGACCGATGCCCAAATCTCAGCATCATCGTCGTCAACGTCTGTCAGACGGGTTGAAAGATCCAATTCAAGGGGTGTATCCACCTGAACCATGAGGTTCTCCAAACCGACTGTGTCAAAGCGTGGAGCATCGTTGATGTTTTCCACATGCACGTGAACTTGCGTTTCACTGAGTTGACCATCGGTGTCAGTTGCACGGACTGTGACGACAACGCTACCAAAGGCATCGTCGTCGATTGCGCTTACCATCAGGGTGTTAACATAAATTTCAGCACTGAGGATATCTGCTGGCTCGACAGAGACAATCGCCAATGAGAGGTCCATGACACTCGAAGGATTGCCGTTGGTGTCTGTGTCGGACAAGTATTGAGCGAGACCCAATTGTGAGCTGCCACCTTCATCGTAGGACTGAGCAGGGATGCTCGACCAACGGGGTTGACCGTTCTCAATTACATTGAACATCAGCGTACCTGTGTTGGTGTCCTCTCCATCATCGATAGAGATGCCCATACCTTGGGGTTGCGGATTGCCCATACTGTCCCACTGCATCGTCGGGAAGTTGACTTCAATCTCGCCAGCCGATGCATGCCATGCAATGAAAGAGGGATCACTGCTGGTGATGACCAAGTTGGTCAATTCTGTTTCAGCATCGCAAACCAATCCGGAAAGAGATACCCGCTCATTGCTTTCCACCTTCACGGTCGGAAGCCCAGGGAATATCGGACAATCGCTTGGGGCATTCTCAGGCTGGCTCGGATTCACGACAACAGGCAAGCCATTCATCAAACTGAAGGCTGAAGTCATGGATGACCAATCACTGGTTTGGCCACGGCTGTCTACGAGGCGTGCACGCACGTCGTAGTCTCCGCTGCCTGCGGTCTGAACCGGATCGACAGTGAACACATACCGCTCATATGGAGTACCCGGTGAGGTCAAACTCGTGGGGGCAGTCACCCAAGTGCTTTCCCAGATGTTCAAGCCCGAAGGTGATACTTCGAATTCAGGAGTCATCGTCGCCAATGTGTCAACATTGTCGCGCGCATTTCCTGTAACATCAAAGTCGAGTGTGCCGCCACGTGGAATGGCGGTGTTTCCATCTGCGATTGGAGTATCAGTACTCGGAGTGTAATCGTGACTAATCCAAGCATCAAATCGGTTGTTGGCAACGGGGTCATTCTCACCCACGGTGTTCGTCAATCGAACGCGGAATGATTCGAGACCATTTGGATCCATGGTCAATCCCGTGGTGTCAAACTGTGCGGTAACCGTTTGCGTTTGACCAACATTGAGGTTGTTCAAGTTGGTGGCTTGGCCAATTGGATTCTCTGTTGCACCTTCAACATGATACAGCTGAATCGTGCCGCCATCGGAGTAGTCCTCCGTACCGGTATTCTTCACCGTTCCCTCAAGACTCAAAGTCTCACCAGCTAGGAAGCCGACTAAGTTTGAGTCATCGTTTGTAATGGTCAAATCGGTCACAGACAAATCCATTGGATTCATGGTGGCATCTGTTGCCACGAAGACATCGGCGTAGGTAGAGTGTGGGCCGCCTGTGAGTGCTGCGACCGTGTTGAAGTTCTGTGCCGCAGTTGTGCTTCCATAACTACGAACAGTACTGATGGGCTCTTGCCATGACGTTGTCACTGGGGTGTTCGGTGTGAGTTGCAATGAACGGAAGCCACTGTTACTAGAGTCCAACAGCCACTTCTTGATGACATTGTGGGGATGTGATCCATCGTTGTAGGTGTCAGGACAGGTCTCTTCTGTTATGGCTGAGAGAACGTAGACGGTTACACTAGCGGCTGATCCCAGATAGGTGGCTGTGATATCGATATCCATGTTTGCGCCATTGACGGTCTGGGTAAGTGAAATAGAATAATCGTTGACGTTCTTCATGTCTCCACCAGATGAAAACTGACTGTCGTAAGCCGTGGTGCCTGAGCCTGCTCCGACCGGGTGGTAGGTGCCAGTATTTGCATCTCCAAAGGAGGCGGTTGGAATCCCGGTGCTGTCATACATCACGTGACTTCGGCGATTAAGGGGGTCTGGTGGATAGGAACCGCCCGATTCAAAGTAAGAAAGGTAAGTGAATTCGGATGGGAAATTCGTTTTCAGGGCGTGCATTGAAGGTGAGCCACCGTTCATGCAAGGGCCACACCAATCCGCTCCCACGTATTCGGCGAAGACCGAATGTCCGGGGCTGGTGGCGAATTGTGGCTCTGCCAATTCCAGCAATTCGGGGGTTTCATTTTCATTGTCACTGAATTCCACTAGTCCATTCATGGTCATCAGAACCATAATGGTAGCAATCAACAGGGCGTTCACATAGCGCATGCTCATAACTTCCTCCTGTAAGGAGGACACTATTAATAGCACCCATTAGAGGTCATTCGGAAAAACAAGCAGAATTAGCGAAAAAGGGAGAAAAAAAGAACAAGTAGACCGGGTGAGGGAGGGCGCCATCAGCGATTGGTTCAAGTCCAACCATTCAGCCCAAGAACTGAGGAGACAGCAGTATGGTCGATGATGACTATCGGAGCGCCCTTCCTGACCCCGATGAAGAGGAAACGGAAGAATGGCGAGAATCAATCCTCTCAGTCGAGGAGAATCTAGGCCCTGCCCGGGCCAGATACCTATTGCAAGAAGCCGTGACTGCTGCGAATTCAATCGGCGTCCCTCTTGGTGAACTGACTCAAACTGCATATGTCAATTCGATTCACCCGGATGATCAACCAAGCTATCCTGGAAATCTACAGATTGAAGGGCGAATGCTCGATGTGATTCGCTGGAATGCGATGATGATGGTGACCCGTGGAAACAAATACTTCGAAGGGATTGGAGGTCATATCTCAACCTATGCGAGTACCTCACATCTCTGGGAAGTGGGCTTGAACCATTTCTTCAAAGGGAAAGATGGGAGTGGGAATGGTGACCACGTCTACTGGCAAGGTCACGCAAGCCCTGGCCTATACTCTCGAGCATGGATGGAGGGGCGAATGGATGAAGCCAGAATGGAAAATTTCCGTCAAGAGGCTTTCAGTGAAGGACTGTCATCGTATCCACACCCGCGCCTAATGCCTGATTATTGGGAATATCCCTGTGTTAGCATGGGGCTTGGCGCCATGACTGCAATTCGACAAGCCCGCTTCAATCGCTATCTGCACAATCGAGATTTGGTTGACACCTCAGAAAGTACATCGTGGTACTTCATGGGAGATGGGGAATCCGATGAGCCGGAATCGCTCTCGGAATTGACGCTTGCATCAAGAGAAAAATTGGACAATATCGTGATGGTCATCAACTGCAATTTGCAGAGATTGGATGGACCCGTTAGAGGAAATAGCAAAATTGTGCAAGAACTTGCTGCCAGATTTACCGGCGCCGGTTGGAATGTGATCAAATGCTTGTGGGGTTCTTCGTGGGATGATTTGTTTGCCAAAGACATCAACGGTATATTGGCTGCACGTCTCGAAGCCCTTGCAGACGGTGACGAACAGAGAATCATGACGGCGGATGGGGCAACGATTCGTTCTGATTTGTTCAATACGCCCGAACTTGCCTCCATGGTGTCTCATTTATCCGATTCAGATTTGGAAAACTTGACCAATGATGTGGGCGGACATGACCCCGTAAAGATTTACGCAGCATATTCGGCCGCAAGAGCACACAAAGGAAGGCCGACTGTTGTGCTTGCTCGGACCATCAAGGGATGGGGATTGGGGCCGTCGTTCGCTGGGAGAAACTCTACGCATGGGAAAAAGAAAGCCGATCAAGAAGTACTCCAATTCATGCGTGATGACATGGACTTGCCATTTGGTGATGAGGACCTTGAGAAGTTGCCCTATCTTCAGCCAGGGAATTTTCCTGATGAAGTCGAATATTTGCTCCATCGGCGCGAGATATTGGGTGGATTTTTACCCGAAAGGCGAGATCATAAGATGAGTCTTACAACACCGAATGATGATGCGTATGCCGAATTTGATGATGGTACGAAGGGTTCTCTTGAAGTCAGTACAACGATGGTTTTTGTTCGACTAATGCGGAGTTTGATGAAGGCGGATGGGTTTGGAAAACATGTTGTCCCAATCGTCCCCGATGAGGCGAGAACATTCGGTATGGATCCACTGTTTAGCGAATTTGGAATCTATGCTCCTGATGGACAATTGTACAAACCTGTTGACCATTCTGTATTGATGAAATACAAAGAAAGTAAGAGTGGACAAATTCTCGAAGAGGGCATTAACGAAGCGGGGGCAATGTCGACCTTTATTGCCAGTGGGACATCCTATTCAACTCAAGTTTGTGCCACGATTCCATTCTACATCTACTACTCAATGTTCGGTTTCCAGCGAGTAGCGGATTTGATTTGGTCCGCCGCAGATAGTCGTGCGAGAGGGTTCCTCATCGGAGCCACTGCTGGTCGAACCACGCTCAATGGTGAAGGTTTGCAACACCAAGATGGGCACTCGCACTTGATGGCGATGACAAACCCGGCTGTGCGTGCGTGGGACCCAGCATATGCTTACGAATTGGCGACGATAATCAAGCATGGAATTGAGGAGATGTGTAACGATGAAAAAGACGTCATCCACTACATTACGGTCTACAATGAGAACCATCCAATGCCTGCCAAACCATTCGGTGTTGATGAAGGAATTTTGCGAGGTCTATACCGCCTGAGTGGAAGCGATGGGGCCAACGCTAGATTACTTGGTTCAGGGCCGATTATGCTACAGGTCGAAAGGGCTGCGGAAATGTTGGCTGAGCGCGGTGTCTCTTGCGAGATTTGGTCGGTCACTTCCTATGGTGAATTGAGACGTGATGCTGCGGAAAGTGAGCGATGGAACCGACTGCACCCTGGTGACGATAAACGCTCATCCTGGGTTGCAGATCATTTGGACGACAGCGTAGGAACAACCGTTGCAGTGAGTGACAATATGATGGCTGTTCCAGATTTAATTAGGCAATGGGTTGGCGGCGATTATGTTGTCCTAGGAACCGATGGTTTTGGCCGATCTGATACGCGTGAGGCACTTCGAAGATTCTTTGAAATCGATGCTGAACATATCGTGCTTGCAACCCTCTCATCTCTGGTTCGCCGTGGCGAGATTGAAAGCGAAATCTATGATGCTGCAGTGAAAGATTTCGAAGTTGCATTTGAGCGTGAAGATATCACTTCGATTTAGAGAGTGGGGGCTTCCAACGGCCTGATTTTCGGCCGTGATCCAATAGATGCCAATACAACGCCGTAGCGAGGTCATTTTCAGGATCATTAGTGATTGATTTCGAATTTTTCTTCCAAGCACTTTTTGCAAAAAGAGAGAATGGGATTAAACTCAATGCAGGACCACAAGCGGGACCAATCATCGTGGTTAACCAAGGTCGCTCAATGATTCCGCATTCTTCCATCGAACGCTGAACTTTCGTCCAATCACCACCCATTTTTCGATTGACCCACTTGGATGGATTCACGGATGAATCAAGACGATAGCCTGCTCCGGCCAACGGTCCAGCCATCCAAGTTCCAACATACCCTCCAGGGGCGCGAAACCAAGGGCGCCAAGATTCACCTGCATAGGCTGAGATCCGATCTCTTGCTGCGACCAACATTTGAGAAAAGGCTTCGACGTCTTCGGGCCATGCGGACCAACAACGATGGCCCCAACCATGGCAGGCGAACAAGATATTCGACATTGACAACATCGCGTCCATTCGCTTGGTAAATTCCGGGCAATCGAGCTGCTCAGCGATGAGAAATACAGTGATTGGCGGGCCATCTTGTGCCCATTCGATAAATCGGTCCGTGGCATCCAACAATCGCTTCGTGGCACGATAACCTTGAGTGTGCCAACTTGGCATTGGTTCTGATGAGCGATGTGGATGCCCCCGATTTGATGGTAGGTGAATCAGATCATCTGTGTCAACACTCAGCCATGCCGTCATTTGGAACCCCCCAGTGGCAACCGAGGAATCAACCAACAATCGTGTGACACGAGTTCCCCCCCTACCTCTGCCTCGATTTGTTCATCCAATGGATATCCATTCCATCGGCGGGCTGCGGATTCAACGGTCCTAAGACCGGCAATATTGTGTGGGCTTACAGCCATTTCAACAGATGTTAAACCACCCCGCCCAACCCAATCTAGGATAGCATCAATCGATTTACTGGCCAATTTCTTTTGCTGACAACTTCGTCGAATCCAATAACCTAAATTCCAGTGTCCTTGAATCAATGTAGAGGTGTGGTCCAACGCAAT
This sequence comes from uncultured Candidatus Poseidoniales archaeon, assembly GCA_964644485.1. Lineage (GTDB taxonomy): Archaea > Thermoplasmatota > Poseidoniia > Poseidoniales > Thalassarchaeaceae > MGIIb-P. The sequence goes on along the minus strand of CAZXVR010000021.1, from coordinate 4,220 downwards.
TAAGCCAGCAAATTCATCTGAATCAATCACAGACCAATGATATGACAAGCCACCTCTACCACGTCTCTCTACATCGAACAAATATCGTTCCAGTTGAGGAGAGAGGGGATCTTCCACATCCAACCAAGGCATCGCTTGATCAATGTCAGAAAGATTCTCGCTCATCGCTTCGAGTATGGTAGACTGGTGGGATGGGTGACACGGAATCAGTCGTAGATTCTCATCACACACAACCTCTGCGATTGGACGCACAAAGGAGCCATGTGTTGGCGGGGTTTATGCCTTCAGGAAAGAAGATGTTGAACCGCTTTGGCAACTTCCGGAGAGTCAGGGTGTTGGTTGCGTGCAGTTTCAATCATACGACGCATGACGTCGTCCTGCTGGAATTTCTTGAGTAAAACTCCCACGTGGAATACGAGGTCGACGCGATCGCCTAGGTGAGGTCCAAGGGACGTCAATGCCCTCTTTGAGGCTGCAATATCTCCACCCTTGGCGGATTCCATTGCTTCTCGTAGAGTTTTGCGAACTGTGGCATCATCCCAAGCATCCGATTGAGGCCACGGCCAGATTCCAGCAAGTGCTGGGGCCGGGGTTGCAACTGGCATCGTAGGTGTAATCTCTGGAACGGTCGGAGTTGCAACTGCCACCGGAGGTGTAATCTCCGGAACGGCCGGGGTTGCAACTGCCACCGGAGGTGTAATCTCTGGAACGGTTGGGATTGCGGGAATCGCAGGAATCTCTGGGATTGAGGGGGTGGTTGGTGTTTGAATCGGTTCGGCTGGAACTGCGTCTTGAGCGGTTGATTCAGTTTCAACTTCTCCATTGCCCTCTTCTTCATCCAAGACTGAAGTCGCTGATTGGACCGGTTCAATATCTTCGCTTTCTGTCATTTCAACGAGTTTGACTACCGGAGCGCTATACTCCTCTTCTTTGAAGGCTAAATCCGGTCCATCGCCAGTATCGAATTTTGTGACATTTTTCGGGGCATCGGCTGCAGTGAGGACATATTCTTCTTCCTCTTTCTTCTGACCTTTCACCTTGGCAACCTGTTGAGGGGCATCAAACTGATTTTCCATCGATACCGATTGATCGACCTCCACCAATCCATCCTCATCATAGGGTGATACCTCGACTGTCATATCATCCATCGAAAATGAATGACTCGACCAATCCACAAGTGGACTATCGTCGCCGACTTCTTCTTCCTCTTCCAGAAGAGCATCGAACAAACCTCCGCTTTCTTCTTCAGTAATTTCAGAAACGGTTTGGCGGTGGGCAGCGATTGTGAATTCGTAGTAACAGCGAGTACACGAAGGGGCCTCTTCAGCGTTCACCAATTGACACAACGGGCAGATTTGACCTTCGGTCTGTTTCTTCCGTTTGCGGCCAAACATTGCCCCACCCAAAATGAGGGCGCTCTCAATTCCTGTATAATATTCACGACCCCCCGCTTGAAGTTTGGAATGTTCAAACGGTTGGCCCTAAAGGGGCCAATGAAGGGGTGGGAGGGTCCAAAGGTCTCCATGTATCAGGCCCAATCATGGCAGACAAGAAGGGGAAGGTGCGTCGCATTCAGCGCGGACCTCCTGCGGGTTCTTCTGCCCACAAAGAAAGTGGCGAGGAAAGCGATGGAGTTTCATTCCCTCGTTCTCAAGATCACTTTGAAAAATTCAACAAACTCATCGAATGGGAACTTGAAGATGAAATGATTGCGGTTGAGGAGCGATTGAAGAAATGGGGGCGCGAACGATTGGTGGAAAATGGCATCACGCTCTTTGACCTAGAGGGACGAAATGACGGATGGTTATTCGGTGAAAGAATCGTCAAATTATTCACTCGTGGTGAGGCTTTACCCCATCATCGATTTCGGCACGGAGACATCGTGATTCTATCCAGAAAAAATCCTCTCAAAGAGAAAGTGATTGAAGGGACAGTATTGTCACGTTCGCGCAAGTTCATCCGTATTGTTGTCAACCAACAGCCGCAAAAAATTCGTTCGGACACATGGCGACTTGATCGAGGTGCGAATCGCGTCGCACATGATCGGATGGCGCACGCACTAGAAATGCTGTTCAGTGAGGAAAGTTCAACAATGCTCAGAGAGTTGTTTTATGGCCAAGTTAGAGATATGGAAGGGAGTTCTTCTCGTCCGGCAAACATCGGTGGCATACAGAAACGACTTGCGGCACAAGCAAACCACACAGGTAATCTCAATTCAAAACAAGCCGAGGCATTCACAAATGCCATGCAATATCGCTTATCGCTGATTCAAGGCCCTCCAGGAACCGGAAAAACGCACACCGCCGTGCGGATTCTCGCAGCATGGGCTCGGAATGGAGCGGGGCCAATATTGGCTGTTGCGGATTCCAATGTCGCTGTCGATAACCTGTTGGAAGGGCTCTTAGATCAAGGTGTCAAAGCAATCCGGCTCGGACAACCTGTGAAAGTTCGTGAAGCGTTGAGAGATGCAACCATGGCTGCGCAGATGGAAGAACACCACCTGCGTGAAGATGTTGAAACGTTGATTTCTCTAAATGAAGATGCAATGCGGAGGTTGCCATCACTCAAAGGAAAGGAGAAAGGTTTGGCACATCGAGATATTAACAATGGCTGGAAGGATGTTCGCCGTATTGAAAATCAAATGAGAGACGACATATTGGAGCACGCCCAAGTCATTTGTGCGACCTGTGTTGGTGCTGGTGACCGGTTGTTGGATTCAAGGAGATTTCCGCTCGTACTTCTGGATGAGGCTACACAAGCCACCGAACCAGCAACGCTGATTCCACTAACCAAAGGGGCTCGTCATGTGGTGATGGTCGGAGATCATCATCAATTGCCACCAACCGTAATTTCTCGGAGAGCTGAACAAGAGGGGCTCTCCTGTTCATTGTTTGAGCGACTCATTGCACTGGGTGCACCATCGACAATGCTCACTACTCAATATCGAATGCATCCTGCCATCAGAGAATGGCCGAGTGAACGCTTCTATGGTGGTCAATTGGAAGACGGTGTTACCACTGAAGAGCGCCCGGCACCGGCTGGATTTGTGTGGCCCGACTGGGATGCCCCTGTAGCATTTATTCCGGTTGAGGGCTCTGAAGACACCAGTCCTGATGGGGCGTCTAAGCAGAATATGGACGAGGCGGGGTTGGCGGTTCGTGTGGTCGATATGCTACTTTCAGGAGGGGACATTGCACCCTCTGATATCGGAGTTGTGACCCCGTATAGTGGACAGGTTAGGTTGTTGAATGACCTGTTTGAAAGTGCAGGGGGTCGCGAAGAACACGAACGCTATCATGGACTGGAAATCAAGACTGTAGACGGATATCAGGGACGGGAGAAAGATGTAATCGTGCTCTCCGCTGTTCGGGCAAATGATGCTGGCGAAATGGGATTTCTTACAGATCGACGGAGGTTGAATGTCGCCATTACTCGGGCGCGAAGAGGTCTAATTCTACTAGGACACCCTCGAACATTGAGGAATGATTCCAGCTGGGAATCATGGTGTGATTGGGCTTCTGAACGAGGTCTAGAGGCGTATCACGTCCTCCATATGTAACATTAAGGGCAATCGACGCGGGAACCATAGGAGGGGTGATATGAACCACGAAAGTCCAATCTCAATTCACGGAAAAGGGCCAACACTTGCCAAGGTCGCCGTTCAAGAAAGTGAGGGGCACTGGCCGATTCCAGAAGGGACTGTATTGGCCCCTCTTTGGAAGCGCATTTCTTCCTATATTCTCGACACCACTGTGGTCATGGGAATTCTTCTAATCGCAACCAAATCTTGGATTGCATATGCTTGGAACCTCGGTGCATTAATTGGCCCTGAGTGGTATTTTGTATTGGTCAATTGGGCCCTTATTCTCGGTTCAAATTATCTCTACCACAAATACACCGTCCATAGTATGGGACGTTCGCTTGGACAACGCTGGTTTGGATTGGCTGTTCTACGTGAGGATGGGGAGCCATTGCAGAGGATTGATTGTGGAAAACGCGCGATCTCAAAATTGCGTTATCTAATCCCCTTGTTGAATTTATTTTTCTTATTCATCGATGGCCGTCATATCCGAAGACGACATACCCACCAATCAAGTATCGACCTCGCGTGTGCGAGCATTGTTGTTGTCGCAAATTCGCTCCCGCCTGCGAAGCGACATAGTCTGCGCTGAATAGAGCGGGATTCAAGTAGCGGCTGTGTGTCGACGATTCATGGCGCA
>CAZXVR010000020.1:0-17835 GCA_964644485.1 uncultured Candidatus Poseidoniales archaeon | reverse complement strand
GGGAGCAGAGATAGTCATCTATGGCTCAACCGTTGTCATCATCGGTGATGAAGAGTCGTTACCATTGGCCAGTCAGGCCATTGAACGTTTACTGCAGGGTGCTGAGCACTCCTCTGTTCTCAAACACCTTGAGACTGAAAGACGGAAAAAACGGATGTCTGCGCGTAACCTCGAATCGATTGATACCCTAGAAGAAGGGGGGCGTTTTGAAGCAATGGTCCCCGGTCTAGATGCGGCTCGTCGCAAGCGGGAACGGCGATACAAAGAAGCCCAAGTGGACCCTGAAGATGTCGAAGCTATCGATCAAATGATGGAACTCGCCGAGGATGAATCCATTGGATTCGAAGAAGAATAATCAGTATAGCACGTTGGCCATCGCCTCTGCGAGATCAACCTCAACACCTTGTCTCTGGGCCCATTCGACAAGGCGGGTAACATCTCTCACAAGGAATTCTTCCGCATTTGGATGGGCCTTGGTGACCGATTGACCCACATCGATAATTCGAGGTTCGCCCTGATGCCACAGGATATTGTATTCACTAAAATCAGCATGAACCAAATCGGCTTCTTGCCAGCAAATTCGAAGCCAATTCAATAGTTCATCGAAAATTGGACCAGGATCTTCAACCTCAACATCACGTAGTCTGGGACTCGGCCCCTCAGAATCTCCGAGATAATCCATAACCAACACATTTCGAAAAAGCGCGTGCGGTTCTGGAACTCGCAAACCATGCTTCGACATTCGCATCATATTGCGATGTTCCTTGCGAACCCATATGTTGACTAATTCGTGATGTCGGCGGCGGAGTCCACCGAATCTTGGGTCGCCTTCGATATACTGCATGAGTCCCTTGAACACTGCATTGCTCGTGTGGAAAATCTTCACCGCGGCGACTCCGTTAGGAGTTGTCGCATGAAAAACATGGGCTTCCTTGCCTCGGGCGATTGGCCAATCCAAGGTGTCAATGTGTCCCTGCTGCATCAATTTGTAGACGGCCAGTAGCGTGCGTTGATCAAAAACTTGGTCAAAGACTCGGCGATCGACCCATTCAAACTGGCCCGTTCCTAGGACACCTTGCAATTTGTGCTCAATTTCTTTGAACATGGTTGCATACTTCTTTTCCTTCATCCAAGACCAAGAATCCTGTTTCTTGTCCATTTCAGAATGTAGGTCTAATTCGGCTTCTTCCGCATTCCATTTCTCTTCTGCAAGAGCGATGTTTTCTGCTTCAATGGAAAGTTCTACTTCGGTCGGATCGGAGTTCAAATCAACATCTGAATCAGCCAATTCAGTCCAATCTCGAGGTTCGCCCTCACGACGAGCCTTGCGGCGTCGTGCGATGTTTTCACCTCCTATGCAGGGCCGAACAGGCTGTCGATGTCGTCATCGGTTACGTCATCGAGTGGCTCTGGTTCAGGCGCGGGTGCGGTTTCGGGTTCATCCGCAACAGTTTCTTCTTCAGAATTCTCTTCAACATCTTCGCTTTCTTCGGATGCTTCTTCCGATTTTTCAACAACGGGTGCCTCTTGAGGCGCACTGTCAAAAATTCCAGCATCATCAAGATCGTCCCAAGTCTCAGTTCCAGTGCCGAATACATCGACGATTTCGGGTAAAACTCCCTTTCGTGAGAGGTAGAGAGATTGTGTCTTTGAATAGCGCTTTTTGACATCTGCTTTGGCATCTTGGAAGTCCCAGGGCTGGATAACAATTAGATCGCCTTCTCTGACCCATTGGCGACGGCGCATCTTGCCTGGGATTCTTGCCAGACGGGTCTCACCATCTGCGCAGACCACACGGACCCGGCGGCCCCCAAGAATTTGGTCGGCGATAGCGAACATCTCGTTGATTCGCTCATTTGGAAGGGCGACTCTGATTTTATCGCTGGTGTCGCCTTCAAGCTCCGCTAGAAGCTCTTCATCGACAGTTTCCTCACGACGTCGTCCCATGGTAACAAGGGGCCGAATCGACCGCCCTACATAAACACGGAGGCGCCGAAGAGGGAGCTATCTGAGGATGTGAATCATCCAAACAGCGCCGATGCGGCATCATGGGCTGCTGATGCGAGGACATCAGCCAATACGCCAAATCCAAACACGACTGCACCCATTGTGCAGAGCATGATGGCGATTCGAATCATTGGAGCCCGTGAAAGGCGCAAATTCCGATCTGTATCATCGTAGAACATCACAACACAAATTCGAAGGTAATAGAACAATGAAATTGCACTGTTGATGAATATCAGAATGGCCAACCAGAATACCCACGACATTGAGCCCATCGCTTCTGAAAGGTTGGAACCCGCCACATCGCCAACGGTACTCGAGATAATGCCACTGACCATCATCAGCTTCGACAGGAATCCTGACAACGGTGGAACACCGGCTAGAGCCAACATGAAGACCAGCATTGAGATGGCAATCAATGGATCACGACGGGCAAGGCCGTGATAGTGCTCAAGTTCGTGACCTCGGCCCTCACACTCAAGCAATGCGATGACAAGGAATGCGCCCAACTTGAAAGTCACCAAGACTGCGAGATGGAAGATGATTGCTGTAGCGATGAGTTCGCTTCCTTCTCCAGGCCCCAATGCACCGATGGCTGCGATACCAGCGAGAATGTAACCAGCGTGTGCTACGCTTGAGTAAGCCAACATTCTCTTCGGATTTCGACTACCCAGTGCAGCGATGTTACCCCACGTCATGGTGATTGCAGCAACGATTCCAATCAACAGAGTCCAATCGCTGCCATCATCGGCCATTGTAACGCCGATGAGAACACGCATTAGGGCGACGAATCCCATCGCTTTACTCGCAGTTGACAAAACACCAGCGACGGGTCCACTGGCACCAGAATACGCATCTGGGGCCGCAAAGTGGAAGGGAACAGCACTGACTTTGAAGCCGAAGGCAACCAACATCATTCCCAAGCCGATGGTGGCCATTCCGTTCGGGCCATCCGCCCATGCTGACTTCAGACTCGCAATCGAAAGATCGCCGTTCCAAATGTATAGCATTGAGAGGCCGTAAAGTCCAATGGCGCTGGCAACGCTACCGACGATGAAATACTTGACACCGGCCTCTGGGCCAATCTGTGTTTCTTTGTTGAATGCAATTAGCACGTAGGAAGCCATGCTCGCAAGTTCTAGTCCCACGAAGAGCATGAAGAGATTTGCAGAAAGGGCCACTGTTGACATTCCAAGGGCGACCATGAGCACGAGAAGTGCGAAATCGACCTGGCGTCGGTTGTTGAGTAGGCGGTGTAGGCGTCGACTCTCAACAGCCTCGTCGCGCTGAGTCTTGAGAGCGATGCGGTGATGTGGGGTTGCTGGAAGGCGGTCCCAGTTGGCGATGACCGCGAGGAGTAAAGTCGCGGTGAAAATCATCCCCATCAAGCGACTAAAGGCGTCAACCTGCAGGATTACAGATCCACCCGAACACCATTCCGGCCCTGCTCTGGCGATACCGTCTCTCATCGCCACACAAGATTCGGTCACACCCATTTCGCCCATTTGGCTCAACAGAGCAGTGATGAACGAAGCAAAGAGCGTGAAGGCTGCAATCGCTGAAGGAAGGCGAGGGTCGCTGGTCAATGAAAATCGCTTCCCACCGATGAAATAGGGAATACGCCAAGCCTTCCCTGGAATCGGCAGGCGGAAGGTCGCATTTCCAAGGTTTGGAACGACGATCATCGCAACAATGCCCAGCAGAAGAATCCATTCTGGAATCAATGTACTGGCCATCTCCGCACTACTAAACAGCGCACCTAGATTCATGGGTTCACCTCCGGTGGGTAAATTGCATTCTCAACCAAAAGTGTGGCCCAATCCGACATCATCTCGAACATGCCAAAGAAGTCCGGATAAATTCCGTAAATGACCGCTAAGACGCCAAGAACGAGCATGCCTGTATTTTCGTGCCATGTGATGTCACGGGGTTCGTCACCGTGCATTGTTGGTGGCAACTGAGCTTCTCCATCCCCTTCGAAGATGGTTCGCTGCATACTCCACAGATAGTATGTGGCTGTGACGATGAGTGTGACAGCAGGTAGGAGAACCCACCAACCGAAGGCCATGTAGAATGCGATTAGGACTGCGACTTCTGCGACGAATCCAGCCATCAAAGGCAATCCGAGGCTGCCCATCCAACCGACCATCATGTGTGCGCTCATCCATGGACTGTGATGGGCTAGACCACGCATTGAATCGATCTCTAGTGTGTGATAGTGATGCTTGAAAGAGCCGCAGACCGCGAACTGTAGTGGGCTGATGATTCCGTGGGCGAACATCATGAACATGGCACCTGCAATACCGAGAGGTTGCAATGTGGCAACGCCAAGGAAAATCAGACCCATGTGGCTAACCGATGAATAAGCAACCATGCGTTTGAGGTTCATTTGACCGAGACAAACCACTGCACCGTAGACCAAACTAATCATTCCCAATACGATGAGGAGTGTTTGGAATTCAATCACTTGATCTGGGAACAATGTGACACCGAGGCGAATGAATCCGTATGCACCCATCTTCAACATCACTCCAGCTAGCAACATTGAGCCGGCTGTGGGCGCCTGCACGTGAGCATCTGGCAACCAAGTGTGAACGGGGACGCTGGGCATCTTTGTTGCAAAGCCAATCAATAACAAGAGGAAAACAACGCTTCGCAAACCTTCGGTGGCGATGAAGTTCGTACTGGTATCCATCAAGACGAAATCAAATGATTTCCCAGTGATATTTCCAACCCAACTTGCATCGTTGTTGAAATACATCACCAAAATACCTGCGAGCATGAATACGCTCGCTGTAAATGTGTAGATGAAGAACTTCTGTGCAGCATACCGTCGATCCTCTCCGCCCCAGATCAAAATCAGGAAGAACATCGGAATCAATGTCAATTCCCAAAAGACGTAGAATACAAACAAATCGAGACTGACAAATACACCGATGAGTGCCCCTTCCATCATCAGAATGAGACTGTGGAAATAGGCGCCCTTCTTGGCATCCCACTCTACAATCATGGTGATTGGAATCAGCAGAGTGGTCAACCAAACCATCGGGTATGATAGTGCATCAACACCGACATGCCATGAGACACCAATGCTGCTAATCAGAGTGCAAGAACCTGTACTGACGGCACCAATTTCGCAATTTTGGTAGAGATATTCTCCCCAGGCCAACCCAAACTTCTCTTCAAGGCCAATCAAGGTCGCCAGAGCAAACATCAGTAAAGCGAGTCCAAAGTTGGTATAGCGAATCGGATTCGACAACGATTCGCGTCGCTCATCATTGCCCATCCAATGGACGAGCATGAGCAATAAAGAGCCTGTAATCGGCAAAAGGGTGAGAACCGTCAGAGGATTACCAAGCATGGTGATAATTTCGGTCATTTCCACTCACAGCACCCCCCATAGGATTCCAACGATGACCAGCATTCCAATGGTCGCCATAAGCAGGTAATCGCTGGCTCGACCGGTGGTAAATTGACGCAACCAAGTACTGGTCGATTGACTGCCTGATTCAATGCCCTTGATGACACCATCAACCCAATTCTTATCGATCCAAGCACAGATGGTTGCTAGAGGCAAGAGTGTTCTGGCAATCACCCATTCGTAGAGGTCATCAATGTAGAGACGGTTGTGCAAAGCCGTTGCAAAACCACCCTCGGCAAGGTCGCCAATATCTGTGTGACCTACATTTCCTGAATAACTGATTAACCAAGCTGTGAGCGGTGAGGATTCTTCCCCTTCAGATAGATGCCCACCGTGCATTCGAGCAGCGATGTATGGACCTACACCCGCTGAAAGAAGGATGGCGGTCCATCCGACAATTTTCAGGAGGTTTTCTTTGGGTAAGAAGGCGTGCTCCAACTCGTACTTGATGGCATCCATTGGGTGTTCAATGAGGTGGGTCATCAAGTGGGTGTGCCCTGGGTCAGCAACCCAGTGAACGAATTCACCACAGGCGAGAATAAAGCCACTGAACGCTGTGACAATGGATAGAACGACGAGTGGAGTCTTGATCCACTGTGTGTCTTCATGCACATGCTCTACAACTTCGGACTTCGGTTTGCCTGCGAAGGTCATGAACCACATTCTCGACATATAGAACCCAGTCATTCCTGCGGTTGCAAGAACCAAGATGGCAGGGAAGAGAATCATCTCGCCTCCGTGCGCATATACATTCCATGTCTGGGCAACGATTCCTTCCTTTGACCAGAATCCACCAATGAGTGGAATCCCAATGATTGACATCGAACCCAGCATCATGGCGATGCTGGTAATCGGCATTTTGCTAGCCAATCCACCCATGTTTCGCATATCTTGAGGATCAAAGTCGTGGTGATCTCCATCATCATCGTACAGATGTACATGATCGTGAGCGTGGTGCATCTCGTGAATCACAGAACCAGAAGCCATGAACAGCATACCCTTGGCCATGGCGTGATTGAACAAGTGGAACAAAGATGCACCAAATGCAACAATCGAAAGGTGATGGTGTCCTTCGTTTGCGAACCAACAAGCAGCACCCAGTCCAGTGAAAATGTAAGCCAACTGACTCATTGTCGAATAAGCGAGAACGCGTTTGATGTCATTCGCGACAAAAGCGATGAAAGCGGCCATACAAGCGGTTATTCCACCGACCCACGCGATGAGCATCGCCAAGTCTGAGAGATCACCCTCAAAGTGATGCTCGCTGAACAGCGGGAACATTCTTGCAACAAGGTAGAGACCTGCATTGACCATGGTCGCTGCGTGGATGAGGGCCGATACAGGTGTCGGGCCCTCCATCGCATCTGGTAACCAAACGTGGAGAGGGAATTGCGCAGATTTGCCCACACAACCGATGAACATGAAGAACAACGGCCATTGTAGATCCGTTCCATGAACGGCTCCTCCGAGTGTGGGGTCTCCAAAGATGACGGCGAACTCAAGGCTATGATACAAATCATACAGCATGAACAATCCAACCATCAGGAATACGTCTCCCACACGTGTGGTGAGGAATGCTTTCTTGGCTGCTGCTGCTGCACTGGGTTTTTCCCAATAGAATCCAATCAGTAGATAGGAACAGAGACCCATGATTTCCCAGAAGATGAACAACCACAGGAAGTTGTCCGCCAGAACCATTCCAAACATACCCATGCTGAATAGAATAAACTCTGCAAAGAATCGGTGATTGCGATCCTCATTGATTGGGTCTGTTGTCATGTAACCAATCGCGAACCAGCAAATGAGGAAGCAAAGGAATGCCGCGACAAAGAGAACCATCAGTGAGACGCTGTCAATCCACAATCCAAAACTCAATGTCGACGTCCCAACTAGGGTTTCACCTTCAAAGATTTCAAAATGAACCCAATCCAAAATGGTGCCTTGTGCCCCGAAATCTGCATGATGGACAAGGAACTCAACAATCAACCAAACGGTCAGAGATAGCGTAATCATCAGGCCTGCCAAAGCGACAATGCCGCCTTCTTTGAGCTGGTTCTTCCACCAATCTTCTCCTTTGTACAACTGGCCCAAGATTAGAATCGCCGGGAAAATTGCCAATGGGACTACAGCGATTAAGAAGGCGCTTTCAATGGCGCCAAAACCCATGGACATACGAATTATTGGGAACGAAACCATGGCCAGGACAGGCAGAAGAAGATTCCATTCAGCTTTGCTATGTTCACCCATCATCTCACCTCCTCAATGCTTTAGCAGCGTTACCTCATCCAATGAAATCGTGTTTCGTTGACTATACAACGCCAAGAATATGGCCAATCCTACCGCCACTTCGGCGGCAGCAATGGCGATCGCAATCGAGGTGTAAACCCAGCCATCGATATTCTCCCAATGTGCGGCACCTGCAACGAAATTGAGGTTCACCGCATTGAGCATGATTTCGATACACATCAGGACAATAATGGCGTTCTTTCGCGTGAATACGCCGACCAAGCCTATGCAGAATAGGAAAGCGCCCAAACCTGCAATCCAACTAGGTTCAATCATTCTTCTTCACCTCCGTGCAGTTCCCACATGAGGTTGATCTTGCGTTCATCGCGAACCAGATACGCCGCCCCTGCCATGGCCATGGTAAGTAGGGCGCCAAGGACGACCACAGTAAAGGCCCAATCGTCGAGAACAGCTGTTGCGAATTCTAGGGTGGTCATGCTATCTGAACCAGTGACTGGGGCCCAATTTGCTGGGTCCATCATCACTGCGAGTAATACCCCGAGCAAGCCGATGATGCCAAGGCGAGCGAAGGTGCTGATGAGCCTCATTCGAAATCCTCCTCCATGATTTGGCGGCGGGACAACATCACACCAAAGGCAAAGACAAGCATCACACTGCCCAAGTAAACTAGAATCTGAATCGCAGCCAACATCTCAGCATTGGCCATCAAGAAAACGCCGGCAACCGCAAAGAAGCACATGATGAGAGCTAACATTGAGTGTGCAACACGCTTTGCGTAAACTGTCCCCAATGCACCACCGATGGCGATGACGGACAAAATACCGAAGGAAATACCCTCTACGGAACCGAAAATATCCCCAATGGGATCCATGATGATGCCTGGCAATTCCACGTTCAAGCCTCCGACTTCGCTGCCTTTGCAGCGGCTTTCTCTGCCTTCTTTCGAGCCTGGTCTGCTCGCTTTGCCAACTCAATGTCTACCGCCTCTGCATGCTGCACAGGCAAGACGCGAGTGCGGTCTGCCTCAAACCACAAATCCTCTCGTGTGAATCCAGACATGCCGTCATATTCGTTGGTCATGAAGAATGAATTGAATGGACAGGATTCCATGCACAGACCACAGAACATACAGCGACCGATGTCAATTCGACCAGAGACGATGTCGACCTCTGCGCCAAGTAATTCGCCGGAAGCGACGTCTTCGATTGTTCCGGAGGCGTCCCATCGAACGCTAATCGTATCTCCTGCGAGTTCGATGACCTCTCCGAATTCATACTCTTCAGGAGGTGCTTCGTGTGCAGTCGAGAGTTGGAAGTTTGCTGCAGATTCTTCGCTACCTTCAATGCGGCGTGCAGCCATTCCACCGACTTCAAGTTCAACACCAAAGCCGTGATTTTCATCTCCTTCTTCGGCCAGGTCTAGTACGTTTACCCGAGTTTCTGTTTCCATGTGCAGGCAGTCGTTTGGACAAATACGAACACAAGCCTTGCAAGCGGTACAAGTCTCCCAAATGACGCCAATTCGACCATTGTAATTGCCGGGGACGAATAGCCAAGGCTCCATTTCTTCAAGACGCTCATATGGATACATCACTGTAACCGGGCGTTGGAAATGCGGGAACAGTTCAGTGGTTTCACGATCTGGAGCATAGGTTTGCTCGCCCAATGCAGCGTAACGCTCACGGTCAAATTCATCCATGCTGGATAATTTATCTTCATCCCAAAGTTTGGTTTCTTGTCCATGGTATGCCTTGCTGGTTCCATGGGCTTGAAGGAACTTCCACCGGCCAATAATCGGGAGTGTTCGAAGTGCGGCCTTGAGAGTGATCCACATCGGGCGGACGACGAGATTGCGGAAATTCGGAGTTGCATGCTTGTGATAGGCCATTTTTCTCACTCCCTGTGTTGGCCTGGACTGGCCACGTCAACTGTCTGAACACTGAATGGACGGGTTTGGGCTTCCAGTGCTTCTGGATCTTCATCGATCGATAGTAGGATGAATAGCACAAGGCTGATCGAAGTCACCAAGATTGGAATCAGGATTGGCCACTCGCCATTGATGCCATCATACACCCATAGGCGAAGAACGGTTGCGATGATGAGGTTGACCAAACTCAATGGGAGAAGCCAGCGCCATCCAAATTCGAGGATCTGGTCTGTTCTCACGCGGTGTAGAGCGGCGCGGAACCATACAAAGAAGATGAACATGAACCAAGCCTTGAGGAAGACCCAGAGTATGTGGGGAACATAGTGGATGTATGGAATCGTATCTTCAAATGGTGCTTCCCAACCTCCGAGGAAGAAGTGGGCAAATAGCAAACATGCTGCGTATGTTCGTAGGTATTCTGCTGCAAACATCAGACCCCATCGCATTCCACCGTATTCTGTCCACCAACCTTCGACCAATTCGGCCTCAGCCTCTGGCATGTCGAATGGGATGCGCTCGACTTCGGCAACCATGACTACGAGGAACAGGACGCCACCCAATGGCAGCAGGAAGATGTTCCAGACCCCACTATCCGCCTGGAATTCGATGACCTCGACCAGATTGAAAGAACCGGAGATCACAACTACACTGAGAACGGTGATGAGTAGAGGGATTTCGTATGCTGTGAGTTGTGCTGCCGAACGAATGCCACCCAGTAGCGTATACTTGTTGTTGGAAGACCAACCTGCAAAGAAGACACCCAGGGGAGCAACGCTGAATACAGCCATCAAGAAGAGAATTGACATTTCTGAATTGTTTGAATAGAAATCGGGGCTCAACGGAATGAATGCAAAGCACATCACAGTGGTTGCAATGATGAGGAATGGTGCAATTTCAAACACGAATCGATCGGCTTTCTCAGGAACCATGTGCTCTTTGGTTAGGAATTTCATTCCATCAGCCAAATTCTGGAAGAAACCTGGAAGAAGCCACCAAACCCCATGGTATGAGCGGTTCTTGACCCGACTGACCGCCTCGAGTTCGTGATCGTTTCCGGCCATTTCATTGAGCAAATTGTGAACCATTCCAACAGGTACGCCCGTGCCAAATGGTAGTTGATTCCACCATTCACCTGCCGTCACTCCATTCTCACCGACCCATAGACTTCGTAGAGATGTTCTCGCACCACGTCGATCCATAAATCGGCCCAACAATTTGCGTTCCATCCAAAGAAGGACGAGGAGAGTGTTCATGATTCCACCAAAGACAAGGACACACATGATGAACTCCTGTAGGAATGTGGACACACTGTCGGTGTATTCCCAATGGCGCGACATTCCGATTGTGTTCTCGGAAATGAAGTCCGTAGCGCTACGGACCCAATCGCGGATGGGTAGAACATCTTCAGTCGCCATTTAGATCACCTGTCCGTTTCTCCAATACATGGGTCAAATGAACCCATAATCGCTGGAATATCAGCGATTTTGTAACCGATCATGCATTTTGCAGCATAAGGGATTGTGATGAACATTGGACTTCGAATGGAAACGCGATAAGGGTGCTTTCCGCGCTCTTCTCCACCACCGGCGAGATAGAACATCGATTCGCCACGACTGTCCTCAAAGTGGTGGAATCCTGTCTGACCTTCAGCTGCTCTGGCCGGTGCTTTGCCGATGATGGCAGGGTCACCGGATTGGTAGTGTGTATCTGCGCCACCTGGCATCTTGTCAAGACCATCGAGAATCATCAAGGCACTTTGCCTCATTTCTTCAACGCGAACGCGGTATCTGTCGTAGCAATCGCTTCCCTTTATCGAAGGGCGCTCGACCGAGGGCTCCCAATCCAATTCGTCGTAAATCGAGTAAGGATGTGCCCAGCGAACATCGTAATTGTGTCCGGCCGCACGGACATTGGGTCCGCTGACACCATGGTTGATCATTTCCTCAGCTTTTGCATAGCCCACACCTTGGGTTCGGACGAGGAAAATTGTACTCTCATCCAGAATCGCTTCGTATTCTTGGATTCGATCGAGGAATAGTTTGAGTTTGGCGCGGCAACGTAGAGCGAAACCGATTGGTAAATCGCGCTTGACTCCGCCGACACGAGGGAAATTGTAGTGCATTCGGGAACCGCCGAGTTCCTGCAGCAAATCCATCATCATCTCGCGCTCACGTAGACACCAAACCATACCGGTTAGATTGCCGACGTCTGGACAGTATGCACCCAACCACATCAGGTGACTGGCGATGCGTTGCAATTCGATGGCAACCATGCGGATGTATTCTGCACGCTCGGGAACTTCGACCTCAAGAAGATCTTCTGCTGCGTAGATGTAGGCGTGTGACCAAGTATTCGCACTCGCATAGCAAAGCCGGTCGCAATAGGTGGTAATTTGAGTGAAATCTCTTGCTTCGCAAATCTTCTCGACGCCGCGATGAATGTAACCAAGATCTGGTTCTGTATCGACAACAGTTTCACCATCGACCTTGACTTTGAGTGTCCAAAGACCGTGTGTCATGGGATGCTGTGGCCCCATGGAAATCCACATCTCAGCCATTACTTCACCCTCCCTGAATCTTCGGGCTTTCTTCCGAAGCCCTGTGGGTCGTCGTACATTTCATTGAAATCGTGATAACGCAACTTGTGTTGCTTTTGCAATGGATGGTATCCAGTTGGGGAATCGTGTGGTAGCAATACGCGACGCATTCCGACGTGGCCATCGAAATTGATGCCGACCAAATCCCAAGTTTCCTTTTCGTTCCAATCCGCTCCGACCCAAATGTCGGCTACACTTGGAACGCTGGGTTCACGGGTATCTGGAATGGACATTGAGATTTCAAATTCCATTGGAACTGAATTGCCAGCCAAGGCATCAATGTCGACCTTGATCTCATGAACTCGCTTGTTGACCACTGACGGGTTTGATACTCCTGTTCGAATCAGGTGAACCACGACTTGCCATGCTGCATCAGCCTTTTCTGGCCAGTGGATACCGGTAATCATCGAGCAGTAGTCTACCCGCTTCGACTTCTTCAGCCATAGTGCCAACTCGCGCCATTCGCTGGCTTCTACTTCGATGAAAACATAGGGGTTCTTGCGGCGACCGCCCGTGTGATTGCGTACTTCAGCACTGACTGAATCTCCGAAATCTGCGACATCCTTGACGATTTCTTCCGCTGCGGAAAGAATCTGTTTCGCATCGACTTCGTTACCCATGATATCCCCTCAGTCATCGGCGACAATGATCGGTGCGCCACGGGCTTCAGTCTCCCCACTCGGCACTGCACCGATGCGGATGATTTTCTCTCGCAACTTTCCAAAGCCATCGATGAGGGCTTCGGGTCGTGGCGGACAACCTGGAATGTAAACATCGACTGGGATGACCGTATCGACTCCTTCAAGGATATTGTATGACTGATAGTAAGGACCACCTGAAATGGCGCATTCACCCATGGCGATACACCACTTGGGTTCAGGCATCTGTTCCCACAAGCGAACGATTGGATCTGCGAATTTCTTTGAAATCGGACCATTGACCAACAATACGTCACATTGACGTGGGCTGCTTCTGAATACGACACCAAAACTCTCCGCATCAAATCGTGGTGCGCCTGCAGCAGCCATCTCAAGCGCACAGCACTTGATTCCAAGGTGAAGTGGGAACAATGACTTCCGCTGAGCCCAATTCAAAAATCGGCCTCCGAGTACACCGATGAAATCCTTCATTCGGGAGGCTTCGAGAGCTTTGTCATTGAGATCTCCAATCATGTCGAGAAGTCCTCGACTGCTGAACGTTGTGTAATTCTGTCCTTCGTCCATTCAATTCACCTCAAATGTAGATTCGGCCTCGCTTTCTGAATACATACCACACGCCAAGACCCATCAGCCCTAGGAATACCGACAGCGTCACCAAGGAGCCCGTGGCCGCCTCGATCCCGCCACTCGCGCCTTCAGCAACGGTGTGGTCCGCACTCATGGCGACAATGCCACCGAATGCTAGGAACATGAAGGCGATATCGAAGACGAGGAAAATAATCGCGTACCAATAATATTGGAAATGGAAATCAATCATCGCGTCACCCACGGGATCAGCACCACATTCGTAAGTGCTCAACCGACGGACATACAGCGACTGATCAGATTCGTATCCTTTGAGCAGAAAACTGCGAAGTTTTGTTGGGTCATTTGGGTCGGGCATCGGCCTCAAAAAGCGGGAAAGAAGGAAACCTCCGAAGGGAAATCCAATGCCTACAATGGTCATCAAAGCAAGCGAAAGATATGCTGCTGAAACAGAGGACATTGCGAAGCCTCATGGAACCCGTAGGGTTCCTTGAGTCGTTCGAATCAAAGAGGCATCATAAGCATATCCAGCGAGACATCGGCTGAGGGTGTGGACTCACAGCCCAATACTACGGCGACGATTGCGCCAAATTGTGATCAATATCATCACACCAAGGACGCCTAGAATCGACCATGTAACCGTGTCCCAAGTCTGCGCTGAGAGGCCGAAGACACTGTCGTCTAGAGTGGCCTTTACGGTGATGTCCACCGGCTGGGCTGCAACGGGTGCGCTCTCGGGAGTGACAATGAGTGTGAACTCAAATTCATCCTCCACCATCATTTCCACGGGTGGCTTGACTCGGACACGAACAGTAGCTGATTCGCCGGGCTCTAGCAAGAAATCTGTTTGTTCGATGTCAATGGTCCAACCTCGCAAACCTTCAGTAGAGGTAATCTCAATTTGCTCTTCGATATTGCCACTGTTTGTAATGGTCACAATGAAATCTGAGAAATTGGGGTGAGTGGTATTTTGAATCGGTCCACCTTCAATCTCAACGTCCACGTCGTGAACCGTTGCAATCGAAACCACAATGTCAACACATGATGGCACGGCTGCATTTCGCATGGATGCAGCGCAAACCCGAACCACACCTGCTTCACCGTTCAGGCTTTGATCAGAACCCATCACACTCAGGGTGATATTGGCATAATATTGAATCGAATCATCAGGCAATGTGAATACACCTGGAGCCAATTCTTCAGCGTCTGATGTAAGGGTCGTGGAAATCGTCGAATCCATGCCCTCGATTGTGAACAACGCTTGTTCAACGTAAGGAGATGTGCCTATATCACTGAAGAGAAGGGCAACCGTTGTTTGTCCACCGGGTGGTAGGGTAACCGTCATGGAATCTGGAGCCCCTTGTGGTTCTGCCAAAATCAGTTGCATCATGTAATCGTAATTTGAGACGCGCGCAGTCACCGTCTCTGTGTATTCATTTACTGGAGAAGACACAATGTTGACCTTCATCTGAATCTGTAGGTAATCACCCTCATCCTCGCTCTGAATCTGTACGCGGAGGAACACTTGCTGAGATGCGCCTGCACTCAACGAAATTTGTGTAATCTCATTGCCGGAATTATCCACGTAAATGGTGGTCCATGACGGGGATGCGCATGAGCCTGGCTGGTTTGGGTCGCAAGCTCGCAATCGGAATGAATCCTGCACGTTGCCATTGTTGTGTATGGTCAACGGGAAATCAATCGTCTGATCGCTGCGACCTGTTTGATCAGTGGACAGAACTGTGCCATCGACCTCATGTCGCTCAGCGACTGATACTTGGAGAGTATCGGTGTTTTCGACTGAAGAATCGCCACTGCTGGTCACGGTGAATGTAATCGTTACAACATCGTCGGCAAGGGCATCTATTGGAACGAATACGTCGACTATGACCGACTGTTGGTTACCATTTTCGTGCTTTCCAGGCAGAGACACACTGGATTCACTCAACGATACCGTCCATCCGCTCGGAACTGGACTGTGCCCTATTGCAAAGGAGTCTGCACCATTTCCTTGATTGGATACGGACAAATCTGTGCTTTGTGAGGTTCCGGGTTCAACATTGTTCAGATAATTCGATGCCAGAGAGGCCGTGCCTCCATAGGATTGTCCAACGGTGATGGATAGCGTCGCTGAACACCGAGGACTGTTGCCATCCAGAGCGCGAATCTCGATGGTTTCAGTTTCGCCTGCAGGTATACTGTCATCCGGCGTCACGTCAAACGATATTGCGGCTTGACCGTTACCATTGTCGTAAGGTAAATTTCGTTGACTCACCTCAGGTGTAACCCAGTTGGCTTTGGAACCAGATTTGCCGAACCCGACAGTCCAATCACTGTTGCCAGCGTTTGTGAGCGTGAAAGATCCTGATTGGGAGGCGCCGGGAGCGATGGTCATCGATGAAGGTGAGAGAGTTGCTTCACACTCGTGAAGTTCGGGGATGTTCAGTGTTAGAGACAGGTTGTCCTGTGCCGCATCCGTACCAGGTGGTGGGGCGGGGGCGGTCACCGTTGCCCGTGTGATGAAACAATGTGAGCCGGCTTCGGTCTGTTCCCCATCAGGGACTGGGACCGTAACCGTGACAACCTCTTCGTCATCCGAATTCACAGTGACTTGGGCGGGGTCAACCGATGCTTCCAAACCATCTGATCTGCAACTCGATGAATCATCCATTTCGATAGAAATGGTTTCTTGGGTTTGTCCCGTATTTTTCACCGTGACCTCCCAAGTGACTTCTTCATCATCACCATCGTAGTTCTTGGTCGCTTGGCCGGTTGAAAGTTCAACACCTTGGGCAGCATTGCCTGAACCTTCGCCCTTTGTCGTCGTGACGACCACATCAGCTTGAGCCGGAGCACCAGGTGTTCCAGGTTCGGCTGGAGAGGCCGTGGCAGTGACCGTTGTCTCACAATCATCCGCAGTTGTTTCACTTGAATCCTCAGTCACGTTTACCGTCAGTGTAACCTGCTCATTTGAGTTCGGTGAAATGACACCAGAGACTTGTTCGATCGTGCTGGTGTAGCCCTGACATCCGCCCGCTTCTTGACTCGTTGCCAATTGCACTGTGATGTCTTCATCGCCAGTATTTCGAACCGTGATTGTATATTCAGCTGGCGTACCCGGAGAGGCTTCTTTTGAGGGTGAATCTGATGTCAAGGTAACATCTGCCTCAGCGGCAGCAAAAGGACTCGCAATGACGAGTAAAAGTAGGGCGACAACGCTGAGGGTGCGGCCTCGCGCGGGTGTGCGCATGAGAGGTCGACGGGACAACCCCCTCAAAAGGGCGCCTGCTTGATGGTTCAGGAACTTCCCTCCTCAACAAAGGTGCTTACATCGGCTTGGCAATTGCGGCAATTTACCAATGATGATGCGCTGCAAACATATCCCGATTCGTGGTACCGCGCACCACACTTAGGACAGGCTCGCCGTGAGCCCTCAATGGTTTTGTTACAGCCCCAACAGACAACACCTGAGGCGGGTTTAGGTGCGCTCACAGCCGTTGCGTTTGATGCGAATGCTGTTGGCGGAGGGGGGGATTTCGCAGGAGTAGCGTTGCCATCCCTGAGACGGACGATGAGTAAGCCTGCAACAACGAGCCCGACGATGATGAAAATGAGCAAACCAATCACCGCTACTGTCGTACCGACTCCGCCTCCAGAACTGCGTGTTGGATCTGCTGCAACATCGATAGTCGAGGCATGATTAGAACCAGGGGTGTTTGAATTTTCAAAGCCTACATCGATGGTCACTTCTCCTGGCGAATTTGGTGTGATTTGGATGCGGATACCCTGAGATTCCCCTATGGCCAAATCGACTAGATCTGTGCCCTCCACTTCGGCTGAGCAACCATCTGGGCTATCGAGGGTCAGTCGCTCTTGAATCACAGTATTCCCTGTGTTGAGAATTTCAAGGTGTAACAGAGAGGATTGGCCTTCGATGGACTCTTCCATCGAAAGTGTTGTCCAGACAACACTTGGATTCGATGCAACAGGAATCAATGCACTCGCAGAACGCTCAATACCATCCGCATTGATGGTTAGACCGATTTCCGGTTGCCAACCTGCCATTGCAAAGTTTGGAGCGATGATGACGCAATTGATTTCAGCAGAACCACCAGCGCCAACTTCTCCAACAGGATCACAAATTCCTTCCCAAGTTGAATCGGGTAAATCAATACTCAAATCTGGAGTCCACTCGGAACTGCCATCATTGAAGAGGAGCCAGTGGCCGACAAAACCCGGTGTACCGGTTGGAATTTCTGAGATTGGTTCATCCTGTGTATCTGATATTCCAGTAAAGGTCAAAACTGGTTTCGCTTCTTCAACAACGACCAAATCACCTTCCCATGAGATGCGGTAACCATCCTGTGTTGTCAGATGAAGCGTCAATGGGCCACCTA
>CAZXVR010000019.1:0-18546 GCA_964644485.1 uncultured Candidatus Poseidoniales archaeon | reverse complement strand
TTGGTTTGATGAGTACATGTTTGAGATTGCAGCGCCCAAAGATTACCTCACGGAACAAATGCTAGCGGGTCTTGAAACCGAACCGGTTGTGCTTCCTGCGTGGGACCCGATGGGTTCACTCGCATGAGTGAATCCAATCTGTAACTTTCAGCAAGCATTGCTTGGATTCAGGAATCAATGAACCAAACAACCACCAATCATGGAACATGTTTGGCCAAATGTCAACCTCAAAATCAGCACCAGCGGCTTTGGCTTGTTCGCCAACGATTCGACTATCATCGAGCAATATTTCTTGTCCACCGACCAGAATCAACGTACGAGGCAAGCCCTTGAAATCTCCAAAGATTGGAGAAACGTAAGGGTTCTTTTTGTCGGTGGGGTTAGGGGCATAATGTTCAGCACAAACGATTGGCATCTTGGGAGATATCATCGGATCTGCTTTGGCCTTGGTCGCGTATGTTTCTGACTCGCAGGTCAAATTCGTCCATGGCGAAAACAAAACTGCTCCGTCGGGAAGTTTGTGCCCTTCATCACGAAGGCGCATCATGAGCGCGAGACTTAGCCCACCTCCAGCAGAATCTCCACTGAGGATGAGGGTTGATTCAGGATTCGTTTCGACGATGTCTAACCAAGCGGCTAGTGCATCGTCAATCGCACCGGGATAGGGGTTTTCGGGTGCCAACCGGTAATCGATTGAATGACAAATGCTGCCTGCAACCTTCGCAAGTTTTTTCAGACCAATTCGATGGGTGGTCAATGAAGATCCAATACAATATCCTCCACCATGCAGATACACGATTTTCGTGTTCGGTTTGGATTGCTTCTTCGGGATAAAACTGACACCTGGTACGCCACCAAATGTGGAGCGACTGGTTTTCACTGCAAACGAGGGGGTTAGTTTTGAGAAAAACCAAGTTGGTGGGTGTATGAAAAAACGGATGACTTTAGGGGAGAAATAGATGAATCGAGACAGAAACTTGTTGACTCGAAGGGGAATTGAAATCAGGCCACTGCGAAGACTCAATGCCTCACCCAGACCAATGTTCACACAGACGCTCTAAGAGACGACGTGCGGGGATACCCCATTGGACGATGGTTACGGTTGCTTGGCTCCGATCAGTTGCTAAGTTGCCTTCTTCAA
Source organism: uncultured Candidatus Poseidoniales archaeon (assembly GCA_964644485.1). GTDB lineage: Archaea > Thermoplasmatota > Poseidoniia > Poseidoniales > Thalassarchaeaceae > MGIIb-P. The sequence goes on along the minus strand of CAZXVR010000019.1, from coordinate 17,405 downwards.
ACCCAGGGGCACCCAAATCCGAAGGGACGAGAGGGAGTTTATCGCCACCACTTAGCACGGTGATTTTGACACCATTTTCCTTGGCCTCTTTGGACAACAATTCTGTATCTTGATGCCCTTCTGCTTGCAGTAGTCTTGCAATCGCTTCCATCAACTGTTCAACCGAATCTGTGCCGGTTCCCGGAGGCAATCCTTCAGAGTCACCAATCGAGGGGCCATAGGCATCGAGAAAGGGTAAATCCTGATCATGCTGAGCCAATAAATCATCGAGACCCCGGCCCAGTACACGCTTTTTCGACATGGGTATTACTCCAGGGTGAGGTTCCACCGTTGAGCAAGATTAACAGCGAGTTCGCGATAATCCTTCCCACCCTTCGATTCTGGTGCGTGGATGTGGATTGGGATTCCCTCACTAGGTGCTTCTGCGAGTTTGATGTTGCGTCGGATGGGGGGTTCAACAATCAAATCACCAAATGTTTCCTTCAATTGCCCCATCACTTGGCTATTGAGCAATGTCGGAGCATGCATTGTCATCATCACTCCATCAAATCCAAGGTTGGGGTTCAACCGACGGCGAACCTCTCGAATGGTGGCCGACAACATCGCAACGCCTTCCAGGGCGAAAAACTCGGTTTGTACTGGTACCAGAACCGCATCACTGGCAACCAAGGCATTGATGGTGACCAACCCCAAACTGGGAGCGGTATCGAGTAGGATAATGTCGTAGTGAGGCAACAGTGATTCGAGACCTTCAGTCAAACAGCGTTCACGGCCAAGCCGAGTGGAGAGTTCCTGTTCAAGTCCGACCAAAGAGCGCTCGCCGACGACGAGGTGTAGGCCAGGTACTGCGGTTGCGTGTCGACATGCTGCAGCTTGTTCCGGTTCGGTAAACAAAGTTCGAGTCGTATGCATCACCCGACTCTTGTCGATTCCTAGACCGGTCGCACAATTTCCTTGCTGATCGCAATCCACGACCAAAACGCGTACTCCATGTAATGCGAGATGGGTAGCGACGTTGATGACTGTGGTCGTCTTTCCAACCCCACCTTTCTGATTCATGATTGTGACTACGCGTCCTCTATTTGCCGGAGTTGGCCCAGCGACGGGAAGTTCGATTTCTACACGGGGTTCTGCTGAACTCAAAGGATCTGAATCAGGGGATTCAATCTCCTCCTCGGTGAATTCAACCACTAAAGGTGCGGCGACCGCTTCTGGAAGAACATCATCCTCATCCATGGTGCATCCCACTTGCGTCCGCTCTTGCTGTGCTCTTGAGGCTGACGGGGCAAATTGGAGTGAGAATGGCTATTTTTCATGCATCATGCTGGGGTCGAAGCCAAAACCCATCCGGCCATACGTCCGGTTTCTGCATCCATGCCAACCCGCAGACTATGCTCTGTATCCCCCGAGGTCCATGTGCGCTCAAGGTAAACGGTCACTTTGCCACCCATGAGATCGAATTCGTCGAGCCATTCAGAAACTGCATTTTCCTCGGGTACAACAAGAGCATACCCGATTTGGACATCATCACGAATGATTCCATTCGCTGTGACTTGAGGATGTAAATCTGGATAATATGTAGATGAAACCATACGGCTCTCTAATGATGACAATTTGTGGGTTTGTGGTATGTGCTCACGGGAGTGTTCCGGTTTGTCATCGCCACTCAGTGGGCCATCGCCGGAATTCAAGCAATTTTCACCACCTGGCCACGTTACTCGAACCCAACCTGCTTCGGCAGAGCTGACCCACGACAGATTCCATACTGGGGAACTTCCTGTGCGGTCATCCTTGGCGGCAAAGACATAGCCATCACCATTCAGTGCACCATGCGCAGAACCAAAGGCTTCAGCATCCGTCATTACACAGGCTACGGCCTGTTCAAGATTGAAGCGTGTTGTGGAGTTATCCGGCATGTGTGTTACCCAAGATACTCGTTCTGTCGTCGAGGGTTTGTTGTCCGAACGATCAGGACGAGCGTCATAGTGTGTTTGCCAATCCAGTAATTCATTCCCACGCTTGAAAGAGGTCTGCTCCAAGGTATATCTCACCACAAACTCGCCTTCAGGGAAAGTGAGATCTATGGCTTCTGACTCCGTAAATGAGCAACCTGATTCGGTCTTGGACTTGTCAATCAACACATCAACGACTTGTTTGGCTGCCAATGGTTGCCCGGGAATGGCCCACAATATCATGACCGCATGGCCCAAGCATTGCCCGATTTTGATATGCTCCATCCGAATTTGAATCGCATCTTGACCACCGATTGTACTGGTGGAACCGACTGTCCACCTCCAGTAACCGTCATCTGTTTCATCAGACAGCCCTTCTTCAAGTTCCCTTATTCCAAAGATATCGTAGAGATTCACTGGATGCATTGGCATGACGGCTGCACCGATCAACTCCGAAACGGTATCTGATCCAATCAGACCATCAAATGTGGTGGCTTCTGTGCTGAACGACTGGCCTTCAGCGTCTTCAAAGTCTAGAGCCGTTTCTGAGCGCAACAAACTGCGCTCTGTAATCTCGTGCCACTGGGTAACTGAGATATCCAACTCATTGTTTCTCCTTAGCCACTCTAGAGAACTGCAACCGTCATTGATGGCTGACCAAGTATAGCCAGATAGGTCTGCACTCAAATCATAGTGTAGATTGGATTGAACGGTGTTCCATGTTCTTCCATAAGCATCTTGGGCCATGACTGCGCCTTTGAGTTTCGTCTCACTCGGGTCGAGAAGGTCTGAGAGTTCACCATCGGTAATCGAAGAAGAGCCTGTGCCTGTGAATTCGATACGCAACTCATCGCAGACATCGTCTAGAGCGCTGGGTGAGATCGCATCCCGCAACATGGCGACCATCTCATCGCCATCCGCGAGAAGAAGACCATTACTGACTGTGAATTGTAAATCGTCTCCATAACGAGGAGCCGCAACCTGATATTCGGTGACTTGGTTGCTAAAATACCACCATCCACCCGCACCAGCAAGCAAAAGCACAACGAGGAGTGTTGCGATTGCAGTTCCGTCCTTGTACCATGGGGTGCTAGAGAAATCAGGCTGTGTTCGGATTGCAGTGACCTGTGTGCTTTCTGAAATTTCAGGTTCTATTTCCTCAGCCTCAATGATTTCAGCCTCAAAAACTTCAGCTTCCAGAATGTCATCATCGTCCACCTTCATTACGTCAGAAGGTTCTTCGTCATCATCCTCGAGTATGAGAACGTCTCCTTCATCTTCCGATTCGATGAGACGGGCAATCAAATCTGCTTTTTTCCCACCTGTGGTCAAACCCAATTCTTTGAGGCGAACCTTCAACTCTACAACTGTCAGTGCAGAGAGTTCGTCTTCATTCATGGGCCATCCTCATAGAGGATGGCAACGCCTACCGCTTTCAACCTCTTCGCTTGGCGTGATGGGCAAGAATGCGTTCTGAGTGGGTTTCACCCATCCCGCATGGCGTCAATCTGTTCTTGTGACCAACCGGCGCCAAGTAGTTGCTCGTCGGTCCATGCTGATGCTGAATTATCATCTTCCGTGGACTCTTCAACTGGTGTTTCTGTTTGAGTAGCCTCATCTTGTTCAGGGCTCGCAGCCGCCTCGGACAATGTTGGGCCTTCGACTTCAGGCGTGTCTGCATTTTCAGGCGCTTCAACTTCAGGAACGCCCAACTGATCTCCACGCTGTTCTGCTTCTGCAGCCTCAAGAACCTCTTCCTCTACCTTCTTTTCGGGTTTACCTTCTGGATACTTGAGTCCCTTGTATGCCTTGCCAGTTTTCTGGGCCCCAATGAATGCGAATCCAGCCATCAAGAATGTGATTAGACCTACCGGAACTGTGATCATTCGTGGCCAGTAGATTGCGACCTCGATATCCATGGTCACCAAAGTGCCCGGATTGGAAATGGGTTCAACCCATTCTACAAGGATGCATTTCTTGCCCGGCTGGGTATAGAGGGTGAACTCGACTTGTTCACCCGGTGGAAGGTCGACTTCGCTTAGATGCCATGAATCAGCATGCAATTCTTCATGGGCAGGTAGAACTCCACAGTCGCCATCAAACATGCCCGCTTTGAAATCGGTAGAGCCAGAGTTGCGATACGAAACAAAGGTGACATCAACACGAACGGCTGTGGTTGAACCCATATCAGGTAGTGGAGGAGGGATGTAGATGTTCATGTGGGCCGAAGTTGAATTGGTAGAACCGTCCCAAATTTTGTCTTTGTAATCCTCATTGTCCCCACCATCACGAACCCAGGCTTGGGCCTCGTTTGGACTCATTCCAGCCTGTGGATTATCCGAAACGTCTCCATATATTGGGCCAGGGAAGAAGGAAAATATCCCTAATATTACTGTGAGTGCCAAGAACAGATAGACATTGATTCGAGCGCTATTGCGCTTTTTCTCAAGCGTCTCAAGGCGATCTTCACGATCTTGACGCCGTGCACGGGCATCTTCAATCTCTGCAAGTGGGTCAAATTGAGCCGGATTTACGTCTACAGGGGGGCCACTCGGGCCAGCAACAGGGGGGCCGGAAGGGCCGACTACATCAGGGGCTCCAGTGGGGCCAGCGACGGGCGGATTGGTGGGTCCAGCGACGGGCTGCATGAATTGTCGACTACCTGATGCCACTTCAAAGCCTCGCTTCTCGCACGCGCGCGAGCGGGTGTGCGAGCGGGCGCGCGGTCACGCGGTTTTTATCCGTAGGACTCAAAACGGAAGCGGTTACGCCCCGGTTCGATGACACTGCGCGTAGCCATCCTGTCTCGGGGCCCCCGGCTATACTCTACAAGACGCCTTGTAGAGGAGGCAAATGCCCTAGATTGCTCGGTTGAAGTATTGGACCCGATGAAGCTCTCCGTATCCGTCGGAAATGATGGGCGACGAATCCTGCATGAAGGGTGGAATGTTGAAGTCGATGCTGTCATACCTCGGATTGGATATTCGATTACAGGTCACGGTGTAGCAATCGCCCGCCAATTTGAGCGCATGGGTACATATGTTGCAAACAGCAGCGATGGAATTCAGAATAGTCGTGACAAATTGCACGCTGCTCAAGTTCTCTCTGCGAATCACATTCCGGTACCCACAACCGCATTGGTTCGTGACTGGCGTGACGTCGAGAGAGCCATTCGCCAGGTTGGGGGTGTGCCTTGTGTCATCAAAGCCCCCGAAGGCACACAAGGAACTGGTGTTTACCTCGCTCATACCGAACGAGAAGCAAGCGAACTGGCCTGGAAGGTGTTGGAAAACTCTGATCGGGTCCTCGTTCAGGAATACATTCAGGAAAGTCACGGTCGCGATGTGAGAGTACTCGTGGTTGGTGGCAAGGTTGTCGCTTCCATGCGTCGACGCGCACACGGCCGGGAGTTCCGATCTAATTTCCACTTGGGTGGTAGTGTCGAACGGATCGATTTACCAGATGATTACGCTCGAATCGCCTGCAAAGCAGCTCGATTGCTCGGGCTCGATGTCGCCGGCGTCGATCTACTGGAATCTTCCCGAGGCCCACTGCTTCTAGAAGTCAATTCAAGTCCTGGACTTGAAGGAATAGAGAAGGCAACAGGAATCAATGTCGCAGGACACATTATGTCTCATGTCGTTGATAGCCACGCCTTTATTCCAGTTGATTTGAATCAATTGCTTTCAAACAAAGAGGGGCATGGCACACTTTCGTTGAAGGTTCGTCGCTACCCAGAACTGGTCGGGCGTCGACTTGGTGATTTGATGACGTTTGATGATGATGGAACCATCGCAGCGATCGGTCGTGCTGGTGCCCACATTTGGAATCCATCTGGTGACCTTGTTCTTCGAGAAGCCGATGAACTCATCTTCTATGGAGAAATAGAAGTTCTACATCAGAGAATCCGACCATTGATTCAACAAACGATTGATGCTAGATTTACTTCTCCTGAAAAACCACATCCGTGGAATGTTGAACCTATGCGAGAAAATGAGGCTGCATGGGCTGCAAAAGCGCCCGAACACCATTGGCGATATAGGCGCCGCTGAAGAGCCGGCATTTTCAAATCGCGCCTCATTGGGGCGGATAATCCGAATCACCCTGCGTAGCATTGATACCCTCACCCCCTGACTGCCGTATCCCTTCGGGGATGGGATTGCAGGGGCTTCTGGCCCTAGGATGGTAGCAGCATGCAGAATGGAAATCAGGGAAAATCAACAGAGAACAAATGGGTAGAATCAACAACTGGAGGGCGTTTCGCCACACCCTTTTCAGAAGAAGAATTGGGTATACCATTTGGATTGCCAAGTCGACTTTCTCGATTGGCTGAAATGCCATGGCATGGTTGCTACGAAATGCAATTGGCGAGCGAAAAGAAAAGTGAACATACACTTCGATCTTATCGCACAGCAGCCAAACAATTTCTGACGACCGTGCTTCCTGGTGAACTTCCCCCTTCTTGGGATGCTTTGCAGGCCATTCCAGTGAAGGATCTCGCTCGATGGGTTGATCCCAACAATGGTCGACTCGATATCTGGATTCAATCAATATCACATCTTGCATCTGCAACTATCAATGCACGATTGGCGTCGATTAGCCATCTCCTGAATTGGGTTGGACATCGAGTTCCCGATTGGGTGAATCGTCCGCAAAAGGGACGAAGTTTGCCCAAGACACTCACTCACCGTGAAGTGGATCGATTGAAGGAAGCCGCGTCGACCAGTGAAAACCCATTTGCGAATGTTGTCATCACACTGTTACTGGACACTGGAATGCGAGTTTCAGAGCTATGCGCTTTGGACAGGTCTTCGGTTGATCTTGATGACCTGTCGGCAACTGTGCGCGAAGGAAAAGGAGGGAAGGACCGGCTGGTCTTATTCACTCAAGCTACAGTTGAAACAATTGATGCATATGGTTTCGTTCGAGAACAAATCGTGTCACGGCATGCCCCTTCCGATGATCACAGGGATGCGCTTATTCTGAATCGTCGCGGGCGAAGATTGACACCCCGCGCTGTTCAGAAGTTAATGGATAAACTCGCGGATGCTGCAGATATTCCTCGTTCAAAATTGAGTCCGCATACATTGCGACATAATTTTGCCACCGGACTACTAGAGAAAGGTGTTGATTTGGTCAGCATCCAGCGATTGATGGGGCATTCAAATATCGCAACAACAAGAGTCTACCTTGAAATCAATGACCAAAGTCTTCGAGAAATCTATCACCGCGCACAACGGGTGAGAACGGAGATTGAGGAGTGACTCAATCTGATTTCTTGATTCGCTTGAGAAGATCCTTCAGGGATGGCGTGGCTATTGTCTTGCTGCGAACCTCGACCGTTTTGTCATCCTTCTTGGTTACGGCAGCCTTCTTCTTGGCAGGTGTCTTCTTCTTGGCAGGTGCCTTCTTGGCCTTGGCTTTGCCCTTAACAGCGGCTGTCTTAGCGGAGATTGCGATTGTCTTTGCTTTCGCAGCGACCTTCTTTGGGGCCGCTTTTGCCTTCGCAGCGACCTTCTTGCCTGTACTCTTGGCTGCAGCCGCAGCCAATTTGGTCGCCATCCCTGATGTCAAACCTGCTGCTAGCAGCTTTTTCATGCTTGCTTTTGCCAACTGATTGGCCGTTCGGATACCCGAATTAACCAACTTTTGTGCAGTTGATTTCCCGACACCTGGCACGGCCTGTAAATTTGCTATTGCTTTGTCGTCACCGGAGGACTTCTTCTTCGCCATGATTCCCGCTCCAAACCGTACAAACCGTCGAACGTATTGAAGTTGTTCTTCTTCTCGCATGGTGAAGAGCGGACAATAGGGGGGTGGTGAAATTTCGAAAAGTTCGAAACTTGATGCGATGGAAAGTCATCTTCATGCACAGGTTCGTTCCGGTAATCCCGAAATGAAAATAGATGCAGATGAGAGATTGCGACATGCCAATTTCCCCGGTGCAGACGGAAGTCTATACCTCGGCGATGTTGGCGATGCTCTCCTACGCTGTTTCGGGGTGCATGAGCCGCCCCGTGTCACTGAAGTGCCTGGCTTTGATCAACAAATTTGGACCGTTGTTGTTTCAGATGTTGAATTGAGTGTAACCATCGAAAGTCGCTCATATTGGGGATTCGGACTATTTTCATCTTGTTTTCTAAACTCGATTCATATGGTTGGACCACTCAATCGTCGCGCAAGATTGATTTTCGATTTGTGTGCATCCCTAGGTAGAAACCCGTGGGAGGCGAAATGGAAGGGTCGTTTCGCAAAGGCAACCAACGTTGCTGCAAGCGTTGAGAAATTTCAATGGGAGTCTCTAATCGAGCGAGGACATGCAGATTTGGTGGATTCAATCGATGCTGTTCGCTCAAAGGCTCAGGCCCTTGAGAAAGAATTGCCCTCACTTGCGGAACAAGCCCCGGATGGCTGGGAAGGTAATCTTGCTCTCGAAGAAATCGGCGCGGCTTTGGCAGAGTGTGATGTTGCCAGCGATGCGTTGCATGATCGTTCTGCGGCAGGGGTCGAACGTGCGTTATCTCGGGCGGAGGCTCATCTCATAGAAGCTGATCCGAGAACAGAAGTTGCAGCACAACATTCAGGCGGAGATGTGTTGGAAGAAATGGCTGCCATTGAATCAGACGACATCAACCTTGTAGATACTATTCTCAAATTTGATGAATTGCCAGAGGACGCTGTAAGGACCCATGACGCAATCGCCAAGGAAGACGTTCCCTTCGTCGATCTCTCCGAAGAAGAGTAATCAGAAGCCAGTCAATTGGGCCCATGCCCACTGTAGGACTCCGTGGTTTAGCAAGTAAATCACGATGCTGACCGATATACAAGCGAAGTAAAGGGCACCCTTTGAAATCTGGATGGCATCCTCGCTTTCCTCATCGAAATAGCGAATGAGACCTGCGGCCTGCTGGATGTTGGGGCCGCCCTTCTTCTTCGACTTCTTTACAGCCATGCGATTCGCCGACCCACCTTTCATATTTCAAGACGCCGAATCCAAATATATTGGAAAATGACCCCTTTAGGGGTCTAGTGTCTCAATCAAGACGACTCCATTGTTGAACTCTACAATGCGGCTTGCGGCATCCATTGCTGAATCAATTCCATTGGTCATGAACAGCTCACGGCGGCGACCATCTTCGGTCTGTAGAACCAAACGATGACTGAGTTGTTCGAGCACTTTGCGATCAACCGTCTGCCAAACCCAAGCATCCGATTCGATTGTCATCAATGCTTCAACAGGAACCAAGGGTCCCTGTGCAGCACCTGTGCGTCGAGCACGGTCTGTCAGTTGTGTTAATTTCGCTGCAGTTTCGACTGCGTTCGTTCTCTTTGTCTCACTCTCAGATGCATACCTGCGAGCCGGCTTACGCTGTGTTGTCATTTTGAATCCCATCCTGTAACCGTTGGTTACGAACCTTTCATCGGAGACGGTTCAGGTATAACCGTTCGGGATGAACATGTGGTCAAAATGTAGGTTTTGTTACTCCTCTTCATCCACCGAATGCTCAAATTGAATGAGCAATGGTAGGATGAAGATAATCACGATCAACGATAGGGGTATTAACGCAGTTAGGTAAAGAAAAATAGGCAACACCGAAATCAGTAACAATCCCTCCAACCCTCGCCGTTTCCAATCGATGTTCGGCCTGTATTCCGGTAGAGTTGCAAGAATGGGCATCACAATTCCAACCATGAAAATAGGAAGTTGGGTATGTTCAATGAGTGCAACATGAGGTAACAGCGCCGGGGCGAAAATTACCCCCGTGTGAAAACCCCAAGCTTCTGGGCGGGGATTGGCATCATAACCCATGATGGGTGTTAAAGCGCCAGCGATTCCACAGAGTAGAACCCAACCTAGCGCCAATCGTGAAAACCAAATCACATTCCAGAATTCACCTGGCATCGCCAACCATGCCAAACCGAACAGAATGAAAATGAATGAAAATGAGAATGTCAACAACAATCCGGTCCACCGACGTTGTGTTGCAACTCCTCGATTGGAATGTATTCTCAAAGATGATATTCTATGGGCCAATAGACCCAGTAACATCCATGCGACTGGGTTGGAAGAAAGATCTAGGAAAACAATCACTAGACAAAATGTCGCTGTGAGGCGTGGTGTGGTTGCATCTTCCAAATATGTCAAGGTTGGAATCACGAGCGTTGACAAACCCAACCCAATCAGAGGGAATATTACGCTGTGCCAATTCATTGACGATGGTTGAGTGGTGAGAGCGGTTGCAGTGATGGTTGCGAAACCATCGGAATCTATTCCCCAACCCAGTAGAAGTATCCAACACAATGTCGCCCAGCGGCACTCGCCAATCTCAGGGTCAATCCATGCCAACCCTGCCGAGAATCCGAGTAACAGCCCGAGCATGAGACCGGCCTCTCCGTCGAATATGTGAAGCAGGGCAGAGAAACCTGTTACATCATCGGGTAGATATCCCACAACCTGAGCATCGGTCAAATCGATTGTCCAGAATGCATAGATTCGGAAAAGAATGGCTACCAAAACAAGCGCAAAAGGCACCCTGTGAACCCATTTCGGCATCCAATCCCTGCTCATCAATAGGACTGGGACGATTAGAAGAGCGGCGGTGAGAACCAAAGTTGTCCCGTTCGCCATAGTGGGTCCTTTCATTCACGGCCGTTGAAGGTTGGGCGTAGCCGATGCGCTGAAGTCTCACATCACATCGCAGAGAATATGGGCGAGATGGTTTCGGATTGGCGCGCCCATGCTGCGGCCAGCCAACTGGCCCAACTTGTCGAACAATTACGGCCAGGAGAACTCGACGCCTGGCTTGACTCAGCCACCCCTAGACTCCCTGAAACCGTGCGGGTTAATCCATGCCGACACGATGCAGAATGGACACGGAATCAATTGGAGGAGATGGGTGGCAAACAAATCGAATGGTTCACTGGTTCTGGTGGTGCATACACACTTCCTTGGGATAAATCAAAATGTCCTAATCCTGAACTCCGAAAACAGATTCAATCACTACATGCAACCGGCCGAATTACCCAACAGGAAGCCGCATCAATGATGCCGGTTCAAGCCCTAGATATTCAATCCGGACATCGTGTCCTTGACATGTGTGCAGCACCGGGGTCCAAAGCTACTCAAATCGCTGAATATTTGGATGGGACTGGATTGGTGGTAGCGAGTGAGCCGAATCCGGGTCGGGCCAATCACTTGGTCTCAAATGTACAACGTGTGGGTCATCTGAACATGGTCGTTGTTCGTGAAGATGGACGGAATTTCCCTAGGGTTGCGGAACCTGGTTTTGATCGTATATTGGTCGATGCGCCATGCACCGGTAGTGGCACGACCCGAAAAAATACCGACGTCTGGTCAAAATGGAAACCATTGCATGGCGAACATATGTCCCGATTACAAATCTCCATACTTTCCAGAGGGGCTTTGTTGCTACGTCCTGGGGGAAGAATGGTTTACTCGACCTGCTCAATCGATCCTCAAGAAAACGAGCAGGTTGTCGAGCAATTACTCGAACGATTCCCTTGGTTGTCTCTAATTGAAATCAATTCAAGTGCAACCTTCCCTAATTTGAAAACACGCCCGGGAATGACCGAGAAAACGCAAGATTGTATCCGAGTTTGGAATGATGAAAACGATGGATCTGGGTTCTTTATCGCTGCATTCACCCAAGATGAACACGAACATGTTTCTGCGCGTGCAACACGCCCACATCCCCGCGACGCGGATCAGGAACCCATTCCCCTTGAACCCAAACCGTTGAGGAAAAAAGATCTGAGGTTGCCTACACAAGATGATCTAGTGTTGTTTGATGAATGGGGAATCGAATCTACGGGACTGGCGATGTGGCGAAGAGGGCATCACGCTCACATCAGCACGGAAGAGATTCGAGATTGGATGTGGAGTGCTCCGCGTTTGACTGGGAAAAATCAGCTCTATCCAGGTGGACATTGGCAACCTGTCAGGGTCCTGCAGGCTGGACAACCGGTTTGGAAAATCAGAAATGAACGCAATCGCTTAATCTCAACTGGATTGCATGGAATCGCACGTCGGGTTCACAACCACCGAATCAAAATCGATGATGAATTGATCAAGCGATTGTTGTCGGGTGAAGAACCCGGACGCTCTACCCTTGGCCCTGAATTTCAAGAGATTAGAGATGGGGGCGTACTGCTTGAATTTGAGGATGAATTCCTGCCAGCGTGGATTGCGGGTAGACTCAGTCTGATGATGGCGGATGCCGATCAACACATCCTTCGATGGAAACTAGACCTTTAGCACGACATTCATGCGCCATCGATGATTCGGTTGAACATGGACGCAGACAACACGGGCTCTTGGGTACCGATTGTTGTTGCAATGGCATTGCTGTCGATTTCAGGTTGGGGATTGTGGTCGATTCCAGAAAATGAACCAACACTTGAAGGAAATTCTGAACAGAGCGTTCCCCATTTTGTAGAGTATTTTCCTACAGGGTTGGCAGATGAGGTACCTGACGATGACGTGATTCGAATAGCATGGCATCCAGAAGAAAGTGAACTTGGAACTCTAAAAACCGACGAGCGGTTTCTCGAACTGGGTGAATTATCAATTGTTGAGCACGTGTCCCAACCCGCAAACGCATCACTGCATACAACCATTGGATGGTCATCTGAACAGGTTCTGAATATTACAGTGCATGTCAACTTGACAACTCAAATTGAAAACGGTATTCTTCGCCTAATATTGATTGAAGAGACCGTTGAGATGTTTGGAAGAACCCCTGATCAGCATGCCGTTGTTCGACATTATGACCCAACCCCTATCGGGGATGGCAATGGAACAATCAATCGAGAATTGGCACTCACCAATGGACTGACAATCGATGATGCTAACCGGCTCCAATTGGTGGTGATGCTTTCCGATATGATGACCGAGGAAAATCATGCGCTAATGGCCATGCCGATACCTCTGGCAAACAATGGACCAAACGAAACCGGTCAGAGAGTTTCAACTCTAATGGCCATTGGATTGATCATCTTCAGTTTAACCGCAATCGTTCGCGCAGAATGGAAACGCGAAGTGATGTTACCAAAATTGCGTGGTGGTCGAGATCGTAAAGGAAGACCCATCGCCTATCTGAAAGCGGGACGACGGGATTTACACCTTCGAGAGGTTCGCGTATTGGAACCATGGAAATTGGAAAAAAAGGTGCGGGAAATCGATTTGCCTGCAGGAACAGAAAAGACGTTTTCCATTCGAGTCAAACCGGATCGGAGAGAAAATGATGTCCAAACCTCGATGATTCAAACCGAATGGAGTATCGAGGTTGACGACATGGGAAGGTGGGTTCTCGACCTCACACTCTACAAAGAGCCCCCAACATAGATTCAAGGTCCGTCGACAAGACCACGAATTATGATTGACGACACCGATCGTCGAATCTTGGCGGTGCTACTCGCTGATGCGAGAACTTCGATGCGCTCAATTGCAGAAGAAGTCGGTGTTGCACTTGGAACCGTTTCCAATCGCGTCAGGCGAATGGAAGAAATGGGTGTCATTCAGGGATATGGAGTTCGCCTCGATGCTGAAAAGATAGGGTGGACAATGACGGTTCTTTGTGGATTACGAATTGAGAAAGGGAGATTGATGGAGGTTCAAAGGAGAATTGCCGATGATCCTCGCGTGTTCGGAATTTACGATGTCACTGGTGAATTTGATTCGATGGTCCTCGCGCGCGTGCGCGACCGCGCGCACCTTGACAACTTATCGAAAACCGTCTTGTCGAGTGAGGGCATCATTCGAACCGTGACCCATGTAGTGCTGAATACCGTCAAACAAAATGGAGTTGAACTTCCCTAGGAAAGGGAAACCCCGTCCGAGGGTTCAAGAACGCCCGCTCGACCGTTCCGCCTATGGCCGTCTCCGGGGCGAGAGATGATGTGAATTCGGCAACGGCCGATAATTTACCTCCAAATCTCCGCTGGACCGATTTATTGCTTAGATATCCAGCCAGCGATTCGGCACCAATGCATGAGTTTGGTAGATGGGAGGACCAACCGCATCAGCATCTGCCTGCGGCTCGTTTGGCAGCATCACCATGGCAAGGATTGCTGATTGCAGACGAAGTTGGTCTTGGAAAAACAATCTCCGCAATTCGAATCATTCGTCGACTCCATTCAACCGGAGAGTGCGGACCGGTCATCATCGCTTGCCCAGGTTCTCTTCGATCAAAATGGAAGCAGGAATTACACCACCGAGGAGACCTTGAAGCCGAGATTATTGACAGTGGTCGGCGTCTGTTGCGTATCGTTGAACGGTTGGCAGACGGTGAGCCTAGAATCATCATTGTGAGCCATGGGATTCTAAGGCGTTCGGCAACACTTGAACAGTTGATGGAAACATTGCCTGAAGTGATGCTGACAATTATCGATGAAGCACATCATTGCCGCAATCCTCGCAACCGTTTGCATGACGCTGCACAGTTGTTGACAATGCGCTCTAGAAAAAGTGTGTTGATGACGGCAACTCCGGTCAACTTGCGCGAGGAGGAGCTTTGGGTACAATTGAGTTTGCTGGCCCCAGATCGATGGCCTACGATTGAACAATTTCATCGTACGATGAGACCTACGCGAATGCTGAATGATGTATTGGATGGAATCTCCCGGCCCGTCCCCAACTTACCAAGGGCATTGGATCATTTCCAAGCACTCCAGCACACGGTTGGTTTTGCCGGTGATCCCCGGCTTGAACAAGCACTGAATCTCGTTCAAGATGAAACTGCTTGGACTGAGAATCGCATCGAAAATTCAAGAATTGTATTGGCGAATTTAATCCGTCGTTTGCGACCGTTGAACGATCTTCTAGTACGAACAAGACGGCGAGATTTAGATTGGCATATGGCCGAAAGATCTGCAATTACAATCGACATCAATCTGACTCCTGATGAATGGCGACTTTACGAAGCTGCTAGAGCATGGGCTAGAACGCTCATACAGATGCGTCATCCAGATGGAGAAGTCTTCGATTGGGCCTTGATTGTACCCGAGAGAATGGCTTCCTCTTGCTTACCCGCCTTTGCTGGACACGTTGTCAGACAATTGCACTCTCAAGCCAGAGAAGTCCTTGACAATTCAATTGATGAAGAGGCAGACATAGATTTGGAAGAAGTCGAAATTCGAATGTTACGACGACTTGGGAACTTGAATGAACTCATTGAAGCCGCTGAAGCCCTGGGTGATACCGATTCAAAATATGATGCATTCCTTTCATGGATTGTGGAAAGTCTCAACGAAGATGATGAAGGTGGAATACTGTTGTTCAGTCATTTCCACGCAACTCTCCAACACCTCCAACGACGCTTGACCGCGGATGGAATCCGTTGCGAGGTCATCACTGGTCGAACTCGGATGCTGGATCGCGATGTGATTCGTGAACGATTCAGAAATGGTGAATTCGATGTGCTGCTGTCGAGCGAGGTTGGGAGTGAAGGTTTGGATCAACAACACTGCCACAGATTGGTGAATTACGATTTGCCATGGAACCCAATGCGTATTGAGCAACGAATTGGTAGATTGGATAGATTTGGTCAAACAGCTGAGGTCATAGAAATCCTCAACCTTGCCGTAGAAGGAACCATCGATGCTGCAATTTTGCACAGATTGTATCATCGTATTCGCCTCTTTGAAGATGCGCTTGGTATGCTAGATCCATTGTTGGGTGAAGCAATGCGAATGGTCGCGAGAACAGAGTTGGATCGACCTGTGGGCCTGAGGATGGTTTCGGCAGAAGATGCACCCGATGAGGAGAATGATGCTGTTCTAACTCTTCTCGACAAGCGAGAGATGTGGCTTGACGAACGCTCTACAGATGAACGGGAATGGGTCGGTCCAGATCCTGGGATTTCTGCCTTGAGAAATTCTGTGAACCGGCATCAGCTTGGAGTGAGTTCTCAACAATTACAGGACTGGTTGGTGCACCATTTGGGCGACAACGCACAACTGTATCCTACTCGAGAGCAAGGCGTTTGGATGCTCGGTTTGGACAGAGAAGTCGTGCAAGAATTGGCAAGAAGAGCGATTGATTTGAATCGAATCGATCAGGATACTGTTGGTTGGAAAGACATCATCATTACCGCAGCAAACAATTCTGGGCCACACTGGTTTCACGTTGTTTTTGAGCGAGATCTTGCAAGAGAAAATCCACAGTACATATTCATCACCCCATACCATCCTTTGACGCGGCTTCTCATGGATATTGGAGCGGATAACCCACTCTATCTTCAGGCTGAATCACTTGATTCTACACCCCATGATGCTGCGTGGTGTGTTTGTATTGATTGGACTGTAGAGAGCCTTACTCAAACAACTGTAAGGCGGTGGCTATATCTCGATTCAAGTGGTACTCCTGTCCTAGATGATGGAGCCAATCCGTTGCAATTGCTGCAAGCAGGAGAAATCGTCGGTGACTGTGATTTGCAGGGATTCCTTGAACCAATTGAAGAGGCTTTGTTGGAGAGTGAACGACTTCGCTTACTACCACTACTCGGTGAATTGCGCGATAATGCAGAGCATGCTTGGCATCAGAGAATCTTACGAGAGATGGGGCAACTTGCCGATGCTGATTGGACTGCTCGATCCGAAGGGAGATTACCTGACCCTCGCTGGGTTCGAATGAAGAACAGTCTCATTACTAGGCTCCAAGATGAACTCGCTAGAAGGTTGGAGGAATTAGATCATATTCGGGACAATCTCGAAGGACGGCTGGATTTACGAGTAGCCATTAAAATTGAATGATTACTCCTCTTCTGAACCAGCATTGTCAACCTGATCAATGTAAGGTCGTAATATTTCTGCATGCGACTTCAATCCTTCAACGGTTTTGCCTTCGGGTTTCATGGAACGAACCAGTTCCATTCTGGTTTCATGATCGACTTTCATGCCGAAAGCCTCCAACCGCTCACCAATCTTCCGTTGTAAACGGCCACCTGTTCGATCCCAATCCATCAGCAGAATCACTGAAGATTCTTGATCGACCTTGTTTAGAATTCCGTACTTCTCAAAGATGTATGCAACAAAGCGAGATTGGTCCCAACCTCTGTTGACCAGCTCAATCTTACCCGTGAAACCTATCGATTCTAAGGCGATGCGATCTTTTCTTCCTTCAACGATTATTGGGCAACCACATCCACCTTTTCTCGGGGGACGATTTCGAATGCGCGCGTGGCCTAAAGCCCGGCCCGCTGAAGTGTATCTTTCGTCACGATTGTTCGACACGATATGTCAATCTCCCATCAATATTCACCCACACATGTTGATTCTTGATTTAATCGGGCGGTTTTGGGGATTCAATCGGTTTTACTGACCCCCCTACGGGGGGCCAGACAACGCTCATATAGCGTCCTCACTCCGGGCCGGCTGAGGCTTTACTATGGAGGCAGGCGGAGAGATTTTTTGGTACCTCTTCGACATCTTCAA
>CAZXVR010000018.1:12342-18750 GCA_964644485.1 uncultured Candidatus Poseidoniales archaeon | reverse complement strand
ACGCCGACCGTTTTGATCGGTGCCATCGGTGTTAGAATCAAGGAAACGAAACCGATGACGGTGGTACATGCTGAAAGGAATACTGCCCGTCCTGTTGATTGCAGAGCAAGGGCCATTTTTTCCTTTGGAGTACCCTTAGATTCGGCGTACCGATTGGTGATGTGTAAACCATACGAAACGCCAAGCGCCAGGATAATCGGACCAACGATAATCACAGTCATCGTAACCTCATAATTGGTCCAACCAATCAAGCCAAGGGTTGCAAATACAGAACACAGGGTCGGCAATCCAGCGATGATTACAACCTTGATTCCTTGAATCCATTGAATTCTGCCCGTCTGCAAAACGTCACAGTGGAACAGGAACAGGACGAGAGCAACAGCAACCACACCTACGGGGAAAATCTCCCAAAACAGAATGAATGTATATTCTGTAACCGCATTGGTAATGGGTGTTGGACCGGTCAACGTCATGACCAATCCAATGTAATCAGGTTCGCCATCGCCATCGAGATCTGGGCATTCCCCCTTAGGGTCCATTGCTTCATCCCAGCAGTTTCCATCATCTGGAGGACCGGCCAATTTGTTAATTTGGTCTTGTGTATCCTCAATCAATTTCGCTGTATCGACGTCATTATCTGCAACACCGACAATGATGACTGCGCGATTCCAACCATAACCACTCTCCTCTGACACAAGAGTGCCATTTTCGGTTTTACCCACATCGCGTACAAGTTTGTCACGAGCGTTCTCGGGTAATTCACCAATAATTTGGTTGATTCTTGTCTGATCATCGGGGATACTGTATGCTCCGATTAACTCATCATTTTCGTTGATTGTATTGCTGATATTCTGGGCTGCTGCCTCACATGCTTGTTCTGCAAATGGGCACGCCTGAGCCGCATTCTGAACAAATGAATCAACCACTCTTGGTACACTGGAATTGATTTCCTTAACCACGGATGAAATGCTCAAAATATAGATGATATTGTCTTCATCACCGTCGTCCGAAACTTGGTAATTCAGCATCCTTTCAAGTTCATCCATTTGGCTAAGAATTCCCTGATTTGTAATGTTGAATTTTTCAGACTCAACATAAATGATCATGACGTTTGTCGTCCAATCTTCTTCAACTTCTGCAATGTCGGCAGCGACTTGGCTCCCTTCTGGCAAAAATGCGGCCAAATCTCCATTGACATTCATGGATTGGTGGCCGTCCTCTCCATGGAGGAACTCCCATTCATCTGTAATTCCGGAATGATATGCGAGGAAACCTGTGGTGATCAAGCAAAGCACGACTGTAAGTGCAGGAAATCGAGTCAATGCCCCGAAGAATGACATCTCTTGCAATTCTCGACGAATCATCTTTGGTGCCGAAAGCAGTGCATCGACGGCTTTCTTCGACTCAAATCCTGTGAGTTTCCGACGCATATCTGAACCGATTTCCTGAACTTTAGCACGAGCTTGAGCCCCTTTGCTAGACTCATCATCATCGACCACAGGCGCCCCTCTGGGGCGCGCTTCGATGCCTCCAACCTTTAATTCATGACGTCCGATTGACTACGGGAGGCTTGAAAACAGGAAGCCACGACCGCGCGGACGGACCTGTTCACGTTACCGCAGCAGGGCCTCAGGTGGGAACACCAAATGGCAAAGCCAACCATAACCGATAAACGCTGGTCAATCGACCTTGAGAAACGCATCCAAGAAGCGCACTATGCGGACGCTACCGCATATGACGCTCGCTACGGATTCAAGCCGGATAGTGGGCGCGAGATTTTCGTCATCGACACACCTCCGCCATACCCAAGTGGGACATGGCATATCGGTGCCGTGGCACAGTACAGTATGATTGATGTAATCGCACGCAGCCAACGTCTACTTGGAAAGGAGGTGTTTTTCCCTTGGGGTGTAGATCGCAATGGCATCAACATAGAATTCACAGTCGAGAAAAACACAGGTCGAAAAATGAAGACCTATGACCGAGCTGAATTCCTCAAGTTGTGTCAAGAAACCATCGAAGAATACACGCAAGCCATGCGGAATACGGCTTCTAGGGTAGGTCTTTCTTGTGACTTCTCGAGAGAATACCTCACAGATGCACCAGATTACAGGGCCGTCACTCAGGCAATTTTCGTCGATCTTTTCAAGCGCGGCGAAATCATTGAGGATTTGCGCCCCAACATCTACGACCCTGTCGAAGGCACGACAATCGCCGATGCTGAAGTCGAGCGACTGCAGAGAAAAACACAACTCGTCGATGTCAAGTGGTCAACAGAAAATGGAGATCAACTGATTATCTCAACCACGCGTCCCGAATTGATTTGCGCTTGTGGAGTAGTGGTTGTCCATCCCGAGGATGAAAGATATACACATCTTGTGGGACAGAAAGCGATTCTCCCAGTCGAAGTATCAGGCCGCTCGACAGAGGTCGAAATCCGCACCCATCACTCTGTCAAATCAGAATTTGGCTCAGGTGTATTGATGGTTTGTTCATTTGGAGATCAGAATGACGTATCCGTCTTCCGCGAGATGGGCTTGACACCCTTCCAGGCCATCGATCTGGATGGATGTATGACATCGATTGCAGGTCCCCTGTCAGGAATGACCGTCAAGGATGCCCGTGAGGCTGTGATCACCAAACTTGAATCAGATGGCCGCATTGACAACATCGAGGTACGAGATCAAGAGGTCCCGGTATCCGAGCGCGGGAAAAACCCGGTCGAAATTATTCTACTCAAGGAATGGTATGTACGCCAAACACACATCCAAGACCGAATGCGCGAGCATGCCGAAGAAATCAATTTCATTCCACCGCGCAACAAACAATTTTTGTTGGATTGGATGGAGAATGTGAGCATCGATTGGCCCATCAGTCGTCGGCGATGGTATCACACAGAAATCCCCGTTTGGTATTCTGAAGATTCTAGCAAGGTCATCGTTCCCCCTGCGGGAACTTATGTTCAACCTTGGTGTCAAGATCCACCGGAAGGCAGTCAGGTCTTGGATCGGGAAACACGCGAAGCATTGGGTGACTACACTGAATTGCGCGAATCACTTGGAGAAATTGTCGGCGAGGAGAAGGTTTTCGATACGTGGATGGATTCATCCAATTCGAATTTGTTCGTATCCGGATATCTCAATGACCCGGACACGTTTGAGAAGGCATTCCCAACCGGCATTCGTCCGCAAGGGAAGGAAATCGTTCGGACCTGGCTGTATTACACCTTGCTGAAAAGCACCTTATTGATGGATAAACCCGGATTCCAGAATGTTTGGATTGATGGCCTAGGGATGGACCCCTGGGGGCGAAAGATGTCGAAATCCCTCGGCAATGGAATCGATGCAGATAGTGTACTTGAGTGTGGGGCCGGTGGGCGAACAGGTTCGTGGAGAGTCAAGGGCCCAGACAAGAGCGTCCAACTGAAAGCCAACAAAATCGGTAGCGAATGCTTCCGATTGTGGAAAGCATGCGATGCACAGGTGGGCGATGATTTCCACATCAACCCAGAAGAGATCGAAGCCAAGTATTTCGGCGTCCTCACGAAGATTTTCAATGTTGCAAGATTTGCCTCACAATTCCCTGTCCCATCCGATTTGAATCAGGTTCCGGAAGATCTGTGTACTGGTGATCGATGGATATTATCGGAGTTCGCACAGGTCCTCGAAGATGTTGAGAAAGGCTGGACAGAAATCGATATTTTTACCGTGACAAGAATCATCAAGAATTTCGGAACAGATGTTCTACCAAGCCACTGGCTTGAAATGGCCAAAGGCCGACTATACGAAGATGATTCGAATGCGGCTTGGACCATCCATCGGATTGTCAAAGACCTGCTGACAATTTTCAGTCCAATCTGCCCCTTCTTCACCCACCACTTGAGTGAGACACTGTATGGTGAGAGCGCAGTCGACATCCGAAGCTTCCCACAATCCTCGATTCCAAATGATTCAGAGGCCACCCGATTGCGTGGTTTGACGAGCGGCTTGTGTGATTTCAATAGCGAAACTTGGCGAGCAAAGAAAGAGCAAGGTCTCAGCCTGAATGCAGAGATTGGGGGCATCCCAGTTCCCGAGGATTTGGCTGAATTCGCGGACGAATTGACGGCGATGCACAAGTTGCTCTAGTCTATTCTTCTTCGGAAAATGCATCCAATGTGGCTTGTCTATTCGGTGGAGCCTCAAGATCTCCAACCCTGAAACCGACCAAGCGAACGGGCCGTCCAGTATCATACACATTGGCCAGCAAACGTGCTGCAATCCGTTGAAATGTCTCTTCATCATCCATCGAAACAGCCAAACTCATCGCGTGTGAGATTGTTTCAAATCCTTTGTATCGCAACTTGACTTCTAAATTCCGCGCCGTTATCTCGAGTTTTTTCAATTTGCGAGTCACTTGGGTGATGAGATTCATAAGCATCTCAAACACGACTGTAGTGTCTTCAATATCCCTTGAAAATGTCCGCTCCTTGCTGATACTTTTCCTCGATCTTAGTGTGCTGACTTCATTAGAAGAATCGCCTTCGAGAATTCTCCAAAGCGATTTCGCTCTTCGTTCACCAATCGCATCGGTGATTAAATCGGGCCCTTCACGATAAGCATCTGACAAATTCATAATCCCAAGTTCGCCCAACATTTGTGCTGCCTTGGGTCCAATACCGGGTACGGCCCTGCAAGGATGTGTGGAGAAAAATTCCTGCAATCCCCCCGGTGGCACAAGGAACACACCCCCCGGTTTCCTGGCTTCACTGGCCATTTTTGCAGCAACTCTTGTCGGGCCGATGCCAAACGATGCGCTCAAAGAAATATCCTTCATAATCTGTTGTTGCAACTCACGGCAGAGCCCTTCGGCACGGTTCCAATCACGATGACATGACTCGGTCACATCCAGATACGCCTCGTCTATGCTGGCCTTCTCAAATTTGTCAGCACGTTCGGACAATATTTCCATCACGCGGTTTGAAGCACGACGATACAAACGATGAGCCCCCCTATGGTATAGGGCGGGGCCCAAGGGCTGTCCAGGGCACCGACGCCAAGCTTCGGAAATTGGCATCGCACTTCGTACACCATATTCTCGAGCAGCGTAATTACAGGTCGAAACAATGCCTCGACCCTGACCGTTTTTCGGATCGCTTCCGATGATTAGAGGCACATCTGGGTCTAAGTTGTGATGTAGTGTTTCAACGGCAGCAAAGAACGCATCTAAATCACAATGAATCAGAATGCGCTCTCGCATGTCATCGAATGAAAATCGATGGCTCAAGAACTCTTCACTAGAGTACGGCCCGATTGACGACAGACTTTGGGACCTCACCTGCGAAGAAATCGATGAGCAGATCAGCCATCTCGAAACCGATTCTGGCTTGGGCCTCTAGTGTCGCGGCTCCGATGTGTGGAGTACCGTGGAAGTTTGTGTGTTGCAATAGTGGGTGGTCGCCGACAGGTTCCACCTCAAAAACATCGAGTGCGCAACTGGAGAGTGTTCCACTTTCCAATGCCAATAGGGCATCGTCTTCATTGACGATTCCACCCCGGGCACAGGAGACCAAATGGTTGCCACAAGCCGTCCCATCAGCACCAATTCCTGGCATCATTGCGAGAGTTTCAGCATTCACGAGGTGATGTGTTTCATCCGATAAATTGCAATGAACGGCGATGTGTGTGCACAATTTGAACACATCATGAACATCCGTGTGGAGGGTGCAGTGCTGTTCACTTGCAATTTCTTTGGGCAAATATGGATCATATGCATGTAGTTCCATTCCAATTGCTCTCGCCACACGACCGACGCCCTGCGCAATCCTGCCAAACCCTAGGAAACCGATGCGTTTCCCTGAAAGTTCAGTTCCCTTGAGCGCTTTCTTGGTCCACTTCCCATCTCGTAAATCTCGATCCGCAGTGGGAATGTGGCGGGTCGATGCGAGTAGATGCCCAATCGTCAATTCAACAACAGATTGCGTGGAAGATCCTGGTGTGTTGCACACGAGAATACCCGCATCTGTAGCGGCATCCAAGTCAATATTGTCAACTCCGACCCCAGCTCTACCGATGATACGCAGAGAGGGTGCGGCTGCAATGGCTTGGGCGGTCATTTTCGTGGCAGAGCGAATGACGACAGCGTCGAACTCTGCAAGATTCTCTGGAGATAAATCGACATCATGGCCCGCATCCCGCACCCGCAAAACAGCATCTTCGGCCATACCATCGGTCACTGCAATCCTAGCCATGATTCTGCGTTGTGGATTCACTCCTTCAACATACGCATGTTCATAGACGGTATTCAGATGTTAATCACCATGTCGAGTGACAAACCAACAGTAATCGACGCCGAGGCACATTGTGATGGGCCCTGTGGCGTCTATGACCCCGCCAGTGCTTGAATTGCCGGAGAAGCCGTGCAATCGTT
>CAZXVR010000018.1:0-12332 GCA_964644485.1 uncultured Candidatus Poseidoniales archaeon | reverse complement strand
CAAGATGCTTGCGCTCGCAGAGAACCACACCGATTGTGGCTCTGCTGCTTACATCAATACAATGAGTCGATATGCCGCCATCAAGGAAGAAGAAGCCCAGAAGTGCAAAGACGAGTTACTCGTTTTGTGGACTGATTTCTTCAAACCCCAGCATCTAGAATCTATACCTGAATTGCACGATACATTCTGGCAGGCTGCCAAGTTGTGCAGTGCTTGCAAGGTCGAAGTCTCTTCCGAACATGCCCAAGAGTTGATGGATGCCATCGAGAATATCCACAATATGTTTTGGAATGTGAAAGGCCGAAGCGAGATTTCGTGGATTCGAGCGAGCTGAGGTGCATTGTCCACCATTGAAGTGCGAATTCACGGCGACAGCATGTGGCCGACATTTCGCGATGGCGACAGCATTCAAGCTGTGTCCGGGCAATTGCCTGAACTAGGCGACATTGTTGTGGCCAAGCATCCGTGGAAAACAATTCACATCGTCAAGCGCGTGAAGCAAATTCTCCCCACAGGATATTTCCTTGAAGGGGACAATCCTGATCCAACAGGGAGTGAAGATTCACACAATTTTGGCCCGATTCCAACCACCTCGATAATCGGTATCATTCGAGATTAATGTCCGCTTGAGTTAAGACCAGATGGTGAGGCATACCAATTGTGGAAGAGGATTTCACTAGCCTTCTCATTGCCGTAGGCATATTGCTGATGCCAGTGATTCTCGCCCTACCTCTCCGCTTCTGGTGGACGTATCGAGTCGGCAATGAACCCGAGCACGTTCGATATCGGCGTTGGGTTCGGCAGGTTCTCGATGCAGGAGAGCCGCTATCTACCCGCCGCCAAGAATTGGATCACCTCGCCAGAGGTTTGCCAATCGACGCCTCTCGGCAAGGACGCATAGAAATGGATGTTTTGCATCCGCTCAAACTTCCACACTTCATGCTCCTTCCTGTATTGATCCTCTCTCCCTTGGTGGGTTTAATCGGTGCCATCATTTTCGTCCTTTTGTTCCCATTAATCCTAGTAGCGGAATGGTTGCTCATCGATCGGGGCATACTTGCCAAAGTGGTGAACATCGTGATGAAAGTGATGCACTGGGGCATCATCGGCATCCATCGACTCGACAAAGGGGTTCGAGATGAAGACGCGATGGTCGAACATATGCACCGACTTCCAACCACAGCATTCCTCGGTCTGTTTTGCTACCTAATCGTCTCATACATGCCATTGCCTACGTGGATTGGAATTTCAGTCACCGTCCTACTATTCCTCGTTCTAACCAGCGTCATCGTCATCGTCAAGGCCGCCTCACACGGTGAACTTGTTTTTGCAGATACAAGTCAACGACGAATGCAACCGATGGAGCGCTTGGTTGACGATATTATCGCACCCGTTGTTGGTTTGGGTCTTCTCTTCTTGCTTAGTCGACAATTGTTCCTGACGCAAATTGGTGCGAGCAATTCTATTTTCTCTGATCCGATTTGGTTCGCCGGTATCGTACTGATTGTCCTATACAGTGCCGCAGCTGTTGCGATCATGGTGGAAATTTCATTCTTCGGCCTCCGTTCCGAAAGGGTTCGAATGGTGTTCCAAAATCAGATTGTTGAATTGCACAATCCCGTATTGTATGCATTCACTAGGGAACACGACCGGATGGAATTGAATCCATTGCGTTCTTTGAAGGATCACTTGGTTTCGAACGGCGAGGGGCTTGAGAAGAATGACACATTCGATTTCGAAGATATGCTGAGAACTCCTTCTACACTGCAAGAGGGTGAAGATGCGATTCCACCCGAGAAGCCGGATTTGAAGGAATTCAAGGGTGATTAATCAGCGGAAAGATTTGCCGCAACTACAGGCTTTCTGTGCGTTCGGGTTGATGACTTTGAACCCACCACCCATCAGACTGTTGACAAAGTCAAGTGTAATTCCAGACAATTGAACGCTATCTCGATCGTGAACAGCGATTGTGATTCCATCGCACGAGATGAACTGCCACCCATCTTCCTCAGGTCGCGCCTGAATTTGCAAGTCATACATGAACCCTGAACAACCGCCACCGAGGACGCTGACGACAAGGACATCATCAGATTCGGCATTTGCCATTGCACCCTCCATCGCAGCCATGGCATCATCCGTGACATCGATTGTGACCGGGACGATCTGCATATCTTCAGCGATAGGAAGGGCGAATGTAGCACCGCAGTCATCTTCGGACATAGTACTGCCTCGGGTCCAACCATTTTCAATCCTTGTGAGGGTTGAGGCTCACTTCAACCCACTTTGACGTGGGAGTATTGCTACCCTTTGCGACCGAATCAAGTGGGACCAGTACATTGGCTTCAGGGAAATATGCCGCTAGATTTCTTCGAGGAATATCGTATGGAATGACTTTCCACTTGCTGGCTTGAATCTGGCGCCCGGCATAGTGACTGGTCAGGTCAACCAAATCCATGGGGTTGAGTCCCAATTCATCCATGTCATCCTTGTTCATCATGACGATTCGGCGTGAGTTGTAGATGCCACGATATCGATCATCCATCCCGTAAATTGTCGTGTTATATTGGTCGTGACTTCGAACTGTCATCAAGATGAATCGATCTTCGGGTATCGCGCGTTCAAGCAAGGGGTGTGAATGAATGACTGCTTTACTTGAAGGTGTATTCCATACAGGTCCATCCCGGGGGCCATTTGGTAGGTAGAAACCGCCCTTCTCTCTGACGCGATTGTTGTAATCTTCGAAACCGGGAATGACTGCCTCTATCAAATCCCGAGTCAAATCATGGTCACGAGAATACGACATCCAATCGAACGGTTCTTTGGCGAAACACTGTGCACCAATGCTGCAAACGATTGCGGGTTCACTCAGAAGGTGATTCGATGCCGGAGGAAGTTTTCCCGTTGATGAATGAACGACCCCCATCGAATTTTCCACTGTGACAAATCCAGCAGGATCGATTTCGGTTCGACCCAAGCATGGTAAAATCAGAGCACGAGACCCTGTCACAAGGTGACTTCGATTGAGTTTGGTCGATATCTGCACAGTCAAATCGATTTCACCCAGCGCTTTCGCAACCTCTTCGGTATCAGACATCGCTGAGAGTATGTTTCCACCGAGCGCCATGAAGAGTCGTACTTTCCCATCTCGCGCAGCCCTCACAAATTCCACACTATCGTAACCTGGTTCGCGCGGCATCTGAATCCCGGTAACATTCTCGCACGATTCAAGGAAATGGGGCGCTGGATGGTGGTTGATCCCAACGGTTCGATCACCCTGAACATTTGAGTGTCCCCGAACGGGACATGCACCGGCTCCAGGTTTGCCGAAATGACCCCCTGCTAGCAAAATATTGCATGCTTCTTGAATTGTCGCGACTGCATTTTCATGCTGTGTGATACCCATCGCCCAACAAATAATCAGTCTCTTGGATTTTGAAACCGCCTTACCCAATTCCTCAATCCGAGTCTGCTCGATGCCACTCTGTGTGACGATTTCATCCCAAGAGGTGTCTGCGATGTGAGATTTCCATTGCTCAAATCCCTCGGTGTGCTCGTCAATGAATTTCCAATCCAAACCACCCTCGGCTAGAATCACCTTGGCAATGCCTTGGAGTAGTGCTTGATCGCCACCGATGCGAACGGGGTAGTGTTCATCGGCAATCGGCGTCCCTCTGCCCAGTAGTCGAATGATTTCTTGAGGATGCTTGAATCTGTTGAGTCCCGTTTCCATCAACGGGTTGATGCTGATTACAGAACCCCCATTTCGCTTAGTGTTCGCCAAAGCGGACAACATACGGGGGTGATTTGTGCCTGGATTTTGGCCGATGACCAAAACCAAATCTGCAACATCAAAGCATTCCAGGCGAACAGTGCCTTTGCCGATACCGATGGCCCCAGACAACCCTACGCCACTTGACTCGTGGCACATATTACTACAATCTGGGAGATTGTTAGTACCAATTTGACGGGCCAATGTACCCCATAGGAATGCAGCCTCATTGGATGCTCTTCCAGAAGTGTAGAGGACGGTCTCGTTTGGGTCACTGGTGTCCTTGACGGTTTCTGCAATCAACGAAAACGCATCATCCCAGCCAATCGGCTCATAATTGTTGGAACCAATATTGAGGACCATCGGGTGTGTAATTCTACCCAATTTGTCCAATTCCATGTCGGAAAGTTCAGACCATTCCTGGACAGATTTTGACGATAGCAATTCCGGAGTAAGACGCTTTTTTGTCGCCTCGGTCGCAAATGCCTTTGCTCCATTTTCACAGAATTCAAAGCCCGAACGGTGGTTGTCTGGATCTGGCCAAGCACAACCGGGACAATCATACCCATCGAAACGGTTCACCGTTCGCATGGTTTTCATCGTTCGAGTAAATCCCGCTTCTGCAAAACCGATTTTGAATGACTTTGTCACACCCGTTATTCCAGCAGCGACACGCTTTGGTTTGCGAATTTTCAGTTTCTCGGCCTCAATTGGAGGCTGAGATTTGACACCTTCTCGCATTCCAAACCCCTCAGTCACTCTGTAATCTCCAGGAACCCGTGTAGACATTGAATCGGTAATCTCTGGCAAAACCGATTAGCGTAATTCCATGTTGCCTTGCCAAATCGATCGCGAGGGTCGTGGGTGCCCCGATGGCAATGATACAGGGCGAACCAGCCATCACAGCCTTCTGTACCATTTCGAAAGAGACCCTCCCACTCAATAGGAAACCGTGATTTGAAAGCGGCATATTTGTGAGCGCACGCCCAACGATTTTGTCCATTGCATTGTGACGACCCACATCTTCAGCAAGATCAGTAATCTCAGCATTTTCGTTAAACAAGGCGATAGCGTGAACTCCACCGGTCGTATCGAAAACGGCTTGCATCGAGCGCAGACGCTGCAACATGCCTTCGACTGCCGACTCGCCAATGGTGAACCCATCTGGTGAGATGGCAGGCGGGTGTCTTGCCATGACAGAATCGAGAGATGCACGGCCGCAGACTCCGCATGAACTTGAGCGAACGAACCCCCTCGTGTGCCCCTCAATGGAAATTTGCCCATCGACTAAAACCACATTTTCTTCAACACGAATGTCATCTAAATCGACAATATCTGCAAGCAAGCCTTCTGAGTATAGCAAGCCCAAGGCCAACTCACGATCTTGCCCAGGTGTTCGCATGGTTGTAATCCAAGGTTGGCCATTGATGTGAATCTCAAGAGGCTCTTCGACAGCGACCGTTTCCTCGAGTGGATGTGCCTTGCCATCCACCACTCGTTGGGCAGCCACACGCTCCTCCATGCAAGGGCGTGTCCGGTGACGCTTCATGGCCCTGTCGGAGCATCACTATTCAATTGGGACGACTTTCACTGGAAGTTCCATGGCTTCAGCCATCGCGATCACAACGGTCGTCCACTTGCTAGTATGCGATGGAAATGCCAAGACGTGGGTGGCCGCTTCCAGCAACCGGTTTGTGAGTGATGTTGGGGCAGCATCGCGGCCTTCGTCTTCAAGTCCAACACGAGGTGCATTCCATTCCTCGGAAAATACAGCGAAGGCGATGTTATTGTTATCTGCCCATCTTTCAGCGAGGTAATCTACACCACTCGCTCCACCTGTAATGATGAGGTCTGGATTGGCCTCTTCTGCCGCCCATTCATCCATTGCTTCTTCGACAATTGAATAGTCGTAAAATCGGCTCGAACCGACGACTACAAGATTGATAATCCTTCCATCTTGATTCAAATCTTTGCCACCGAGACGCCCGATGACTTCGCTACCCGCTTCTTTTGCCATGAAGTTGAATGAATGTGTCAGGGCATAAACCCATCCATTGCCAAAAAGAGCACAAAAGTAGTGAAAATATCACGCAGCCCGCTTCTTCTGCTCTTTCAACAACAATTTGCACCGGCGAATTTGCTCCTTCGCCCGTTTCTTATTTTCACCCGCCAAGGGCTCGCCTACATCCTTCCCCATGGATTGGTTGAAGCAATGGATTGCATTGTCATACGATTCAAGTTCAGCATAGGCTGTACCCATGTTGTATAGTGCATTACCTGTTGTCAAGGCCTTATCGATTCCGAATGCTTTGTAGTAATTTTCGATGGCGTCTTTGTATTGGTTCAGATAGTAGAAACAATTGCCTCGCCCATTGAGAATTTTGATGGCCATCGCTTTGTCATCCTTGAATGAGGGCAAAGCTCGATCAAAGCAGGATAAAGCCTCTTTGTGGCGATCTTTGTTGAGCAATTCGATGCCTTTGTTATACCATTCAATATCTTGATTTGCAACACTTGAAGAGTCGGCTTGCACCTCTTGTACTTCCATGATGCCCGATTGCGCTTCAAGAGCTGCTGCAGCCAAATCGACCTCTTCGTTGACAGGCTCATATGCAATGGGTTCAGGTTCTTGAACGGTGTCCAAGGCTGCCTCATGCACCATGATTTCTTCAGTAGAGATTTGTTCGACCTCCTCAACTTCTTCCTCTCTCGAGAATGCTGCCCATGGGTCCTCCTCCTCATCCGCACTTGGCTCGGCGGATTCGGACTCTGAAATCACATCAGACGCGACCGGCTGAAGTGGTTCTTCAGCAACGGCGGGCTGCGGTGCAGGCTCGGAGACATCGGCACCCAAACCGCGAGCTTTCTCACGGCATGCAGCGGCTTTGTCCTCGCTTCCGGCCGCACTGAGTGTTCGCGCGAGGCCAAGCCAAAGGCTTGCATCCTCTTTGTTTGATTCGAGCAACCCTTTCCAAAGGGTGACGGCCTCTGCATGTTCACCTACAATGCTACTGGCCCTCGCACGTAGTCGAACCTCTCCTTCAGCCAAAAATTGCAGGGCCTCTTTAGCCATGTCAGGTCCAGCGGGGAGTGTTCGAGGTAGATTCGCATCCAATTCAAGAATCCGACCTTCACCTTCAGCCAAGTCGATCAATAATTCGGCAAAGGTGGTGCCACTCGGATGAGATGGTTCGAGGGTGAGGAGCGCTCTGAATGCACCCAATGCCGTTTCGATTTGACCCAGTTCCATTGCGGCTAGTGCCAATCCATTTGCGGCTTTGACGTATTGTTGGTCCAAATTCAAAGCACTCTGGAAACAAGACATTGCACCCGAAGTATCCCCTCCTCGGCGCCGTAGTGCACCGAGATTAAACCAAGCGGATGCATCATTCGAATTGAGGTCTAAAGCATATTCAAAGGCATTTATCGCCGCTTCAGAAAGGTCGAGTCTAGCCATTGCGCCAGCAGCAACTTTCCAGCAACCAGGATGCTCTGCAGCGGCTTCAGGTAGGTGCGGTCGAAGCGACTCGAGTGCACCAGCCGGATCACCGGCCTTGATCATCGCGGTTGCAGATTCGGCCAGGGCATCCAAATCGATTCCAGATGGCTGAGGTTCGGCCTGAGTCGCTGGTTCCGGTTGTGCTGCCGCAGGATGTTCATCTATCGATTTTACATTTCCAAGCGGCTCGGCCCAGGTCTGTTCAGGTTCTGCGGCTGGTTCCTCAGGAGGTGCCACTTCTACCACTTCCTCAACGATTTCATCGACGACGATGGGTGTAACAGGAACTGCGACTCCAGCCGTGTCCACGATCTCAATGAGTGCAGGATGGCCAGGGAATGCAATGAGTCCATTTCGTGCATGCTCGACCGCATCTTCAGGATGTCCCATTCTCTGCAATAGAACAGCGAGATTTGCACTAGCAGCTCCATGACCTGGACTATTGTCTAGGGCGATTCTGAAGGCCTTAACAGCATCTTGGACATCTCCGGTAGCCTCACTCATCACACCGCGGTTGAACCACGCCATGTGGTCATTGGGATCCATTGAAATGGCTTGATTAAATGATGCTAGGGCCTCTCCGTGTCGTCCTTCGATTCCCAGCATTTCCCCACGTTGTATTAGGTCGCTCACAGTGAGTTCTTGCGCCTCTTCTTCAACAGGTGGAGTGATGGTTTGCGCGGCGGGTTCTGGCGTCGCCTCGCTCGCTGGAGGTGTGTATGTAGGGACTGCAACATTGTCAATTGTAGTCACACCTGAATTGGTTGTTTCTGGAGCTACATCCTTCGAAATTGGTGCGATTCCAAACAGTGGGCCTGAGCAGTCCGGGCATGTTGCCTCAGCCCCCTCTAGGTTCGCTTCACAGTGGGGACATACATCGTGTCCGTGCTCTGGCATGGCCTTGACCCATATTCTGACGCCAGCGTTCTACGCATAAGCATTCGCTGTCGATGGTTGCGACCCATAGGGTCGATTGGGTCGGCACAACTTCAAGAATCCAGCACTACTCGCAGTCATATGGCACGCTTCCTAATCATGACGGCAACATCCGGTACGAATCGAGAACTTGCGGATGTTTTCGCCTCGACCGCTACAGAAAAGGGGCATGCCACCGAGGTCGTAGATCTAGCAGAAATGGATTTGCCAATGTTCACTATGGCCCGTTCAAAAGATCCAGAAAGCGCCCCGGACATTTCCGGCCTCATATCATCGATGACTGAAGCGGATGCTTGGATTGCCATCGCACCAGAATACAATGGTTCCATGCCGCCCACTCTGAATAACGTCATCGCTTGGATGTCGACTTCGATGAACTGGCAG
This sequence comes from uncultured Candidatus Poseidoniales archaeon, assembly GCA_964644485.1. Taxonomy (GTDB): domain Archaea; phylum Thermoplasmatota; class Poseidoniia; order Poseidoniales; family Thalassarchaeaceae; genus MGIIb-P. The sequence continues at coordinate 3,744 of CAZXVR010000018.1, read as the reverse complement.
GATTTCCGAGCGCTTTGCACTGGTAAGCCAGTTGGTTTGGCAACCCATAGTGGAGGTGGAGGCGCTCACGTCATCATGGCAATGCGTCAACAATTTTCCTACATCGGTGCCGATGTCATTGGGCGTGCTTGCCTATCTGGCCGCGATAAAGAGGCCAACCCTGAAACCATCGAGGCGATGATTGACAATTTGGCCCGCTGATGTTCGGTGGTTGAATCACTTGAGTTCGAATTCTGACCTTAGGGGCATCGTCCTCATATTGGCAGTATTCATGATGGTTCTAACCCCCTCATTGGATGGGCTAAAGCAAGGGGATTTGTCTGGTGAACCCTGTAACGGTTCAGTCGAAAATTGCGACAAAGCCTACACCGATGTTACCTTCCCTGAAACCCACAATGCCCATTCAACCCTTGATGACGGATTCAATTTTCTCGCAGCCAACCACAGAGAAAACATCAGCCTACAGTGGGATGCAGGTTTTCGCGCATTCATGATGGACCTACATCATTCGCGATATTCGAATGATCTTGTGAACACATCATTTTGTCACGGTTCGTATGATACGGGCATTCACCCTTGTGTTCACGGCAGCCATAACGCTGTTGAACTACTTTCACAATTACACTCTAAAATGAATGAATCTTCAAGAGATGTAGTCACGCTCTTGCTTGAAGTTCATGTGCCATATAGTCACATTGAATATATTCTAGAAGAGAGTGGTTTGATTGAACACACCCACATTCAGAATCTGAATGAGCCTTGGCCCACGTTGCGAAAGATGGCTGATGAAGGCAACAATCTCGTCGTATTCGTCGAGGGTGGTTTCGATGATAATTATCCATATCTTCACAGCTTCACCGAGCATGGGTGGACCACAAATTATGGCGATCAATCACCAGAAAGCATGAACTGCGATGTTCTTAGGGGTGATTCACAACAACCCGTCTGGCATTTGAACAACTGGTTGGCTTTGGAATCGGGTCTCACCGATTACCAGCGTGCTCCAATCGTCAATGCGTATGACTTCCTCCTAAACCGCTCGATTGAGTGTTGGGAAATCCATGACTCTCGACCAACATTCATCGCGGTTGATTGGTGGACTGAGGGTGAAGCGGTGAATGTGTCACGAACGCTGAACGAGATGAATCATTGGTCCGATGAAGTGCCTTTGCGAGCAACGACCGACTCCAGGTGATCAAGACTGCGCCTCGCTTGCCGGGCCACACGCTCATCATCATCCTCGAGCGCTGAGGCGAGGGGGGCAACAACCCTACCGTCGGAAAATCTCTGCATTGCATCGACAGCCGCCAATCTGACATCGGGGTCAGAATGGTCAGCCATTCCAATAAGTTTCACCATCAAAGTTTCACTGCGATCGAGAGCGAGGCCCTGCAGTGCCGCCAGTTGTACATTTTTCTCAGCATCAGATAGCGCAGCAAACAGGTGCATATGGGCCTCCAAGCCAATCGAACCGAAGGCGCGCACAATCTTCTCCCGCTCATCGGCTTCAGCCCCATTCATGGCAGATTGTAGTGCAGGAATGGCATCTGGGTCGGCCATACGCTTGATAGCGGACAACGCCCCCATTCTCGTCTTCTGATTCGTCGAGTTAAGCGCTTCCAATAGAGGTGGTAAATGTCCGATTGCAACCATTGCTGCAACGGCTGTAGTGTGGGTGTCATCATCATCAAATCGCAAAATGATTGAGTCGCATGCGCGCTGTTCCCGTAGCACAGCCAATGCCTCGATTACATGCTTACAATCTTGGCCGGTGACCGATTGATCATCCAGCATTTCCAGCAAACTAGGCACAGCCCGACCACCGAGTCTGTAGGCCATTTCAGGGTCTCGGACTGCGGCGGCAACACCCTCGGAGATTGTTCGTCGAATCGAAAATATTCGCACAATACCCTGAATCAGGATAAAATCAATCGTGAGTAAGAGGGCCATCACCAGATGTCTCCCGCCGAGGGTATCCAACTCGATTGCACTCATTTTCACACCGTAAATTTCAGACCAATCGAGAATTGATCTAAACAACAAATCCACACCGAGCAGCATCCAGTCAACGATTGTCGCATCCTCGGGCACACGGTATAGCCCAAACATTTCGTGACTCGATTTCATGAGTAATGGGATGATGATAAACAATTGTAGAGATGAGAGCAATGCACTGACTCTGAGATCTGGCAATTCATCTGGATCAGCATCCGATAGTTTGCGCGCAATCCGCGTCCTCAACTTCTCGTTTGCAACCCAGGCTCGCCCGACCCCCAGCACCCCGAGAAATCCAAGCCAAAGCACAATCCAAGCGAACAGTGATGTCAGATAGAAGGCGATTAAATGGATACATGCAAAGGAAACCAGTAGCGTAGCATGTTGGCGAATTCCCGAGTGAATACCAGTCCCGAAAAAGCGAGAAAATCGGACCAACATCTCGTCGACTTTGCCTAGCACATGATGTCGGGGCATCAAACCAACGATAAAGAACAGCACCGTAAAATGGCCAAAATCACGATTTTAGGCGACATCCCAATGAGGGGGATGTTGTAGCCCGGACCATGCCGGACGGGTGGTGGTTGCTGATGTCGGCCTGCTCAATCCTAGGGGTGGCGACATGGTACCTGAGAAATTTCACCGAGCGCGATGATTTGATGCGACTGTGCGCCTTCACTGGGGTTGCTTGCATGCTATCCTTGCTAGGTTGGACACTTACCATGGATATCTGAGGGGTTTGAATGAGTGAACTCAGTGGAGCCTACCCCGTTCGTCTTCCGGTTTGGTGGGGGCGAAGAGGACCTGTGGGGCCACATCCTGAGTTGGAAGGTGTCACAGGTCGTTTTGTCGTCATTCGCCACCCCAAACGTTTCCGCAGATTCGAAGGATTGCTGGCCCGATTGTTCCGTGCTCCAAACGAATTGCGTCGTCCCCTAGATGACATGAACAGCCTCCTCTGGGAACTTTGTGACGGATTTCGTAGCTTCGAAGAAATTTGTGAGTTGATGGATTCAACATACCATGAGAGGATTGCCCCGGTCGCAGAGCGAACCGAGGCTGCACTGACTCGATTCAATCAATTGGGCCTGATCGGTTTGTCTAAGAATCCATTCGATGGAGATTGGGAAAGAGGCCCCGGGCACGACCCCAGTGGTGATTTGAACCCACCCGATGAAAAGTTGGGTTTGGATTGGTAATCATCTTGCCAAGTTGCAGTTTGGACAATGTGTGTATTGAGCGATGGCCGATGCCGCCGCAAATCCTCCGCAGCCTGAGCACTGCCACCACGCATCCGCGGAGGTCAAAACTTCGCCAGTTACGATGCAGTTGAACGCCGGCAACGAGGCCCCAACTTGCGTGGTTTCTTGCTGCTGGCCAGAACCAAGTGCATCGAATGCATCCGTAACCGTGGTTGTCGGAACTCCACGCAATTCCTGAATCTGTAGATCGCTCCAGCCCGAGGCTCGCAACTGCTCATCGGTATAATCTGCAGGCGAGGGTTCGGCCACAGGTGCTACGACCTGCTGAACTGGTGCTGCAGCTACCGGCATGGGTCCAGGCGCCCCTGGCATGGGGCCCGGTGGTGCCTGAACAGCCACTTGGACGGCCGGCACTGGTTGTGGTTGTACCGTTGCGGCAGGAGTTGATTCCATTGCGGCCCCGTATGCGACAACTTCATCCTCATCGAGGTCCTCAATTTCGTCCAATTTTCTCCTCCGGCGCAGAATGAGAGTGGTCATGTAAATG
>CAZXVR010000017.1:4957-18764 GCA_964644485.1 uncultured Candidatus Poseidoniales archaeon | reverse complement strand
CCACAAGCGCTTGAGATGGCAGCACCTCCGCCCTTGGCAGAGTTGGCAGCTCCACCTCCCATGCCAGAGATGCCTGCTCCTCCACCCATGCCAGAAATGCCACAACCAGTTTCAGCAAGTGAAGCACCAATTGAAGAAGCAGTTGATTTGCCAGACCCCATGGCAGCATTGGATCTCCTTTCCTCAAGTCCAGAGCAAGAGCAACCCGCTGAAACGCCTACTGCTGCATCTAATGCGGATTTGCTTACCGCACTTGATTCTCCGGTCGATACTGAATCTGAAGTCCAGGAAATTAGTGTCGCTGACTACAAGTGGAAAGATTCTGTATTAGACTCCATCATCGATAAATTCGAAATCAATGACAGGGATGCTTTCTTGGTTCACGCTACTGCTTTTGATGCGAACAAAAACCTTTACCTAACAAAGAAGGAGCTTACAGAGGCTGCTAAAGAATGGGTTGAAATGAAAACCCCAATCGCTGATTTGGAACCAGTAGAAGAATCGCTCGAACCCGTTCTATCTGCTGCAGACGAACTCCCTGCTCCTGCTGAACCCGAAGAAGATGTCGAGGTTGTAGTTGCTGAAGTTCCTGTGCCAGAACCCGCTCCACAACCTGTTCTTGAAGCCCCTCCCTTGCCTGCACCGCCAGTCCTTGAATTGCCTCCACTCCCTGCTCCCGCTCCTGAAGCCACCGTTGAGGTCCAGCCTGCAGGACCACCTGAACCGGCTGCATCGATTGAAGAAAGCAGTGATCCTACAGAAGATTACCGCGAACTTTGGAAGCGTCGTTCTGACAAATCACTCCCCCAGATGTATGGGGCAATCGATCGGATAGGTAGTGGTGAAATTGGCTCACTATTGGATCGATACTCCGACCGATTTGGACATGAATTGGATCGTGAAATCATCGTGATGCGTAGAGCCGAGCAAGATGCACGACGCGAAGCTGTACCGGTAGTCGAATTGATCTCCTCTCCTGAAGAGGACGAGGAACATGAATTGCAATCACAACTCACAGAGGTCGAGGATATTCTGAGGCCGCTTCAACAAGCATACAAGGCTGCTGAAAATAATGCCGAAAAGAAGCGCTTAGCTCCTGCCCTGAAGGCACTAATTGCTGAACGGAAGATTTTGCTGTCGGTGATTTCAGGTGAAGAGGACGAAGATGCCCTCGACGAAATTCCTGAGCGCCCTGATATTCCTGATTATGACTCGGAAGATGAAGAAGATGATGATGTCATCGAATCTGCAGATGATTTCTCTGAATTCTTCAATGTCATCAATCAATTGTTGGGAGAAATGCCTGAAGATTGGGTGAACAATTTCCTCGAATCGAAAGGATTCGCTCTCTTCCAAAAGGTGGGTGCTGATCCAGCTGGTGCCAACGAAAAGGACCGAAAGAAATTCTTCAACATGATAAACAACGAACTGGGTAGCATGCCCGAAGACATGCTGGATGCTTTCGTAACATCACCAGAGTTCGAATTATACAAATCCATAGGCGAAAAATACGGAGAGTGAACGCATGGGACTTCTGGAAAAGGCAGGCAAAATCAAAGATGATGAAAAGCCGAAAAAGGCTACGAAGAAAGCGAAGAAGGCTGATGCCGTTTTGGAACCGGTCAAAAAGACGAAGGAAAAGCCAGCAAAGAAGGCGCGGGCTGCACGTCAACCACGTGAGCGTAAGGCACGCGAACCACGTGTCATGCCAGATGAATACAAACTTGCAGGTAAGGCGGGTATATTTGCGCGTAAATTGGTTGATATTATCGTCTCATATGCAGGCATTGTCGGCTTGATTGTGTATACTGCCACTGGGGCTTTCTTCAACCCGACACTGTTTCTTGTCGGAGCGATTATCCCCCTATTGCTGAACATGATCATTTTACCGATGAAAACCAATCGCACAGTTGGTATGTTCCTAACACGCACTAGATTTGTCAATTCCAAGGGTAATCATCCACACTGGACACACTTGTTCCTATCCAACATGACCACACTGTTCTGGCTCGTAGGTTTGAGTGCTCTATTGATGGGAACTGCTAACCTCTCCGACCCATCAACGGCTGCGGATGGAAAGAAAGCCATTGGATTCGGTGCGGTCGTATTGCTTGTTCCGATCGCTGATTATATCATCACAAAACTACGCAAAGCCAATGGCGAAACCCAAAACATGTATGACACCATTTATGGGTGCTGGTATGTGGTCGCTGAAAGGTCAGAAACTGGTGATAATCGCTGGATGTCACGACTCGAATCACTCGGTGATTGGGGTGAAAAGAAGGGCTGGTCGGGCTCTGCTAAAGATGGCGAGGAAGCAGAAAGTAATGATTGAACATATTGTAAGACAATATACCTGTTTGAGTTTCTTGGGGTATATCCCTAGCTCACATTACGCAGCGTGAGGTGCAACAACGAATGAGCCCTGAATCATTAATTGTCATTTACGCGACCCTTGCTATCGGTGCATCGTTTCTATGCTCGATTCTCGAAGCTGTACTGCTTTCTACTTCACGCGGACACGTTGCAGTGTTGGAGTCTGAGGGGAGTCGGACGGCTCCGCTTTGGGTTCGGTTTAAGGAAGATCCAGAACGCCCACTGACAGCGATATTGACACTCAATACAATCGCCCACACCGTAGGTGCATTGGGTGTTGGCACCCAGGTTGAAGCAATTCATGACGGGCAGTATGCAATGGCTGTCGCCTCTGCTCTGTTGACCATTGGTGTACTCGTTTTTAGTGAAATCCTACCAAAAACGCTCGGGACACTTTATTGGAAGTCACTTTCAGTTCCCTGTGCGTATATTCTCAACATCCTCATTTGGATCTTGATTTGGGTTGTCATACCGATTGAAATTGTTCGACGAATGTTCCCTGCTGCCGAGCAAGAAACTGTTTCTCGTGAAGAATTGGTCGCTCTTGCAGATATTGGTGAAGCGGAAGGGTCGATTGAAGAAGATGAAGAGAAGGTCATCACCAATCTGCTGAAGCTTCGTGAAACATTGGTTAGTGAAGTCATGACTCCAAGTGTGGTGATGTCCACTGTATCCCATGATTGGTCTGTAGACACCGCGCGCAAGGAGATACCCATCATGACCCATGGTAGGCTCCCTGTGACTGGGGAATCCATTGATGACATTCGTGGAATCGTTTTGCGTAGTGACATCCTCCGACGAGCAGCCGCTGATGAGGATGAAATATTGATGTCTGAGATCATGAGGGCCGTTACTTTCTGCAACCAATCTGAATCCGTTGATGTCGCTCTTGACATCCTCTTAGACCGCAGAGAACAAATCATGGTTGTACAGGATGAATTTGGTGGTACACGTGGTCTACTCAGTATGGAAGATGTCATCGAAACGTTACTGGGTGTCGAAATCGTCGATGAGGATGACCTTGATGGAATCGAAGAAGGGACTACTGCTGAAGATTTGCGTGAATTTGCCAAGGAGAAATTTGGATCGCACAATGGTGATGAGACTGAAATTGAAGACGAGTGAGGGATACGATGTCAGGCGAGCATGTACTGATTTGTGTAGCCTGGCCTTACGCCAACGGCCCTTTACACCTTGGCCACGTCGCTGGATGCTATCTTCCACCTGACATTCATGCGCGTTATGAGAGAGCCCTTGGCAATCGTGTCCTAATGGTGTCGGGTTCTGATGAGCACGGCACACCGATTACTGTCACAGCAGAAACGCTTGGCATTTCCCCGCAGCAAGTCGTAGACAAGTACCATGCAATCAATACGCAGGCGTTACTCGATTTGGGTTGTATTTGGGAGCCCAATATTGATTCGAGAGGAGTTGATTATGGGGGCGCTCTATTCAATAGGACGAGTGATGATGAACATAAACAATACGTCCAAGAGAACTTCAAGTCATTACTCAAAGCCGGACTCTTTGAGCAAAAGACAATGCAACAATATTACGAAATTCGAGATAATGGTGGCAGATTTTTACCCGATCGCTACGTTGAGGGAGAATGTCCAAATTGCGGTGAAGATGGGGCACGTGGTGACCAGTGCGACGAGTGTGGGACGACCTATGAGGCCCATGAATTACAAAATCCCCGTTCAAAAATGAACCCTGGTGCAGAGATTGAAATTCGTGACACTGAGCATTTTTTCTACCGCCTAGACTTATTCCAAGGGGCCTTGGAACAGCATGCGGCTGAAAGGAATCCCAATTGGAAGGCTAATGTTCGTGCAATGACAAAACAATGGCTCGATATGGGGCTGCGTCCACGTGCTGTTACCCGTGATCTTGAATGGGGCATTTCCTTACCCCTCGATGGGGATGAGTGGAATGGTAAGTGCGTCTATGTATGGTTTGAAGCCGTTCAGGGGTATTATTCGTGTGCGCGTATATGGGCACAGCGTTTCGCGCAATCCGATGATTGGCGAAAATGGTGGTGTGTATCAGAAGATGGTGTAGAACCTAGACATCTCTATTTCTTGGGGAAAGACAACATCCCCTTCCATACGGTAATCTGGCCAGCTTTGATCATGGGTCTGAACCATGCCAACAACGGATATAGCGAGGAAGATCCCGTATCGTTACCTGGGCCGGGAGATTTAGCCCTAGAATCCAATGTGCCCGCCATGGAATATCTGATGCTTGCAGGTGGCCAATTCAGCAAAAGTCGGAAGCATGCAGTATGGCTTCCATCGTTCCTTGAGCGGTTTGATCCTGACACACTACGCTACTATCTTAGCATTAACATGCCAGAAAATCATGATACCGATTTCAACTGGCCTGATTTCGTTGAAAAAATCAACAATGAACTCAATGGAACCTACGGGAATTATGTGAACCGTATCATGAGTCTTGGAAACAAATTGGGCGGTGAAAACCCCTTGGCTGCATACGGTAATTTGGACTTGTGCGTAGAAGAGAAAACCAGACTAGAGGAAATCTATGTCCAAATTACTCAAAGTCTCAACCGACACAGATACAAAGAGGCTCTGCGCCATGTCATGTCTGCTGCTCAATACGGTAACCAAATGATTCAGAAGGCCGCCCCTTGGGAAGCCATCAAGGCCGTTGAGAGTGGTACGGGAGATCCTACTGAAAGTCTGGCTAAATTGGCATTCGGATGGAGATTGGCGCGCTTTTTGGCGGTTGTCAGCCATCCCTTTTTGCCATTCAGTGCACAACGATTGTGGACAATGTTAGGTCAAAAAGGGAGTGTTTCAGATGCTACGTATGAAAGCGCAACCGATTGGTCTACACCATTCACGTGGTCAGATATTCGTGAACCATTGTTCTCTCGTTTGGATTTGGACGCCATTCTAGAGCACGAAGAATCACTTGCATCATCATCTCAAAATGAATCACACACTGACCCTGGACATGGCGTCAAGGGCAGCGGTAAGAAGTCGAAGGCAAAGGAGGAAGAACAAATGGAAAAAGCACCTGAAGGAACAGCATTTTTGGATTTTGAAACGTTCATGAGTGTAGAATTGCGTACTGGAACGATTACGAGTGTTGAGGATCACCCCAATGCGGATAAGTTGTATGTTGTCAATATCGATGATGGAACTGAGGATGGTAGGACCGTTTGTGCTGGACTCAAACCGTATTACTCGATTGAAGAAATGACGGGGAAGCAGGTCGTATTCGTCGCAAATTTGGAACCTCGCAAATTACGAGGAGTGATGTCTGAAGGCATGATTTGTGCAGCAGACGATGGTGAGGGTGCTGTCAAACTGATTACCATTGATGGGGATATCAGCAACGGTTCGAGGGTGCGTTAGTCCTCAGGCCTGTCAAAAAATTCCCACTGAATATCCACCATTTTTTCTCTGGTTTCAGCACCCTTGTATGCTAACAATGGCTCTGCATTGAGCACAAAGAATTGCTCGCCCCAGGAAAATGGCTTCAGGATGCGTTTGGCCTGTTCCTCTTTGTCCAGTAGTACCAAGCAGACCGCAAGCGCTTCAACAGTGCTCAAACGACCTGGTTTACCCCATGATATAGGGTTTGCAGCGAGCACCAATGGTAGCGTTCTTCCTTCCAATCTGGGTGATGATTTACGTATTTTTATCAAAGATTCATCCAACTGTTTCCATGAGCAATCTAGAGCCACCAATGCAGCCCCTTTTTCGATCAGTGGTAAATCGTCCGGACCCAAAATAGTTCCAGCCGAGGGGTCGAGCAAATATCCTCGTCGAGGCGGCCTTCGTGTATCGAAATGTAGAGTTGCAAGGTCTCTTGCTGCCAATTTACGTGCGGTGCATTTCTTTGGGTCATCCTGATCCAGATGGATGATGTGCAATGGCACATCGCGTTCCAATTAATCACCTCGCATTTCCTTCTTGGCCTGATTATACAAATCCTCCATCGTCATCGGGCGATCCGATGATTTCCGGACAACTGTTTCTTCTTCGGCTGTTCGTTCGACCATGAGTTTGATCCCGAGAATACGCTCAAATTTGCTGATGACTGCATCTGTGGGCCTTTTTCCCCCTTCTGTATGTTGTATGATATTGACTCGCTCAGCCATTCGCTTGGCGAGTTCTTTTTGATCCCACCCTTTTTGCTCTCGAGAATTTCGAATGGCGGTAGAGAAATCTGAGCGCAATTCGTTACTTCTGCGCACCATGATGTCTTTTCCTTTGCGACCCGTTCCACGATAACCTCCACCACCACTTTGCCGACTCGTTTTTGGTGGTGAAACTGATTGTTGGTTGGGTTCCGGCGGCGCTATACCCATCTTCTGCATACATTGTTGACAGGACTCAATTGTTGAGCGGCCTTTCATGACCCTTCGGGTGCTCACCTTCATTGCACCACAGACTTCACATTCACCCATCGTATCCCTGCCACTGCTCATCGGTATTGGTCTTCAATATTCACTTTACCTACAATACTGTCTAAAAATCTTCATGAAGGGTCGCGCAGCCGACCAACCATGTCTTCTGACTCGGATGCCATTAACCCTGGTGGTGATGATTCTCGCACAACCAGAGATGAGGATGGCATTGATGGGCAACTATCACGTCTTGAGAAGGATTTCAGGGAACTTACAGAGCGGGCCCAAAATTTGCTCACTGAACGGGTATACCTAGAAAATGAAGTGAGTCAACAAAAAAAGAAAGTCAGTCGACTTGAAGAAGAAATTCGGATGCTGCGTTCACCACCGCATATCGTTGGCCATGTTCAAGATCAAATCAGTGATGAGAAAGTCGTTGTGCGCTCTTCCAATGGTACCGTGTTTTTGGTCGCCGCCAATCAAAGAATCGATATGGATTTACTCAAACCTGGTGCTAGGGTTGCACTCAATCAAGATACGTTGTCTGTTATCGAGGTCCTACATGATGCGTGGGATCCACTTGTCACCGGGGCTGAAATGCTTCAAAGACCCGATATTTCGTATGACGACATGGGAGGGATAGATGAGCAAATTCAACTGATTAAGGAGAGCATTGAATTGCCATTGACATCACCTGAATCATTCACTAGATTTGGGATTAAGCCTCCGAAAGGTGTCCTACTTGTCGGCCCCCCTGGGTGTGGCAAAACAATGCTTGCAAAGGCTGTCGCTTCTTCGACTGATTGTTCATTCATCCGTTTGGTTGGCAGTGAATTGGCGCAGAAATACATCGGAGAGGGGGGTAGAATGGTTCGAGAACTATTTGACTTGGCCCGCGAAAAAGCACCCTCAATCGTTTTCATCGATGAAATTGATGCTATTGGGGCAAAGAGGCTCGATACTGCCACCAGTGGTGATAGAGAAGTTCAGCGGACTCTGATGCAGCTGTTGGCTGAACTAGACGGCTTTGATGCTCTCGATGATGTGAAATTAATTTCAGCGACCAACCGCCCGGATATTCTTGATGAAGCTCTCCTTCGACCCGGGCGCTTCGACAGAATCATCGAAATTCCATTGCCTGATGAGGAGGGGCGATCTGCCATTTTGAAAATACACATGGGTAAAATGCCTAAGTCTAAGGACCTCTCAATCGGAAAAATTGTCTCACAGACCAAAGGATTCAGTGGGGCGGATTTGAAGGCGACATGCGTGGAGGCTGCCATGGTCGCGATTCGAGCAAAGCGCAAATCGGTGAATTCCAAGGACTTCAGGACAGCTATTGAAAGAATCTCCGAAAAGAAGGCCAACTCTAGCCCTGGAGATGCCCCTGAAAATCTGTTTCACTGATGCGAACACTCATGGATAGTCTCCGTTGAGACCGTTCCATGGCAGCACTGATTGAGTGTGTTCCAAATTTCTCGGAAGGTCAAGATTCAGCCGTCATCAAGGCGATTACTGATGCGATGACATCAGTTGAGGTGGTCAGCCTACTCGTTGTCGACATGGGTGCTGATTTCAATCGTACTGTTGTCACAATTGTCGGCCCACCGGAAGCGGTGTTGGATGCTGCAATCCGTGGTACAGGGGTTGCTCTTAATCGAATAGATATGTCCAAACATTCAGGTGAACATGATCGTATGGGCGCCGTTGATGTTGTACCCTTTATTCCCATTACAGGCGCCACGATGTCCGATTGTGTGGACCTCTCAATCCGTTATGCAGAAGAGGTTAGCGAGAATTTTGGCTTACCCGTATATTTGTATGCAAAATCTGCCCGCCAGGACAATCGTATACGCTTACCTGATATCAGAAGGGGGCAGTATGAGGGTTTGGCTGAAAAAATCGTCGACCCGGAGTGGCGGCCCGATTATGGCCCGGCTGAATTCAAGCCGACGATGGGAGCGACAGCGACTGGTGCCCGAAATATCTTGATCGCTTACAATGTCAATTTAGATACTGATGACAAATCATTGGCCAATAAAATCGCAGGCAAAATACGCAGTAGTGGAGTATTGAAAAAGGATGAAAATGGTGAGAAGATTATCGGAGAGGATGGGAAACCTGAGCGAATCCCTGGACGATTTGAGGCTCTACAAGCTGCTGGGTGGATGTATAACGACGACATTGCACAAGTGTCCATGAATTTACTTGATTATTCCACGTCTGGACTGCACAGCGTCACAGATGCGATCCGAGAAGAGGCTGCCTCCCTCGGACTCAAGGTAACTGCGGGAGAACTGGTCGGATTGGTCCCTCTAGAGGCCATCTTGGATGCCGGTAAACATTACAGCGAGGATACAGCCATTTCCGATTCAAGAATTCTTGTGAATGCTGCAATTTCCAATCTACAATTGGATGTATTGGATGAATTCAACCCAGATGAGAGAATCATTGAATGGGCTGCTGAGGTGATTTGATGACTGATTATTCTGAACTGACACTGAACCAATACCGTGACGCATTGGCTTCCGACGCACCTACCCCTGGTGGTGGAACTGCATCGGCTGTGGCTCTTTCACAAGGAGCCGCACTAACAATCATGGTTTGCAATCTGACTCTAGGTAAAGAAAAATGGCAAGATGGTTGGAGTTCAGCAGAAATATGCAAATCGATTTCTGAGCCACTCCTCGATCGAGGATACGAGCTGGCAGGTGAAGATGCTGAAGCATTTGATCGTGTAATGGCTGCATTCAAAATGCCAAAATCCACTGAGGATGAAATTGATGCACGCAGAACGATGATTCGTAAGGAGACACTGAACGCCGCCATAGTCCCTATGGAAACAGCAAGATTGGCATTTGGTTTGCTAGAGGTGTTACCATCGTTAGCATCAACTGGCAATGCCAATGCTGTAACGGACGTTGGTGTGGCCGGACTATTGGTCAGTGCAGCTTGCAAGGGTGCACTGTTCAACGTTGAAATCAATCTGAATTCGCTCCCTGAAGAAATGGCGAGTGAATTGCGGGAAGAGATGCTCAATCTGCGCCTGAAGTGTCGGGATGCTGCACGGGAGGTCATGCATTCGGTGCATGACCGCATGTAGTTTTGAGAGCGATCTCCAATCGATTCATTGCGTTCGATATATCCTCTACACTCACGGCTCCTACACTGATTCTGAACCAACCTGAATCTTCCTCCAAACCAAATGCTTGGAAGGGAACGATTGCGACGCCCGCTTCCTCCAAAAGCCACTGACGAATTTCCTCATTTGTGCTAACATCCAATATGGAAAATAGATCAAAACGGGTCGATAGGTAGATGCCGCCTTCGGGCTGAACAAAACTAACCCCGTAATCGGATAGATTGGCGAGCCTGTTTTGCAGTATAGTCATGCGTTTCTCTATTCGTTCATCTAATTCTATGAAGTAATTTTCAAGATATTCTGGTTTGGAATATAGCTTGGCGGCCGCCTTCTGGATCGGGCGTGCTGGCCAAGCACCCATGTGCCCAATCAATGCGATGACCGGTGGGGCCAATGTCGGTGGTAGTGCCATCCAGCCCAACCGCAACCCAGTTCCAGTAAGCGACTTGGAAATGGCATCGAGTGTGATTGTATAATCGAAAATTTCTGGACACACTTGAACTGGATGCACGTGTTCAATATGTTCTGCTGTCATGGTGGAATACACCTGATCATACACCAGTATGACTGGCTTTTCGCCCCGTGCCTTACGTTGTTGATTTTCCTCTATGATGACATCACAAATTGCTTTCAATTCACCCCGATTAAAGCAAGTCCCTGTCGGATTCAAAGGGCTGTTCAATATCAGAACACGTATTTCCTTAATCCTCTTTTTTATGTCCATTGCGGTAGGTAAGAAACGACTCTCGGGTGTGCCCACAATCGGGATATCCACAGAATCAGTGAGATGGACGTAATAGTGGTTATTCCATGCCGGAACGCCATGCGCTAGTCCATCCCCTGGTTCAAGGAATAATCGGAAAGATGCGTAGAGAACGGGCCTGGCACCAGATCCTACAATAATGCCATCCGAGCCCACATCCAAGTCATATGCGTGGTTCATCCATGCGGCTAGGCTTTCTCTCAATTCCGGAAGACCTGCAGCAGGCGGGTAATTGGTTTCCTTTTCGGATATGGCTTCGATAATTCCAGTCAGTAATTCGTTTGGAACATCAAACTGTTCTGGTGAAAAGTCACCTACAGTAAAGGGAGCGACCTCTTTGCCTTGAGCAATCATGGCCCTCACGCTGGCTGCGATACTGAGGATGCGGCTCCTCTCCATTCCATTGGCCATCTCAGAAAGACGCCAATCGCCGCCGCCCATGCAACATGTCGAGGTTCGACCGTTCTTAGCCTCAGCCCTCTACAGGACACAGACAGAAGGCTGAAGGAGTTCAGCACATGCCCATAATCATGTCACGGGCATATCTGGGCGAAGGGATACCTGTGCAACTCCCCGCACACCCAGGAATTGACAATAGTGTCGATCATGCACCTGCGAGACGAGATGTCCTTAATTCAGGAGAAAAACGATTGGCATTGCACAATGCACTGCGCTATTTCGCGCCTGAATTTCACGAAGCGCTCGCCCCTGAATTCGCCCAGGAATTACGTGATTATGGGCGTATTTACATGCATCGTTTTCGCCCAACGCAAGAGGATATGAAGGCATATCCAATCGATACTTATCCGGCGAATTGCGAGCAGGCTGCAGCCATCATGATGATGATTCAAAACAATCTCGATCCGAGAGTGGCACAATTTCCTCACGAATTGATTACCTATGGTGGAAACGGTTCAGTTTTCCAAAATTGGGCTCAATATAGAATCACGATGCAATATTTGGCGAAGATGACGGATGAGCAAACACTGGTCATGTATAGTGGCCATCCACTGGGATTGTTTCCTAGCAACCCGAATGCTCCACGGGTTGTTGTATCGAATGGGATGGTGATTCCAAACTATTCGAAAACTGATGATTATGAGAAAATGAATGCATTGGGCGTGAGTCAGTATGGACAGATGACCGCTGGCTCCTACATGTATATTGGACCCCAAGGGATTGTTCACGGTACTACGATTACAATCCTAAATGCGGCACGAAAATATCTCCAACGCAGTGATTTGGCAGGGGTGACATTCGTAACGTCTGGTTTGGGGGGCATGTCAGGTGCACAAGCCAAAGCCGCAGTCATCGCAGGAGCAACCTGTCTTGTAGCTGAAGTCAATCCAACTGCTGCAATCAAGCGTCATGAACAGGGGTGGGTCGATCAAATCACAGAGAATGTGGATGATGCTATTGATCGTATGGTTGAAGCCAGTGAACGAAAACAAGCTGTATCTATTGGATACATCGGCAATATCGTCGAAATTTGGGAACGACTTGTTGAGCGTGGAATACACGTTGATTTGGGCAGTGATCAAACCAGTTTGCACAATCCTTGGCAGGGTGGATATTTCCCCGCCGGAATTGATTTTGATGAAGCAAAAAGCATGATGGCAAATCAACCTGAAGAATTCAAACAAGCAGTCCAGAATAGTTTGGTTCGACATGCGAATGCAATTAACTCCATGGCTGCATCTGGGATGTATTTTTGGGATTACGGCAACGCATTTTTGTTGGAGTGCTCGCGTGCGGGAGCAGATATCTACAATGCGGATGGGGGATTCAGATATCCCTCATATGTTGAGGACATTATGGGGCCAATGTGTTTTGACTATGGGTTTGGACCCTTTAGATGGGTTTGCTGCTCTGGCAATCCATCCGATTTAGCGAAGACTGATCAAATCGCAATGGGCGTTTTACATCGGCTGGCAAAGAATTGTGACCCTAGAATAAAGCAGCAGATGCTCGATAATATTCAATGGATTTCAGAAGCCGGAGAAAATGCATTGGTTGTAGGTAGTCAGGCTCGAATTCTATACGCCGATGAGTTGGGCCGAAGAGAGATTGCTCAAGCGTTTAACCAAGCGATTGCAAGTGGTGAAATCAGTGCTCCTGTAGTGTTGGGAAGGGATCACCATGATGTTGGGGGGACTGATTCACCATACAGGGAAACTGCCAACATTCAGGATGGTTCAATGTTTACTGCTGACATGGCCATCCACAATTTCGTAGGCGATAGTTTCCGAGGTGCAACCTGGGTCAGTATCCACAATGGAGGCGGTGTTGGCTGGGGTGAAGTCATCAATGGAGGATTTGGACTACTCCTCGACGGGTCGGAGGATGCATCTACTAGGCTGCAATCTATGCTCAGTTGGGATGTGAACAATGGAGTGGCACGTAGAGCATGGGCTCGAAATGAGGGTGCAGAATTTGCTGCGATGAATGCCATGCAAAGTGATGCGCATTTGCACATTACATTGCCACATCATGCAGATGATGTTGTCATTGACAGGGTTCTGGACCGCTGATACGGTTATATTCCGTATCTCGGTAGGCGTTCCATGTCCGTTGAGTTGAACGGTTCCGAGCTCAGCATCCATGATGTGGAGGCCGTTTCGAGGAATCGCGAGAATGTCACTGTATCAAAGGATGCTTGGCAACGCATCGAGACCTGTCGAACGATGATCCAAAACAAGATTGATGCACACGAAGTCATGTATGGTGTAACCACAGGAATCGGCGAGTTTAGCGAAGTCGTCCTCTCTCCAGAACAAGTGACTGAATTCCAGCGATTCCTGATCTATTCGCATGCAGCAGGGATTGGTGAGGCGATGGTCGAAGAGGTCGTTAGAGGAGCAATGGTTGGCCGAATCAATGTGCACTGTCATGGGAATTCAGGCGGCCGTCCAGAGGTTACTGAGCAAATTGTAAACATGCTCAATCGCGGGATTACTCCAATCGCCGCAGCAAAGGGCTCAGTCGGTGCTTGCGGTGATCTTTCTCCCATGTCACAGATTGCGATGGCAATGATGGGTGAAGGAGAATCCATCTATGATGGTAAGAGAATGCCATCCGATGTCGCGCTAGAAAGTGCTGGACTACAACCACTAGAACTCCAAGCCCGTGATGGGCTGGCCATCAT
>CAZXVR010000017.1:0-4947 GCA_964644485.1 uncultured Candidatus Poseidoniales archaeon | reverse complement strand
CAATGGTAGTAACATGCTAACCGCAATGGCTGCATTGAGTCTGTGCGATGTCGAAAGGTGGCTGAAATACCAAGATATTGCTGCTGCAATGACCCTTGAAGCACTGAATGCTAACATGACCCCCTATGATTCTAGATTGCACGAACTTCGTGGGTTCAAAGGTTCAGAACAAGTTGCCTCAAACCTTCGACGGCTCACAGAAGGGTCTGAAATTCTAGCTGGTGCTGGAAAGAAGGTGCAAGATGCCTATTCCCTACGATCTACACCACAGGTAGTAGGTGCGATCAGGGATGCGTCGGCATTCGCTAGAGAGCAGGTTGAAATTGA
Organism: uncultured Candidatus Poseidoniales archaeon; assembly: GCA_964644485.1. Lineage (GTDB taxonomy): Archaea > Thermoplasmatota > Poseidoniia > Poseidoniales > Thalassarchaeaceae > MGIIb-P. The sequence continues at coordinate 4,620 of CAZXVR010000017.1, read as the reverse complement.
GTTGAATGGAGTCGGGGACAACCCTGTTTTCCTACCGGATGAGGATCGTGTGATTACGGGTGCTAATTTCCAAGGTACCCCCATTGCTCTGCCCATGGAAATGGTGGGCACCGGCATGTCGATGGGTGCTGTTCTTTCTGAGAGACGCCTTAATCGATTGACAAATCCGGCACTGAGTGCAGGCTTACCGCCATTTTTGACAGAAAAGGCTGGCATGCATTCTGGACTGATGGTAGCACAATATACTGCTTGCGCTTTGGTCGCAGAAACCAGAATACTATCGCATCCAGCAGCCAATCAGAGCATCCCCGCTGCTGCCGACCAAGAAGACTTCGTGAGTATGGGAATGACAACTACCCAGAAAACTCGACAAATCATTGAGAACTGCTATGGTGTATTGGCCATCGAAATGATCGCCGCCGCTCAGGCCCTTGACATTCGAGAAGGGCAGCCAGGAACAGGTGTTCACGCTGCGCACCAGGTGATTCGCAAATACATCGATTATTTGGATGATGATCGAGCATTATTCCCTGACAATGACCGCATGGTGGAGTTGCTGATGTCGGGTGAATTGCTTGTAGCGGTAGAGAATGCTGTCGGAGCACTTCACTAAGCCTGCTCACCTTGTAGTATGTCATCGAGTTGATTCTCTACATCCTCAAGCCCTGTTAGTTGCATGATTCGAAATCGCATTTTCGCTGCTTCGACAGTGTGCCCACGGATTTCAATCATCTGAATTCTGCGTTCGCATTCAACCGCCCTGCGCACACTTTCCTCGACATTGCGATAGATCTTGTAGCGCTCTGCTGGATTTACATTCATGGCATGTTCCAATGAAGAAATATCGAATCCCATATCGATCCACTGCTCCATCCTTCGGGACAAAACCGCAGGGGAAAGGGCGGCTTCTCCAATCGATGAAAGCATCACGAGAGCTGATTGCTGTGGCTCATCAGGCGATGGTGTTTCGTCATTGAGGGCGTCTTCCCTCGGAACTTCTTCCTGAACCTCTGTTTCTGCATGAATCGCGGTTGATTCTGCGGGTTGAGGGGATATGACACCAATCTCAAATGGCATCGCTTCACGCCTCAAATGGGCGATTTCAGTTCCGTCTAGTGAGAGGGGTGTAAATGGGAGTAAAACTGTCCATTCGCTTCCATTCAACTCATCGGCAAGACTACGAGTAAATGCCAAAAAGGCGTCAAATCCTTGGCGATGGATCAAATATTCTACTGCATCTAGCCAGATGATTCCCGTATCTGAAACAATTCGTGTACTGATGGCATGGTGAATTCGCTCTAATGAGGGAGAGAGTGCGTGAGGATCCATTGATTCGGATAGCCACTTGAATTCGATCTTTGTAAGGTTCAGGTGTTGGCTCAATCTTTGAGGTGACAATCTTGTGTATACTGAAATGGTGGTTCCAAGTTCATGCTCAAGCATTGCAAGCCAATGGAGAGGGGTGCGGGGTTCCTCGGATAGAATACTCAACACGCGACCCTTTGGTGGTAGGTTTAGTGTGGAGTTTGGGTTCACAGACATCTGACCAGACCGCCTTATACTAAGGCCGCTCTTAGCCCATTCGGAGCCCAATAGCCACGAACGGTGATTCGGATTCTCAGTTCAATGCACCGACTGAACTGTTATATCGTCGTCCAAGAGTGGTTCAATCGGTGTGGGCTTGACTACGGACGATGACGATTCAAACGATTCTGAAATGGATATGGCTGAATGTGGTGCTTGCCGTGCCGTCATACCAATCGATTCCACCTCCTGTTCGGCTTGTGGTGTCTCTTTCTCCGGTGTCGCAGAAGATGACATGGGTGAGTGTGGCGCATGTGGTACGCTTGTGCCGCTAGACAGTAAATCCTGCGAACAATGTGGTGTGCACTTTGTCCTAGATGATTTGACAACTGCACTCTCTACTTGGATGAAGGATGAATCCCTGACCATCTCAGAATTATTTGGTGAAATAGATGCAGATGGGGATGATTCCCTGACTGCAGAAGAGATCAAAAGTGCGCTATTGGAGAAGGACTTGTCCTTCCTTGGTGCCAGTGAATTGGATCGTTTCCTATCCCAAATTGATTTGAATAATGATGGAGTTATTTCCTATCCTGAGTTGGCAGCTGCCTTGGCAATGCCTTGGACTCCACCAAAGGATTTGACGGTTCTAGAGCCTGAAGAATCCGATGAAGAAGAGGACGATGATGACGACGACTCCGATGAGGAAGAGGACGACGATGATGACGACGACTCCGATGAGGAAGAGGACGACGATGACGGCGACTCGGATGAAGAAGATGACTGGGACGAAGTCGAGGGAGAGAGTGAAACACCAAAGGAATCCAAGTCAGAAGGTCCTGCTGAATGGCAACGATTCTTGATGCGCAACTACGAGAATATTTTCCCAATCATGTATACAATCGGCGCTCTATTCGTTGGTTTGTGGATTGTAAATGCGATGGGGATCTTGGTAGATGGTTCCGGTGGTCCTATCGCTTACAATGGTGATGCTCCTTACTCTGAAATGCTCACCGACGAAAATGGTTTTATTGAAACAACAGTGATCCAGCCTGGAGAAATTTACGACTGTAGAGATGATGTTCAGGTCGGAGGATGCAAGAATTCACTGACTCCATTCGCTGGTGAAAACGGTGCGTCCTCGATGCCCGCAGGGTTCTATTGGGATGGTATACTGTTCATGGTTCTCGGACTAGTAGGAATGGGTGGAATAGGCTACCTACAGATGCAAATCAAAGCAATGCGATCTGAACACCGACGTAAGAAGAGCGGTGAGGACACAGATGAAGAAGATGCAGATTCGACCGACTCTGGAGAAGACAGCGATGATGATTCTGATGCTGCTGATGACGGCGACTCTGATGATGCAGACGACGATGATGAAGGCGACTCTGACGAAGCAGAGGGCGACGACTCCGATGATGAGGAAGAGGACGATGATGAAGACGACTCGGATGAGGGTGAGGACGACGATGAGGGCGACTCAGATGAAGAAGAGGACGATGGAATCGAAATTGGATCTCGGGTAGGAGTTGAAGACGAAGATGGAGATTGGTATGGAGAAGTTGTCGAATTTGACGACGATTCCGATACCGTGATTGTCAAGCGCGAGGACGATGGAGACGAGTACGAAGTCGAATGGGATGCGCTTTTCCAGGATGATTGAGAGGTGTTAATTTGACGGATGCCGAAGACCCATTGCGGGCCTTCGATAACCTTGCATCGTGCCCCTCATGTGCTGCTTTGGCTCCTAAGGGAACACCGAGGTGTCCAGAATGTGGAGCATTCCACATGCCGATTGAGGATGCGGAAACCCGTATACCTACCGAAGAGCGTAGGCCCACTGAAAGAGTCACAGAAGAGCCTCGAGACCCCGGTTTCTACAGCATTGATCCTAGAGGGGAAATACCCGAGGAACACTTTGAGGGTGATGAAGAGGCTGTGACTGACTGGGATGGTGCCAGCGTCGATTTCGACATAGGTGAAGATGAATGACAATCCTTGGTCACCTTGATCAGCATCCTGGAATTGACCCCCCTGGATTCACTGCTACTGTGACATCTGTGATGAATCAATCAATCGAGGTGGACAAGACGTTCTACTACCCCATGGGTGGTGGACAACCCGCCGATCGGGGTGTAATCTCTACAGATTCATTTCGCTGTTCCGTCATAGATGTGACCAAGAGGGACACAGTGCTGCATCATATCGAATCGGTCGAGGGGGAGTTGAACCCAGGCGATGTAGTTCAGTGCAGTATCGATACACTGTGGCGTAATCAATTGTCAAAAATGCACACCGCCCAACATCTCATTAGCGCTCTTGCGCACGAAGAATGGGGCGCTAATACAGTTGGAAACCAAATCGGGAATGAAAGGACTCGAATCGATTTACAATTCGAGGATCGAGATGTATTCGATCGTGAGCACCTCCAACAATTGGTGAATGAGTCGATCCAGAAAGACCTGCCTGTTCGGATGGATTTCCGGCCATCAGAAGAGCTCTTGGATGATCCCTTGGTTCGTGTCAATATGTCGAGGATGCCCCCGAATATCGATATTTGGAGAACCATTTCTATTGGAAATTTGGATGTTTGTCCATGTGCCGGTACACATGTACCCAACACTGGAATGATTCCGCCTGTAGAGATTACCAAGGTGAAGAGCAAGGGCGCAGGTAGATTGCGGGTCGAGTACATTATGAATAATTGATATTTGTAAATTCATTCACCCTTGTTGTAATTGATACTTGAAATAACTATATCATTAATTCATTAAGCGGAAGCACGAATCGAATTGTTCATATCCAGCCCTTTGTTCATCGGTTTGATTGCCATGGCTGAATACGAAGGATTCTGTCTAAAATGCAAAACATACGGGCCGATTAAGGACGTACAGCACTTTTCAATGGCCAATGGTAGAAAGAGAGTAGGCGGCACTTGTTCACAACCAGGGTGCACCGGTAAGATCTCGAAAATCGTCGGATGATTCCTCCATACGCCAACGAATCATCCAAATAGAGAACTATCTACGAGTCAACCATAGGGCCCGTGGTCTAGGGGTTATGACGTCGCCTTGACATGGCGAAGATCGCCAG
>CAZXVR010000016.1:0-19254 GCA_964644485.1 uncultured Candidatus Poseidoniales archaeon | reverse complement strand
CGAATTGAAAATCGCCATGAACATGTAGCGAAAGAATTCCTTCGTCATCTTTTGACGAGTATATTCGATGATTTCGAGCCCGTCTTTGGAGCGCAGGGCTCGCTTCTTTGGGTTTTCAATCATCAAGACCACCCGATATCAGACCAATCATCGTCTTCTTGTTGCGTATCCCATTTGACATCGTCGGCACCGGACTCTGCGCTCAATTGAACGGCCACGGGAGCGGCTTCTGGAATGACATCCTCAGCGATACCCTCGACATCCAATTGGTCGACAAGAGAATCCACATTTTCGACTGGGACCACGATGTTCTCTTTCGATTCAACCACACTTCCCTCAAGAACTGCGGTGCCTGTGGAATCTGTCACTCCAAGATTGCCGAAGGCCGATGAGAGTGCTTGTTTTTCGACTGGAGGAGGAGCTTGTGCCTTTCGTAAGGCCAATTCTCTTTCAGCCTCAAGCCGTTTCTGCTCACGGACCTTGGCATCTTCTTTGATGAAGGCTTCGCGGATATCTCGCTCGCGAATTCTACGCTTCATTTCCAATATGGATGAGAGAGAAGGACGATCCCAACGTTTCCAGAATTTCCAACAAATCGGAATCAAAACGAAGGCCACAAAGGCCACGATGACAATCCACTCTTTGATGGTCGGCACAGCATCACCAATCGGTTCTGGTTCTCAAGCATCGCGGTCCACGTCTTGGCCCGTCCACTTCGCCAATGTCCGGGCAATATGCGCTGGAACATCACTCGCCGACAATCCCGGGCCAAATTCAATGGCTGCAGAAGCGCCAGCATTTCTGAGAAGTGCACAACCCAAACGAGAGGCAGCCCACGGACTCATGCCTTGCGCGATGAGCCCGGCGATGCAACCACTGAGTAGGTCTCCCGTCCCACCTACGGACATTCGAGCATGGCCTCCGGTGGCAAAGCAATGTCGACCACCCGGCGCCCACAACTCGTCCTCAGCACCTGTACGAACGATCACACAAGATTCGTCTTCAACGACTCTTGCAATCCCATCACGACGAGCTCGAATTTGAAGAATTTCGGCTGGATCTGATGCACCAAGCCAATGGGCCATCTCGGTAGCATGTGGTGTGACCACTCCAACCATTCCTGTAGGCCAAGCATGGGAGGGAAGAGCCCGGATGGCATCTGCATCGATGACGAGGGGGATGTTTTCCTCAACGAGTTTCTCGATGATTTCGCACACCGCATCAATCGAAGCGTCTTCGCGACCCAGTCCGGGACCGATGAGAACCGCTTGGCAACCCCTCCCGGTCAGAACGCGATTCAGAATTGGGCCGACTGAAAGGCTGGTCAAATGCGATGAATCCGGAATGGATTCAGGAATCAGGGATGCTGGCCACTCGGCACGATCAACCGCTTCAGACGGCATGGCCAAATGAATGAGATCACAACCGCTCCGTTCGGCCGCAAGCCCTGCTAGGATTGGTGCCCCATGATACGGTCCGCCACCTATGATGAGCAAGCGACCCCTGTCTCCTTTTCTTGCATCGGAGCGGATTGGGGGATGGCGTCGCGCGTCTCCCGGACCGCAATCTTCGACGCGAGCAGACCAAGGTAGATTGGCGGTGTGGATTTCGCCAACATCTGATTGGACTTCACCATTTGAGTTACGGAGTGCCCACTTTTCTGCGTGATATGTGACCGTCGCGGTCGCCTTGATGACATCAGGACCGCCGAGTCCGGTCGGCATATCGCAAGCCAACACAGGGGAATCTCGTCCACGGCTTTCCGCCAACCAGTTGCGAACACTGGCGACATCGCCGCGAAGGCGAACACCGGCGTGCCCGGGTCCCGCTCCAACCAGACAATCGATGATGAGAGCAGGATGCCCTGTGCCAATTGTTGATTGAATTTCAGGCCAAATGGAAAGGGGGATGTTCGCTGCACTGCATCGCTCTCTGTAATCTTGAGCGGCCGCTCCTCGTTGAATCAGGTGTGTGGCCAACAATCGTACATCTACACCTTCTTCGATCAATCCCAAGGCTGCTGTAAAACCATCTCCACCATTGTTCCCGGGTCCACATAAAATCCAGACGGGGCCTCGACGTTTGTCCATGGAATCAAGCATTCGAATCGCTTGAGCGGCCAACCCTTGACCTGCGGCTTCCATCAGATTTGATACACCGATGCCAAGCATGGCGGCGTTGTCGTCAAACACGCCGACCTCTGTCCAATGCATGCACCAACGAGCGGGTTCGCGCCCCTTGTCTTCCGCTTCCACGAAGAGGCTAGGATAGTTCCGCGTCCATCAGGTCTTCGGAAGATGCATGGTGTTCCCAGCCTTCAAACACATCCCCGACGACACCGACGAGGTCGTCATCGCCACCGGGCAGCATCGAGATATCAGCACCCGCTCCGGCTCCCTCTGGGACGTTACGGTATAAGGGCCGAGATACGAATACATGGTTGAAGGCGACGAAGAGGCCACCGACAACACCCCAGAAGAGGAGGATGATTGTCAGGCCACGCGGGTTACCAGGGTTCCAAACATCAGGGGTATTGGCAATCATATCGCCAAAGTAAGAGACGATGAGAACCGTGAACAATACCGGGAAAGCGATGAAGATACAGAAATCCCACCAGCGACCAATCCAGAGATCGTTGTCTCCAGTATTGATGAATTCGTCACGAAACGCGGGGACACCGTGTCGAATGTATCCTCCTAACCCAGATTCAGCTTCTCCGGCATCGACTTTCTCTCGCCAAATCTTGAATCCGAATTTCCAAATCGTATACGCGATGAACAGACCACTGAACATCAATCCGTATCCCCAAATGTGATCTTGTACCTCAAGGAACTCAGGGAATGCGACACCATCCGAATCCAAATGAATCCAAACGAATGTCGAAGGCAAACCGAAGACGAAAATTGCTGCACCCGTCATGGCCACTGCTTTGTCGCGCTCAAAGCCATGATCGACGAAATTGCGAACACAAAGCTCGACCGTTGAAATCATGCTCGTTAGAGCAGCGAACGTAAGCGCGAGGAAAAATGCCCACATCATCACCCACTGGGTGGTTGAGCCACCAGGGGCCTGAGCGAAAACCTCAGGCAATGCGAGGAAAGTGATGGCGCTTGAACCACCTGTTACAGTCGCCAATGGGTCGTCCTGTACTGCGAAAATTGCACTGAGAACTGTCAGACCGGCGATGATGGAGATGCTGTTGTTTGCCAAACCCATCGTGAAAGCGTTGAGAGTGGTATCCTCATCCTTCCTCATGTATACAGCATAGGTGATGGCCATGCCCATTCCGGCTGAGCACGACCATGCGGATTGAGACAAACCATTGATCCAAGTTTCCGGTTGCATCAGGATTTCAAAGTCGACACTGAACATGAACAGGGCACCGTCGAGAGTCCCATCGGACATATCCATCCAAAGAGAGAGGAACAATGCGAGGAAGAGCAATGCAAACAGGCTGAGCATCATGAACGTGTTCGCCTTCTCAATCATCTTCGCACCACCCCAAATCGCGAATAGAGTGATGACTATGACTAGGGATTGGAAGAGAATGACAAGTTCGGTTGAGTTGAGGAAGTTGTTCCAAACTTCAACCGTATCAACGCCACCAGAAAGGCCTCCTCGGAATCCGAGTTGGAAGTAATTCATGCACCAGCCTGCAACGACCGCGTAATAGAATCCAATCGCACAGGAAATCCAAGCGGTCCACATCCCCATCCAAGCGAGGTTTTTGCCACCAAAAATCCGGAATGTACCCACAGTTCCTGTTCGACTCCGCTTACCGAGCGCGAATTCAGCAATGACCAATGGAATTGACCAAACGAAGAGGAAGAAAAGCCACGGAATGAGAAAAGTTCCTCCACCGTTGGCGCCGACCATTCGAGGGAATCTCCAGATGTTACCGGTTCCAATCGCCGCACCAATGGTCGCGAAAATCAAACCCCATCGTGAGGAGAACTCGTCACTTTTACCCATGCAATCACCTCAGTCGAGTGCGCCAACAATCGAAGGTTCGTCTTGGTCGGATTCATTCATTTTCTTGATCGCTAAGCCCAGGCTTCCCCAGACCGTTCCAGCCACGATTAAGAACAACATGAAGGCGAGAACCGAGTTGCCAAACGGTGCTCGATATGCGACATTAACCTCCTCGTAAATTCCAGGCGCTGGATATGAGAATGGGAACGTTCCTGAGCGAGTGCCTAGCATTGATTTGTAATGCAGTTTACCGCTGAAATCTTCGGGCACTGGGACGTTGGCAACAATCAGATCGCCCGTCCCATTATTGGAGAGTGTGCAATTTTCTCCAGTCTCTTGGAATCCAGTCATTTGCCAGTCTTCTGTGACCCATTCCTTGGGTCCGAAATCACTCTGTTGACGGGTCGGTTTGACGGTTCTCCACATCACATGAGTGTAATTGTCGTCATTGGTGAAGGGGAAATTTGGATCGATGCACATGGTGATTGGAATCGGTCCTGAATCTGGAATGACCAAATCATCAGCACTCACAATCCACTGGCTCTTTTCGACTTCCTGAATCCCAATGTTTGCGCGCTCGCGCGGGTTGTCCCCAACTTCAGCAATGTAGAATGGAATGCCCAAGTTTCGCACAGCAATGTGGTTGATGTCGTCCGGATGCTGATGGAAAGCTGTCCCGATTTCCATGGTGTAGCAATATGAATCATGAACCCCATATTGCCAGTCACAATAATCACCAGTGGTCGGATACAAATCACTGCTTTGCATGTTTTCGTAAAGAGTCATTTCTGCCATTTTGTTGCCATGGTAAATGAGTTGCTCGTGATCAGGTGTTTCACAGCCAGTACAGTGGCCCCAAGGATACAGGACCAGTTCAGAGAAGGAATGCCAAGAAAGGGTGGCTCCGAAATCGGATGCCCCATTGTTGTCATCATCATTCATTTCAGTCAAATCCTGAACAAACAGTGTTTCTGGTTCGGAATTTCCACCCCACCAATCTTCGTCTGTTTGACCATCAGCATCGTCATCGTTTCCATCAACGTGATCCTCATTGATTTGTCCGTCACCGTCATTATCGGTATCATCTACTGGACCATTATACACGTCATTATTGGGTCCAGCATAACAAAACCCTGGGACGATGGGGCCCGTTGCACCTAATGGCGCACCCCATTCATACTGGAAATTTCGATTCAAGTCTACGCCATCACAGCTGTCATCAACCTCTTCATTTACATCTGGAATCGGTCCTATACACTCAGCGGGGCGATTACAACGTAGGTTCTTTCTCCAACCTGCTGAATCACAGTTCCAAGCATCTTCGCCACAAAACACCTCACGGTCATAGCGATTTCCATCGACATTCAGCATGGGTACGAGGTAAATCTCACGCGTGTTAACCAAATCTGTGATTTGCTGCTCTGAGAAGTCTTCGTCGACACCAAGGTCACCTGGTCCGCAAGCGATTCCATCTCCATTAGAATCTTGGTAATTCGAAGCCAATGAAAGACAGTCGCCATCATCATCGAGTTGACCGTCTCCATCGGAGTCACCCCAAGTATCCTCATCGACCAAACCATCGCCGTCATTGTCGATTCCAGCCGTTCCGTAGTAGTGGGCGATAGTTTCAAGGAACATCATGGGAACTTCATACGACATCCACTCTCGGGCATGGAAATTTCCAATCATCTGAACATCAGGAATCTCAGCATAATTACCACAATCGCCAACGAAGTCATTGCATTCTCCCCCGTCAACGCCGTTCAATTCTTCTCCACCGCCCGTAATCTTCAGCCAAGGTGATGCGTGACTGTAGAAATGGCCCTCGTAACTGTTGAGCGTCATATCCACGCCACGAGCATTGGTGCCACCATTGAGACCTTCATGGAAAGACATGATGTTGATTGATTGGCCCTGATATTCGTAGTTCTTCTCCGCCAATTGCATCATGCGATCTTTCATGGTGAAATAGTCATGATAAGCCTTGAATTGGATTCGATCATTTCCACCCCAAGGGTGGATGTCGTTTGCATAATCTTCACTCCAGATATCCTCGGGAGCCAAGCCCTCGGGTGGGTCGTCCTGAGAGTTGGTTGTGATGCTTCCAGTGAGCAGTGGAATAAGCATACAGAGGATGCCGAGGATTGCTTGAGTTCGGCGAGATGACATGACGACCGGCCCGTCGAGACCCGTTCACCCTTTCAAAGAACCGCCGTGAAGACCCGAACGGAAACGTCCCTTAAGGGGACGATTCCGCGAAAATCACACAGAGTGAAATTATGAACCCCCTTCTACCGAGTCGAAGAACATGGACAGGTATGTCGAGATGGTCCCAAATTGGGACAACGGGCTGATGGGCTTCAACCAAGGAACCCTTACGGTACTCATTGGCTTGGTGCTGCTGGTTTTCGTTGCCAGATTGATTGCGGTGATGACCATACCAAACATGTTCAACAATTTGTGCGAAAAAAGTCCGGTCGCTGAAATCGCCATTCATGGCTCCAGTAAGGCATTGGGAACCGCGGTTGGTGCGGGCATAATGTGGCAATCCTCACTTTCATTGATTGAAGGAACATCTGCACTGATGCCAGCCGCCGTGGAATTCTGGCTCCCTTCAATCGCTCAAGTGGTGATGCTTGTTGCGGTGATTACCTGGGCGCTCAGACTCACTGTCTGTGTTCAGGCTGTGGTAGAATATTGGGACGATGATGACGAACTGGATGGAGCGGAAAGGACGCTCATCGGTGCGGTTGAAAGTGCCCTGCGATTCTGTATCGTTGTCTTTGGATCCATCTTCATTGCAGATGCCTTGAACTTTGACTTGACCACAATGGTTGCTGGCTTGGGCATCACTGGATTGGCTCTCGCTCTGGCAGCAAAGGACAGTATCGCCAACGTCTTTGGTGCAGCCACCGTTCTCCTTGATCGTCCATTCCGTGTTGGGGATTGGGTCCTGATTAGCGGTGCTGAGGGTGAGGTTGTCAGTATCAGCTTGAGAACCACCTTACTGCGAACCGGTGCGGATACCATCGTCACGATTCCAAACGCAAACCTGACCAACAAACCAATCGAGAATTACGGGAAGAGGCGGTGGCGCCGATATCAACCTGTCATCTCTTTAGATTTGGATAGTGAACCCGATGCTGTGCAGAAGTTCACCGACGGTGTTGAAGAGTTGATTCGAAACGATGAGAATACGATGAAAGAAGACGCTTCTTGGGCCAAGGTCACTGCGATTGCCAAAGACTCGATTGAAATCTCTTGCAACATCTACTGGGATGTCGATGGTGGTGCGAACGAAAAAGTAGCACGACAATCGTTCCTACTCAACGTTGCTCGAATTGCAAAGGAAAATGGAATTGTATTCTACGAACCTCGAGTCCGTAGAAGTGCATAATCGGTTGAGGGGAGTTCATGGCCACCCTGATTTTGTTGCGCCACGGACAATCGGTCTGGAATGCTGCAAACAAATTCACCGGCTGGACCGATGTAGAACTTTCAGACAAAGGAGAAACTGAAGCGGCAAATGCCGGTGAACAATTGGCGGACACTCACATTGACGTTGTGCATACCAGTGAACTGATTCGCGCACAGCACACGGCTGAAATTGTGATGGAGCATAATCGTGTATCAAGAGACGTTCCTACGCATCGTGATTTCCGACTGAATGAGAGACACTATGGCGATTTACAGGGGCTCAACAAACAGGATACTCGAGACAAATATGGTGACGAGCAAGTCAAGATCTGGCGACGTTCCTACGATGTCCCCCCTCCCGGAGAAGAGGGCGAGAGCTTGGCCATGTGCGCTGAGCGAACTTTACCTTATCTCGATGAGGCAATCAAGCCTGATTTGGATGGTGGAAAAACCGTTCTCGTCGCCGCGCATGGAAACAGTTTGAGGAGTATTGTCATGAAAATCGAAGGGTTGTCCAAAGAAGAAGTTCTCAGTTTGGAAATACCAACAGGTGTCCCGCGAATTTACACCTATGAGGGTGGAGATTTCACCAGGGCATAGGGGCCATGTGCCGGTAGAGTTTGTTTAACGCCCAACCACAAATGCCCATTACACCGATTCCGGCGATGGCATTTCCAGAGGGAACCGGTGAATCTGGATAAAATATCCAATACAGAATCACTGCCAATGGGATGAATGTACAAACCAAAGCGCCTGCAGCGATTGTGCGTACTCGATACATCTTGTTCTGAATACTAGAGACTGCGGATAGGAACTGTGTCACATGTATTGGTTCCTTCTCTCCCCATGCTTGATGGAACAATCTCTGTTCAAGATGTTGTTCATATTCCCAAATAATGAGGCCACCTCTGTGGCTATCCAGTGCCTTGTGTGAATACCAATGAGATGGGGCTGACTTCGTCCATGAAAAACAAAATGCTCTCTTCAGTTCTGGTTCAAGATCGATTACGGCCGCTGCAACGTCCCTCAGTGCTGGTGACGGAGATGTTTCAGGAATCAGAGCATTGTGAATTCCACCCATGCAACCCTTGATGATGACCTCACCGTCGACTAAGTGGCAATGTTCGAGGCTGAAATTACGGTGGGTGATGGTCCCTTGGGTATCTGCTGAATGAGGCGCTCTCCATTTGGTTGCCGAACGTGTTCGTGGCTCGAGAACATCGAGGCGTTTGTTCCACGCACGCTCATCATTCGGGGTTGCTAGGTGACGACCGCAAGCAGCATGGAAACGGCCAAGCGTTTCCCCGGCTAAAGCAAGATGTTGTTGATCGAGCGGTAATGGATTTGACGTAATTTTGTTGAAGATTAGAACTACGTCCCGATCCTCAAACTGAATCCCACCAATCGCTGTATGTAATTCAGGACATTTGAGAGATGAAAGTCGCCGGCCATGCCCATCTTCATCCAATGGCAAAATTTGCGCTTCATGGTGCTCAAATTCAACCATCCAACCATTCCGATTCTCAGCGAACGAGAGTGGAGGGCCCTCAATCCATTTACCCCATGTAGGGGAAAGTGCATTCCACCATGCCTCGGATGTCAGGTCACCATCGGGCAATAGCATGGGTAAACTATCCCATCGAACATGAAGAACGTGGGCGGTGAAACCTGTAGGTGGTGTCATGATTGCATCGGTCACAGAGTTGGCTGCAACCCGCGGATACCAGAGCATAGATTCGATGTCCACACCCAGCCCAAAGGTCGCATCCACATCAATTCTCTGCGGAGCAGAGGACAGATTGAAAGCGCGCCGGTGGCGCCATAGGCGCCATGGGAGAGGCGACAAAACTGCCACTCGCGGTCGACCTCGATGGTACACTGATTTTCACCGACATGTCTCGGGTGACCTTCCGTAGAGTGGTTCTTCCCCGATTTTGGTTGATTCCTTGGGTATTTTTCCTCGACTTGGTCGGGAAGCGGGCGAGATGGAAGCAAATCCTCGGTCGAAAGCTCAAATTTGATCCCGCAGAACTGCAGTATAACGAACCCTTCCTCGCTTGGCTGAAAGATGAGAAAGCCGGTGGGAGAGAGGTCATCCTTTGCACGGCATCGGAAATATCAGTCGCCAAACAAATCGCAGATTATGTCGGAATATTCGATGATGTCATGGGCAGTGATGGCATCACGAATTTGCGGATGGAGGCAAAGGGCAAGGCACTGGCCGAGCGCTATGGAAAGGGGCAATTTGCCTATGCTGGAAATTCTAGTCACGATTTGAAGACCTGGCCCTATGCGGGCGAAGTGATTGTGGTCAACGCCAGTCAATCCACGCTCAATGCACTGGGGGATCAGCCGTCGATTGTGTTTGAGTGAACTTGTTGACGGTCAAGTTCACCAACAGATCCCCTAACGCATAGACAACACCGCACAGCAGTGGTGGATTGAGAGCGGTCAACGGCGTCCAAGCCACACCTGGATACCACGCCCAGTTACCCAAGTGGGTGCCCCACAATTCCATTGCTAGTGCCAACCATGCCATCGTCGCATACAGTCGACGTTCAGGGCCCCAACGCATGAAACCAAGAAGTGCGATGAGAAGGAACATCCCGGACGTATCCACGCCCTGGTATGCGAAATACAGTGACAATGGGACGAATGGAAAAATCGATGGCCATGACCATTTTTCGGGCAAATGTCGAGAAAAACGGCGTCCCAAGTCGAACAGGAACCAATGACCAGCTGGCACGAACAGAGGCATCAATCCCTCGCGGTATTCATAGAGATGCCAGACTTCTGTGAAGAACAGTTCCATGGGTGTTGCAAAGGCCAGAACGGTCAGCATCTCAATTCGTTCAAGACGCTCACCACGAGCGTAGATGGTCGCAAAGAGGGCCCAACAAAAAATGTCGACGATGTATTCGCCTTTGATGGCCCAATCCGTTCCATTCTGATCGACCCACAAACCGATACTGATGGTGAGGATGTAGACGACCTCGCGGCGCATGTTGTGGCCACATGGTCCACGCTATCAAGGCACCCGATTGCATCAAGAGGGAAGGCGGACTCGACGGTGTATGGGTTGGCTAGGCCGCACTTTGGACCGAACAGCCCACTGGCTTCTGAAGTGGCGAATCATCCGCGGCCCTGCTCGGTGGATTGTCAATTCAAGATATGCTTGGAGCATCGTCTCTAGAACCGATCGTGTGCGCGCCCGTAGATTGCAAACCCGTGTCATGTCCGATACACTCCCCGAACACATTTCCATCATCATGGATGGGAACCGTCGCTATGCGGCTGATTCGGGTTTGGCTGCAACGCTCGGTCACCGTGCTGGTAAAGAAAAACTGGAAGATGTCATGGATTGGGTGCTCGAACTCGGCGTGCCTTATCTCACGGTATATGCACTCAGTACGGAAAACATCACCAGTCGAAAACCCGATGAATTGGAAGCGCTTTTCGATCTCTACGTTGAGGGATTGAACGACCTCGTCGTCGATGAGAGAATCCTGAACAATGAGGTCAAGGTTCAGGTGGCTGGTCGCAAAGACTTGCTTCCAGAGCGCGTACTTGCCGCCATTGACAATGCCGAAAAGGTGACCGCTGAGCATGACAAATTCGTGTTCACCGTATGTTTGGCATACGGCAGCCGTGAGGAAATTATCGAGGCTGTGCGAGCGATTGCAGCCGATCATGCAGATGGTAATATTGACTTAGAATCGATTGATGAAGCCGAAATCAGCAAGCGATTGTGGACAGGCGATATGCCTGATCCTGATTTGGTGATTCGAACATCGGGTGAAGAGAGAATTAGCAACTTCCTATTGTGGCAATCCGCCTATGCGGAGTATTACTTCACGGATGTCTACTGGCCATCATTCTCTCGCGGAGATTTACTGGAGGCCATCGAGGCGTATCAACAACGCAAGCGTCGCTTTGGAGAGTGATGGCATGGAGTATCGCAACCCAGCTTTGGCGGTGGATGCGGCGGTTCGTCGCGGTGATGAAGTGCTGCTGATTCAGCGTGGCAATGAACCTTGGAAAGGTGCCTGGGCATTGCCGGGTGGCTTCGTTGATTATGGCGAGGACCCAACCGATGCTGTGCTGCGGGAACTGGAAGAGGAAACCGGCCTCACGGGGGAAATTATTCGTCTATTGGATGCCAAAGGTGATCCTGATCGCGACCCTCGAAAACACATCGTCAGCATCGTCTATCTGATTGAGGCTGAAGGTGAACCTGTGGGTGCAGATGATGCCGCAGACGCTCGCTTTTGGCCAATCGATTTGGTGCTCGATGGCGAGTTGCCCATCGCGGGCGACCACATGGAAATTCTACGCGACTGGTTGGCCGAATAGTTCGTTCAATACAGATTTGGTCTCATCTACTACAGCGGTTCGTCCTGTGGAACGCGTATTCCGCATAGCGTCCATCCAATCGTTGGCCATCTCTGAAAAACGGCCATCGAAGAGGTCGTCCTCATTCCAATGGAAGAAGTGTGGCTGATCTGATAGGTAAGTGAGGAAGCCTCGCTTCGCTTTCGAAATGAGAAGTGTTGGCACTCCCTGAACCACAACCTCCGCGGCCAATGTGGTGCTTCCCGTCAGCACACCATCGAACAATGTGGCTTGTATGGGGAGTTCCCAAGCAGAACCATCCATGGCAGCAGCGGATTCCTTGTTCTCGACGAAATGGACCTGCATTTTACGTATTACCTGTTCGTAATTGACGATTTCATCGCTATCGTGAACCCCATCTCCTGTCAATTTACGGTGGAAAACGACTAAATCGTCCTCTAAAAGTCCGATTTCTCTCTGAACTTGTCCTTTTGCACTGTCCCAAGCCGATGAATTCAGTGGCACGTAAGCCTGAGGAAGAATCCCTGGATAGGTGTGTGTGGCCTTCAGGGTACCCTCCCATGAACCGGGCAACAAAACGTGCGTCGCCTTGGCCAATTTGTGTGCGGCCGTATTGGCTTCTGTATCTGTAAGATACCACCGTTCAGCGACCAAACCTTTGGCTGCTCGCAACTCAAATGGAGCACCTTTGGAAATAATCCGCCAGACTGGGTTTGAGCGAAGAAAATCTCGAACTGCCTTTTGCCTGCGGCGACCGAGCCCAACCTTTTGCAAGAACGACCCCTGCACCCGAGGGACACGAAGAATGGGTTGATTAAACCCAACAACCAACATGGCGTCGAGCTCCTGGCGCTCGGTGACGATGAGAATGTCATCTTCGCGAAACCATTGTCTGAACAACTGGAAATGCGCAGGGTGATCAATGACCCAACAAGTGCGCATAATTCCGCGAAAAGGTGGGAGTGAATGAACCGAACGCTCATCATCCATCAGTGTAAGCGAGTGACATGGGGAAAGAGCGCATCGATACGGGTGGCCAAGTGTTTGGCCCATACAGCCCCGGCGTGAAAGCAAATGGCGTCATCTGGTTGGCGGGTCAAATCGCACCCGAAGCGGGCGGAATTCGTGAACAAACACAAGCCAGTCTCGACAAGATTGACGCTTTGCTTGCAGCTGCAGGTGCCACAAAGCATCAGGTGACCTTTGCGCAGGTATTGCTGGATGACATCAATGACTTTGCAGACATGAACGAAATCTACGGCGCATGGCTTGCAGACGTTGAAATCCCACCTGCGCGAGCAGCATTTGAAGCCGCAGCATTACCCCGTGGTGCAGCGGTTGAGATTGTAGTTCAGGCCTATGATGACAAGTGCTGTTGATGGTTATGCCGGGCTCACCCTACCTTGATGAGCGGCCTCCCGGTTTGCTGACATGGCCACTTCTGCTACCCATTTTACTCGCGATTTTTGTGACAGAATGTGTTGTCGGTGTTTGGATTTGGACATCATATCCCGATTGGCGTATCGTCGTTTACATCATTCTGGGAATCGATCTTGTCACGCTGATTGTCATCTATGTCATGACGACGCGCGTGAGTGGAGATAATCTCGAATGAAAGCGTGGTGCAACCCACTCGCTGAATCGCAGCGACTTTGAGTAAAGCCCCGGTCGACCGACCATGAGCGAGTGGGCACTTGAGACGTTCAAGGCCTACGATATTCGTGGCATTGCTGGCTCACAACTGACTCCAGCCTTCGCAAATCGCTTGGGTCAAGCATTGCCGACATTCCTCGATTGTAACGCGCTGGCAGTCGGCAGAGACATCCGAGAATCTGGGCCTGAACTCCATGAGGCGTTTGTCGATGGGCTGATGTCAGCCGGTTGCGATGTTCACGATCTTGGAATATGTACGACGGGAGCACTCTACAGTGCGACTGCAAATCTCAATGTCGATGGTGGTGTGATGATTACCGCAAGCCACAATCCGCCTGAGTATAATGGATTCAAGATGTGTCGTGGAACCGCTGCGATGGCCGGCGATGAAATTCAAGCCCTTCGTGCAGTGTTTGAAACAGGTGATTTCCACACGGGTGAAGGAAAACACATCGATGCAGGTGATTTTCTTTCGACATACATGACCGATGTCATTGAGAATGCTGGATTACCAGCACGCTCCGTAAAGGTCGTAATCGACTGTGCTAATGCTGTTCCCGGCCCCTTCATGGTCGACCTCTGTAACGAACTTGGATGCGATACTGTGGCCATACATTGTGATTGGGACAATACCTTTCCCAACCACCCACCAGACCCCACGCGCCCGAAGAACATGGTTGAACTCGGAGCGAAAGTTGTCGAGACCGGCGCCGAATTTGGGATTGGTATCGATGGCGATGGAGATCGCGTTGGCGTGGTTGATGAAAATGGGAATTTCATCCACCCCGATCGACTCTTGGCTGTATTTGCACGAGACATTCTCTCGCGCGTGCCCGCGAACGCGAGCGATGCCGCCCGGACTGTGATTCATGATGTCAAGTGCAGTATGGCGTTGGAACAAACCATCGAAGCTGCGGGTGGAATCGCCCACATGATGCGAACTGGGCATTCATTCCTCAAGCAGGCCCTACGCGAAAACCCCGAAGTCCCGATGGCTGGTGAGATGAGTGGTCACTTCTTCTTCCATGATCGTTGGAATGGGTTTGATGATTCATTGTATGCAACCGCCCGTCTGATCGAATTGGTTGCAAGAGATGACAAACCCTTCTCATCGCTCTTTGATGGAATCCCATCCTACCCCTCAACCGGAGAGGCAAAGGTTCCACTCACAGGAGGTAGAGAAGAAACAATGGATGCTGTGCGAGAAGCCTATTCCGACATGGAATACAGTGCTGTAGATGGGGTTCGGGTGCGCTATCCCGATGGCTGGTATCTATGTCGACCATCCAACACAGAACCGATTCTTGTCATGCGCGCTGAGGCTGGAACTGAAGAAAGTCTTGCAAACATCAAATCCGATGTTGAGGCGCGTCTCGGTTCAATCATCAATTTGGAAAAATTTCACTCTGCCTAAGATGCGAGACCATATTTTTCCATGATTTGTACCATCAGGAAATAACCCAAGATGGTGGTGGCAAGGCCGGCTCCCAAAGCTGGGTAGAATTCCCAGCCTCGATCAATCAGTAGTGGCATGACGATGAACAGGAGCAGAGATGGAATGACCAGCCAAACAATGTCCTTGGCAAAACCTGCGATTTCAGACGCAGATTGCCCTTCATGATTCATCCACATCATCGCGAGAACACTGACGATCGGAATCGATGCGAGGACGGCTGCGAGCAAGGTGTTGCGCTCACTCACTTGTACAACAGCGAAAATGATGAGAGCGGTGAGGCCAATCTTTCCAGCATCAAAGACCCAACTCATGTGACGTGAGTGGACCATTCAGAGGTCAACCTTTGCGGTCAATTTGGGGTCGCACGCCATGAATGCCAACCAAACGTCTCATCGTCAAGCGCTTTTTTGAGTTCATCAAAGGCCTTGAGCAAATCCTTCTTTGTGAAGGGAAAATCTTCTGATTTCGGATCAAACGACGAGAATCTGAGAGCCATTTTCAACAACATCGAAATCTGATTTAACTTCGCCAACAACCTCTCGGTGACTTCTGGCTCGGCACGACTGTTGATGACATCAAAACCAGCGGTGGAAAGTTCGATTCCAATGTCCAATGCTGTGCGCTGTTGAACGACTTCATTGATTCGTGTTTCTCCAACCATTCGCCCAATGAGTTTCGGTAAGGTCGAATTTGCGAGAAGGACGGGCTCGTTGACAATCAATTGCCCATCAGGAGCCAGCATTCGCTTGGCTGCTGTGAATACCGCTTCTAAATCACGCTGAATGATACAACGGCACTCGATGAGGACATGCGTGAATGTGCCCGGTTCAAACGGGGGCTCTGACATTGTTGAATGCACGTAGTGTGCCCGTTCATCTTCATAGATACAGTGTTGGAGCAAGGGTTCGATGGCCACGACACCGGTCGCCTTGCATCCAAATGTTTCAATCAACATTTGACAAACGGTACCCACACCAGCGCCGAGGTGAAGAACGTGGCTGTATTCATCGACTCCTGCTTCTCGACAGAGTCGAATGGTCACTTCGGGAGATGCGGGAAAGGAGTCGCCCAAGGCATTGCGAATCATCGGATTTCCCGCGGCTTCTCCAACATCCATTACTCAACTTCCTCCGATAAACTCTGCCGTAACTTTTTGGCCTTATTGAGACCATAATCAATGGCTTTTTTCCGGAGATACCACATCGTAATCGTGGGTATGATTAGCCACAACAAATAGACCAGAACACCTGTGCCAACAAGGATGGCGAGGACCCACATCCACCAGTCCATGGCAACGGCAATACGACGGGGTTCTTCAAGCGAATGGAGCCATTGGTGAGATTTGAACTCACGGCCTCTTGATTACGAATCAAGTGCTCTACCAGCTAAGCTACAATGGCAGCGAACTCGCGACCTGACATTCCATCATAAATTCTCAGGCGAGGTCAAATTCCTTCAGGCGGTGGCCAAAGTGCTCGGCACTGGCTTCCAATGCATCGATGGCCGGCATTCTCCGTCCAGCGAGCATATTGAGGCAAGCACCACCCCCAGTGCTATTATGATCGACCAAATGGACCATTTTTTTCTCGTTCACGAGTGCGCTAGTATGGCCACCTCCAATGATGACAAATCCATTTGATTCACAACACTGATTCAGAATTTCAATGGTTCCAAATGCAAATGGATCTTCCTCAAACAATCCTGCAGGCCCGTTCCAAAGTACACAACCAGCATTGACAATGTGCTCGCGTATTTTCATACATGTGGACAATCCAATGTCAAAGAGAGGGCCGGAGGGTGGCAATTGTTCGACAGACAAATCGACTCGCTTACCATCCACTTCTGCAGCAACATCGATGGGCAGAAGCAATCGAGCCTTGTGTTCAGCCAACAATTTGTTCGCCATCTCCATTGTTGATTCAAACGCATCTCCGAGTTCTTTTCGAAGGAAGGTTTCGTTGCCCACACCAATATTGTGTCCGTTCGCCCACAACATGAGATTGCCAACCGCTCCGACGAGTATGACCGTGTCGGCAACTTCGCGCTCACAGAGATTCAGGGCAATGTCTAGACTGTCATCACACTTTACCCCACCAAGAATTGCTGTGTAGGGTTTCGGTGGTGATTCTGTGGCCATTTTCAGTGCTTTGATCTCTTTGGCCATCAGTTCGCCAGCAAAGCAAGGCAATGCTTTGCCAAAACCGGAGATAGAAGGGCTGTTTCGATGAGAGGCTGCGAATGCGTCGTTGACATAAGCATCCAATAGCGGGGCTAAATTTTGCACGATTTCAGATTCATGCAATTCGTCAAAGGTTGCTTTTTTCATCCCCATTTCGTCTTCGTGGCCACGTACATTGTTCAGGAACAGCATGTCGCCTGGAGCCATATTGCGAATGGTTTCTTGGGCGATTTCTCCACAAACATCAGGAACGTATGTGATTTTTCGCCCCAACAATCGACTCAGCAGATCAGCGTGCGCATTCATGTTGGTGAAATCGATTTTACCAGGCCGACTTTGATGTGCGAGAATGATAACGCGCGCGTTGGCCAAGCGACGTAATGTTGGCAAAATTCCTCTGAGGCGAGAATCATCGAGGAAGGCTTTGGTCTCAGGATGAAGGGGGCAGTTGACGTCTACGCGTAAGAGTACGCGTTTCCCCGCAAGGCCAGCATCGGCCAGGGTCAGTACGGACCCCATTGAACTGGCCGACCCGCGGGCCGGTTATGACCCATTCGCCGACAGAAGACATTAGTCCCTGCACCATTTCGAGGGGTTATGGCGTGGTCCACCGATGCTCTCTGCGGCCCAGATGGTGAGGACTGGAGAGTTCCGACATCTGAACTCGCTACACGCCAATCTCGCCTTATTTCAGTT
Organism: uncultured Candidatus Poseidoniales archaeon; assembly: GCA_964644485.1. Taxonomy (GTDB): domain Archaea; phylum Thermoplasmatota; class Poseidoniia; order Poseidoniales; family Thalassarchaeaceae; genus MGIIb-P. The sequence continues at coordinate 1,528 of CAZXVR010000016.1, read as the reverse complement.
CTTGAGGGAAAGAGTGCTTGGATCAATGATCCCGTCGACATGTATTGGTTGGTGGGTAATCGTCAAGCCGGTGGTGTGCATGTCTCTTCGGATGGAAATGTCACGCAGTATGTCAGAAACTCTCTGGAGAGGGCTCGATTTGAGGCGGGTGGGAATGACGCTCCACACAGTATCGTTGAGCACCCTAGAATGTCCTCGTTGAGTGATTCTGTATCTGATACGCCCGCACTACAACTCGGTCGTATGCCTGCTTCCGACGCTTCCTTCTTGCAATCGAAGCTGGGTGAGGGAGGAGATTGCACACAATTGCTCTGGACACTTCGTGAAATCAAATCGGAGTGGGAAATCGAGCGGATGCGAGAATCTGGGCAAATTCAGCGCCAAATGTTCGAAGCCATTGATGAAGTCGGTTGTGAAGGTGTCACTGAACTCGATTTGGCAGGAGCGGCTGATGAGGTCAGTCGGGTTGCCGGATTCGGTAGTTTTGTTCGTATGCGTAAATGGCCAATGGATTGCGATCGAGTGGTTGTTGCCAGTGGGCGCGCTGGTGGCGTACCCACATTTTTCGATTCAGCGGTGGGCGGCACGGGAGTCCACCCTCTGGCTGCACTCGGTGCCGGATTCAATCGCATCAAAGCAGGTGACCCTGTCTTGGTTGACATTGTTCATGTTCACCGAGGATATGTTGCTGACATGACGCGAATGTTCAGTGTAGGGCCCTTGAGCAATGAGTGGGTGGCTCGCTTAGAAGACATGAATGAAATTGCAATGGCCATACGCTACAGCCTCGGCCGGGGAGAAAACTGCTCTACCGCCTGGGGAATTGGAGCGGCGAAGGCTGAGGAAATGGGGCACGGGGACCACCTCATGGGCATGGCGCCCGACCAAGCACGATTCTTGGGGCACAGCATTGGATTGGAACTCGATGAAACACCTGTGGTTGCAGCCGGATTTGATCGCCCACTACCCGTAGGTGGTACGATGGCGATTGAGCCAAAGGTCATCCATCTCGATGGAGCGATTGGCGTCGAGGATTGTTGGGTACGGACCGCAGACGGGATGTCCTGCCTATCCAGCGGCGATGATTTTCCACTGTGGACCGAGTGGTGATTACAACAGGCCTCTCATCGGTTGCTCTGGTGGTTTATTGCCACCTCGCAACATTAGAACTGCAACCACCACAACGACGAGTAACCCAATGACACCCACACCAATTCCAATCAATAGTGGCATTGAAACCGATTTATTCTGAGATTCTTCATTTGAATTGCCATCGGAATTTGAATCATCGGTGACAGGTGTATCAGGTACATTTTCACCACTTCCATTGTTTTCATCTGGTTCAGAAGGAGTAGAGTCATCGGTAGAATCACAGCCATCGGGTATTCCATCACCATCTGAATCGCTGTTATCGTTATGACCGTCGCACTGATCTTGACTATCTTCGACACCATCACCATCTGAATCAACGGAGGGGTTGAGTGGGGCGAGATTGATATCGATATTCTGGTAAATCGTCCATCGAGAA
>CAZXVR010000015.1:0-19391 GCA_964644485.1 uncultured Candidatus Poseidoniales archaeon | reverse complement strand
GGTCATCGATCAGGTTCGCTGGTTCCAAGAGCAGGGTGCAGATGTGACCATCGCGGTTGCCGATCTTGAGGCGAATGCGACTCGCGGCTACAGTCTCGCCGAGTGTCGAAAGGTTGCGCTGGATGAATATGTGGCCAATTATGTTGCCATGGGTTTGGACCCTGAGCGAACCCACATCTACTTCCAGAGCATGCGTCCAATTGTTCAACGCATGGGATTCACCTTAGGGAAACGTACGAATCTCTCGGAATTTGAAGCAATCTATGGGTTCCAAGGAGATACCAACCTCGCACATGTTCAGGCACCTTTGGTGCAAGCTGGAGATATCCTCCATCCGCAGTTGGACGAGTATGGAGGCCTTCGCCCCATCGTGGTTCCAGTTGGCGTGGATCAAGACCCGCATTTGCGATTGTGCCGAGGCTTGGCAGGGAAGACAAACTGGTTCAATGTCAATGACCGAAAGAATGGGGGGCTCCGCATCACCGTATCGGTAATGGATGAAAACCAGAGCATTGTGGCTGGCGATAAAGACAGCAAGAAAGCAGTCTTTGGACAAATCGTTGATGCACTAAAGGGCCTTGGTTACAGTGACATCATGGCGGATGCCAAGCACGGGATTGTGGATTTACCCGCTGCAACAGGAAAAGATCGCTACCCGATTCGAATGTCACTCCTCAAACTAGAGAGGAGTATGGGGGGTCCCGGACTATTGCAACCGAGTAGTACCTATCACCGGTTTGCCATTGGCATGACCGGTGGTAAGATGTCATCCTCGATGCCTGAGACGACCATCTTCCTGAATGAGGACCTGAAGAAGATGGAGAAGAAATTCAAGCGCTCATTCTCAGGAGGCCAATCCACCGTGGAAGAACACCGCCGTCTCGGAGGAAACCCAGACATCGATGTAGCATTCCAGTATCTTCGTTTCTTCTTTGAAGAAGACGACGCTGCACTAGAGGAAATCCGCCGGGGATATGTCGCGGGCGACATCCTCAGTGGTGAACTGAAGATGATGACTGTCGAAAAGGCCGCAGCATGGCTAACCGAATTGGCTGAATTACGCGACCAAAATGCGCACTTGATCGATGATTTCCTTGCCGCAGATGCTCGTTAATCAGGGCTCTGAGGTGGGGTCCCACCCGGAAATATATCCACATTCCATTGCGGCTAGAGATTCCTGCTCAGCGCTCAAATCAACATCAAGTGATGCCAAATTCTCGACAATTCGATCAGATCGACTTGACTTGGGAATTGTGATGCAACCGAGGTCGTGACAGAATTTGATGGCCACCTGGGCAGGTGTGCAACCCAACCGATTGGCGACATCGATCAATTCTGGCTCGTTCAATTTGTGCCCACGCGCGAGTGGGGAGTAGGCCATGGTCTTCGCACCGATCGATTCTGTGGCCGCTCGTAGTTCTGGGCGTTGTAGCCATGGATTGATTTCGATTTGGTTGACAGACGGCAGATAGGTTGCGTACTCCCTCATTGCTTCCAAGTGATGTGCTCCATAATTTGAAACACCAATCGCCTTGACCCAACCCTGCTCTAGGCAGTGTTCCATCCCCTTCCAAACCGGGGCACGGTGGTCCATATCTTCAGGAGGGGCATGTACGAGATACAAGTCGATATAATCAGTATCCAGGAGTTCCAAAGATTTCCGGCAGTGCTCAAGAACTTCATCAAATCCTGTGGCGTGCATGCGCCGTAATTTCGTGGTGATGAACACATCTTCACGATCGACTCCTGATTCCTTTAGCGCTTCACCAACCTCGTGCTCATTGCTGTATGCGCGCGCTGTATCGATGTGCGTATATCCTGCCTTCAGTGCTGCGAGACATGCGGACTTGCATTCGCCCGGTTCTGACATCAGGAAGACACCTAGTCCGAAGGAAGGGATTTCATGTGAATATTCGATTCCATTTTCGGTCCGATGGCCAATGCGCATGTATACATGCGGAAGGTGACGATTGATGAAACCTACAGCAGCGTCATGAAGAAGTATTTCGTAACCCATGTAATCATCATCGTCGTCATTGAGATAGCCAATACCATCTTTCCAATTTGACGCATGCGTTCACTTCTGGCCTCATATGCAGCCGCCTCTTCCTCGGTCAGAGGCTCGATTTCCCATGGCTCCATACCCTTGCGAAGAGGCAACAGGCTTCAAGTCCGTCGGACCTTCGCAGACCCGATGGAGGTTACGCGCGCAGAACCTCGCCCCCCTCGCCCTTCGGCCTCAGTCATGCTCAGGCGTGGGGGTGAGATTCTGGTCTGTCACCGCGTTTCCAGTGTCCCAGCCTTCCCCGATTACTGGGCATTCCCTGGTGGTGGTGTCAGCCGTGTCGATCAAGCCATTCTCGCCTCACATCCTGAATGGTTCCCTCAACGCGATGACGATGAACGCGCAGCTCTGGTCGCGCTGCTTCGAGAAATGGTTGAGGAAGTCGGGATTGCACCGGGTGCCAATGGCTTGGAATCCGTAGATGCCGAATTACGCACCCAAATATTGGCCGATAAGGGAGCATGGGGGCTTGCTGTAGGTGAGGGCAAAATAGGCGTGAGTGATGAAGGGTTCACAGTCATTAGTGAGCGAACAACACCACCGCTTGCACCACTCCGGTTCCGCAACCACTTTTTCACAATGGAATGTGATGTCGACCCCGTCTTATTCTCAGGCGATAAAGCTGAATTTGACGCCTATCGCTGGGCCACACCTCAACAATTGCTCGAAGAGTGGCATTTGAATCAAATTCGTCTCCCACCACCTCTAATCATGATTCTGCGTGAATTGTCCGAAGGTCCACTTGAGCAATCGATTGGGAAAATGGCTGCATCTCCATCCAAACATAACAGGCGGATTGAATTCGCCCCTGGAGTTGAATGCTTGCCCTTACCCACTGCGACCCTACCTCCTGCAACACACACCAATTGCTACATCCTCGGGGTCCCTGGTGGTGAACGCATCCTCATCGATCCTGCGGCGAAGGGGGACGAGGGGCTTGGCCAGTTACGGGAAAAGGTGGATCAAATTTTGGCAGATGGTTCGACCATCAAGGCGACAATTTTCACGCATAGACATGGAGACCACATAGGTGATTTGTCAGCGATTTCAAAAATTTATCAAGCACCGGTATGGGCGAGCTCCCTGACATTGGATGCCATTCCATCTTGTGATTCGGATCGTGTAATCGGCGAGGGGTCTTCATTTGTTCTTCACAGTCCAAGCGGGGAAGTTCGTTGGGATGTTATCGAAACCCCCGGACATTGTCCTGGACAAATTTGCTTGGTCTCGGAGGCCGGCATCATTTCAGCAGACAATGTGGTTCAAGTTGGGACCATTTTGGTGCCGAGTGGTGAAGGTGACATGACGGCTTACATCGAAGGCCTATACAGACTTCGAGAGTTGGACGCAAATCTGTTGTTCCCAGGTCATGGCCCTGTCGTCACCAATCCCAACAGACTACTCACGCACTACATCAATCATAGAGAAAATCGCCATGAAGCCGTCTTTAACGCATGGCAGAACGGTCTCCGAGAAATTGAGGAGTTGAGCCATGCTGCCTATGCCGACACTCCTGATGCCCATCCGATGCTGAAAGTTGATCAAACGATGAGCCACCTCGACGCATTGCGAAAAGAAGGCCGGATATAGGGTGAAGATTCAAGCACGCAGTTGCTGTGGCATTGAATGGAGAGCCACGAAGATGAACACCGCCGAAGTGGCTGCATTGCTCGACAATCCAGATTGCCATATCGAGGCCCGACATGTTTCGGCATCAGATGGTTACCAATTGCGGGTCTATTCGTTCACACCAAATCAAGCGAGTAATTTGCCCCCTGTTGTTTTCATTCCAGGTTGGACCAGCGTGATGGATGGATGGGCTCCATTGCTGTCATCGTGGGCTGAAAAGCGCACGATTCACTACATCGAAACCAGAGAAAAGAGATCAGCAATCGTCCCGAAGAAGCTGCGAATACACGATTTTGAAATGCTTCGCCACGCAGAAGATTTGAGTAAAATTGTCAGTGAGTTAAATCTCGATTCCAACGTGCTGTGGTTCGGTTCTTCATTGGGTGCAACCGTGATTCTACACGGTATGATGAACGGTCTTCTGAAAGGAGAATCGGCCTTCTTGATCGCACCCAATTCCCAATTTAGGTTCCCTACATGGATGGTGCCCTTGACAGCCGCACCTTGGTGGTGCTATTCCCCATTGATTCGAATTGGGCTTCCTTATCTGAAATGGAGGTTGAAAGAGCCAAAGCAGTACATTCGATACAAGCGAACATTGACTCAGGCGCATCTACTTCGTTTGAAGCGAAGTTTGCAAGCGAATCGTCGCTACGATTTGCCAACTGATTTCAATCGCATTGATGCGAAGGTCGCCATATGCGTCGCGGCTTCCGACACACTCCATACCGGTTCTGACTCACATGGAATTGCCGACGCTCTACCAAACGGTCGCTTGGTCGAGGTCCCGAGCAATCAATACGCACACGAAGCAGATGTGATTGCTGACATCGATGCATGGGAGTCCTCCTAAGGGCCAGTGATGCTAATAATCGCATCCTCTTCGGCTTCGGCATGGACCCCACGCTAATGTTACTGGTCGTCGCCGGTGTCATGGTACTTCTCGCATTGTTCATGTGGATTTATAGCACATACAACCGCATGGTGGATCTCGAGGAAGAGACCAAAAATCAGTGGCAGAATCTTGAGGCGCAAATCGCCGTGAAATCTCAAAAGATCGCACTTGTCGAAGATACCGACTTGGTCCAAGTAGGATTGGAAAGCAACGTCTATGAAATGATTGTCGAGGCTCGGAAACTTTTCGCTGAATCGAGTAAATCTGGTGACCGAAGTGGAATGGCAAAAGCATCTGGGATGATGGATTCAATCATGCCCAAAGCCCTCGCTTTTGCAGAAGACAATCCACAATTGACCTCATACCATGTTCTGGTTGAAGGTTTACAACAAGGCATTTATGCAATTTCAAAAATGGCCAGCGAAGTTGAGGAATTCAATCAATCCGCCAAGAATTACAATACTTTCATTCGTATGTTCCCCGCGGTTCTTGTCGCTAAAATGATGGGTTTCAACCCAGCAGATTACTTTGACGAACTTAACGAAGAAGAAGTTAGCAGCATGTTCCGACGAGAAGCTGAACTGGGTTCCTTTGTCGAATCCGCCAAATCCGAAGCGGATATCAAAGCCGAGGAAATTCAAGACGAGGTCAAAGCAATTGAGGCAGAGGTTGAACTACTTGAAGCCAAAGCACGTCTAAAGGCAATGAAGGAATCCTTGGAAGAGTGAATGGTTAACCACCTATCGCTGCCATCACAAACCCTGCCGCTATAAGCAAGAAAAGTGCACCAAAACGACTCACTGCAGAAGTTTTCGGTTTCAGAACCGAGAATTCAGTACCCTTACGCAACTTGGCCACACGTCGCACCGCATCCTCTCCAACCGCTACGAGGGTATGGTGTACCCGCGAGGCATTGTTGGCAACAGTACCTTTTGGAATTTCATCGAAGGGTCTGGATCGTATTCGGGCCATCAAATACACAGGATCTCCCAATTGGAGTGCCCAAAGGCTCCACTGATGCCTTCGAATATCCCCACTACCAGTGTATAGCGCACCTCCACCTTTCTTCCCGGGTCCTTCCCTTGTCCAAATTGGTTCACCGAAACTAGAATTAGCAAAGGAATGAAGGTCGACGAGAATCCCACCAGTACCGTCGTGGAGCATGAAATCTCGACTGCCAGCGCCCCCTCGCACACGGCGCCAATTGCAAACGGTTCGCGTTTTCCATGTCTTTGTTTGCGAATCATAATACCGTTCTTCTTCGCATTCATAGACCCGGTACGACCATGCCCAAGCGACAAGATTGTCAAAGGTCCAATCAGGGTCTCTATATCCATCGACATGGACTATATCGAGAGGCAAGAAAGTTGCCGGGCGAACCTGTCCAACCAATTCACCGTGTCCCTCATCCACATATTTGACGATTGAAGTGACGGTATCCCATGCCTCGATAATACCTCGATTATACCATTGCGAAATGATGGCGTAAATCGTTCCAAATACTACCAAACCGATTGCATAGGGGGAAAATAATTCTCGGTCTTCACTTGGAAATCCAAGAAACATTCCAACGATGAACATCACCGAAAAAGCATGCCAAAGCAATGTTGCCGTAATCATGGGTGGTTCAGCGTTGTAGAGTCTCCGGTATCGTGAATTCCGAGGGTGCTCGGTGAAAACGACAGCTTGAGCATCGTCGCCTTCATGGCGAGAAATCAATTTTTGAATTTGTTCGTCAGCCTCAATTTCACTGTCGAATCTTCGCGTTTCACCTCCACCACACTCTGAACATTTCTTCCCACTGACAACTTTTCCTCCTTGGCATTCTTCGCATTGCAATTCTTGCCCACCATAGTAGATGGCCCACTGGTCATCAATTTTCTTGCAACTGATTTCGGGACCATCCATCTCATACCGAGCGAGAGGATCAGGTAACCATTCCTTGAATTTCTCATTCCATCTGGGTCGATCGAGGTGCCATTGAGAAGGATGCATGGGTGGAAGCGGTTCTACAGACCATTGGTCTGAAGCCCCTGGGACCATCTCTTTCATCGCGATACCGAACGGATTTGGACTTGCAACGCCCAATATTGCACAACCGATGGCTGCCAGACAAAGCCCATCGACGTCCATGGCTGCGAGGCTAGATGTGAGTCCATATCCCAAACTCAGAAGACCAATGCCCCAAATCCCCCACATTGGCCATGTTTGGGGCCAAGACCAAGCGAAGATTTTGGGTAGCAGCGGAGGTTCGTCCGTGAAGGGGGCCTCACTACTCATGTTACGGCGACATCAAGCCAATCCTTGAACGTCACCTACGGTGACAGTTCAAACTCATCATCATCACTGGAGAACGGGTCATCCCATTCTCCTGAAACTTCATCGGTTCTGAAGTGCTCGTATAATCGCTCAATTGTACCATATGGCCATTCTCCTCGTTGCGCATCATATCGACGAATGAGGTCCGGTCCATTTCCCCCATGGAACCAGATTGGTACATCCAATCGTCGGAACAATCCCTCAGTGAATCCACCGAAGGAATGGAGCTTTCTTGAACCACTCAAATCTGCAATCCAGTCGAATTCCTGACCACCATCTTCTCCTGGTTGCTGTGGTTCACAGGCTTCTACAATGAAATCAATGGCGCGATTGAAAGCGGCGTCAACCCCACCATCATCAACCTCCTTTTCCAAATCAGGTAGGATTCCCAGAGGATCAATTTCCCCTTTCAGATGCTGTAGCCAAACCATGTGGGACAATGCCCTGAATGCGCGTTCATCCATTGCGGCCTGTTCCCACAACGCCCAAGGTCCTCTGGAACCATCCAATGGCTGAGGGAGGATCCCATAGCGTAGGAAGGCTTCTCGCAAGCCACCCAACCGAGTGGGGTCCCTTGCAACATGTGCATTGGCCAGTGTTTCTTCAATCGCGAACCACCATTGGGGGGCATTTCTTGAAATGTGCAATTTCTCACAAGCATCTCGGAAATCACCTCTCAAATCCGGCATGGGTTGTCCCGATGCATGCAAGCGCATCATGTGGAGGCTGATTTGTGCATCAACACAATGGTGAAAGAAGCAGTGGTCGAATCCAAAAATGAATGCGAGATCAAGGGATAGAGTTGGAGCATTGGCCACACCATCTCTTTCCATGGCCGTGGCAATACCTGCTGCCCACTCCACCAAAGCATCGGCATTGACGTGAATACCCCAATCTGGATCGATTTCTGGAATATCTGTTCCAGTTCGCAATAAATCGCGATACCAGAACATACTGAGGGCTTCGTCGATTTCACCACCAACAGCGCTGCCGGGCGATGGACTGCGCTCAGGCCTGCTCAATCCGGCAAGGCCCCCGGGTGAATCTGTTTGTCGCACAAAGTTGCGCTGTACTGCGTACGTCATAAGCGATTGGCTCAAGAAGAGGCATAGTTCGGCTTGGCATGAGGGCGTAGCATGCGTGACCAGATGTCATCATTCGATATCGCACGGATGGCTCTCGACATCAACGCTCTCGCGGGCGCACGCTGCAGGAAGATGTACCAACCCCATTACGAACAAGTTGTCCTGCGCCTGAATCCAAAAGCGGTTGCAAAACGCGACTTGGTGATCGTCAGAGGGCAGCGGGTCTACTTCAGTCAACGTGATCGGCCAATGCCGACCCACCCCCCACAATTTGCAATGCTACTTCGGAAGCATCTTTCCAATGCACGACTGACCGGGGCCTCACAGTTGGGTTTCGATCGAATCCTCGTGCTGGAATTTGATACCAAAGATGGTCGTCGGGATTTGGTCATCGAAATGTTCCGCAACGGCAATGTCATCTTGCTGGATGACCAAGGTACCATCATCCAACCTCTGACGCACGTGACCTATGAGACGCGCACCATCAAGCGTGGTGAGCCGTATGTTGCACCTCCTGAACCCATGGACCCCCGTACTTGGTCTGAATCTGAATTGAGAGATGCGTTGCAGGAATCTGATCGTGACTTGGCACACACTCTGGCGGGAAAAATGAGCTTGGGTGGTGCATATGCGCACAATCTCTGCATGCTCGCGGAAATGGATCCGACCCAAAGTGCCTCAGACATAGAGGATGTCGAAAATCTCTACAACGCCTTCCAAAGTATGGTTGAGCAAATTGGCAATTCTGGGGCCTTTGCCGTCGTTGATGAATTGTTTGAGCCTTCAGCAAATCCATCGGAACTCGACACCCAAATGGAGGAGCGCTGCCTCGAAGTGGGCCCGCTTCAATTGTCGAATGATACACTGACGATGGAATTTGAATCATTATCTCATGCCATCGATTCTTGGAAAGGCGCATACGATTCAAGCGCACTAGCGCGACGAGAGGCGGAGAAGCTGGCAGAGATCACCGCACCAGGTCAAACGGACTCAGAAGCGGAGAAGTTAGCACGTCGTGAGGGGCAACAGACTGCTGCCATCGACAAACTGACAACTAAAGGCGCGAAGCAGCAAGATATTGGGAAATCCATTCAAGAAAATTGGACTCATGTTGAATCTCTCCTGAATCAGGTGAAACAATCTGTCGATGATGTCGGTTGGGATGAAACCCGCAAGGCAGTCAAATCAATTGAGTGGATCGAATCTGCGAATCCTGCCAATCGAACGATTCAGGCAAAATTACCTGATGAAAATGGTCAACCTGGAATGACGGTGGAATTGGACCTCGATCAAACTGTGCACCAGAATGCACAACGATATTTCGCCAAAGGTCGCAAGGACAAGCAGCGAGCAGAGGGGGCGAAAGCTGCACTTGCGGATACTCAACAACGACAAAAGAAGGTCGACAAGAAACGCGCAAAGGATGAGGCCGCAGGCCGTGTCACCGCCATGAAACGAACAAAGAAATTCTGGTTTGAGCGGAATCGTTGGACGATGTTGTCTAGCGGGCAATTGTTTGTCGGTGGACGTGATGCCAAAGGCAATGATCAGATTGTAAAGAAACATCTCAGTGCGGCGGATTTGTACTTCCACGCTGACCTACACGGGGCACCATCCTGTTCACTGAAACTGAAGGAGGGGTTCGAAGAAGATCCGAATCCAAACCCAATGCTTCCAGAGGGCGTCCCTTCGTTGCGCCTCATTCAATCACTAGAGATTGAAGAACATCCCGAAGAAGTGCTTGCTGATGCCGCACAAATGGCCGTATGTTGGTCACGTGCTTGGGGCAGTGGTGGTGCGGCCGCAACCGCATTCCATGCCAAGCAAGGCCAAGTCAGTAAAACCACAGAATCTGGTGAATCTTTGGGAAGGGGTGCCTTTGTGGTTCGAGGAAACCGGCATTGGTACAAAGATCTCAGCATGGAATTGACACTCGGGATGGTGGCCATCAATGGCATCCCATTGCCTCTTGTTGGCACACACGACACAGTGTCTTCTGTTTGTGAGCGTTGGGTCAAAATCACCCCTGGGACGCAGAAGAAGGAGCAGGTGGCGACCAAGATTGCCAAGGCGACCGGATTGTTGCAGGATGATGTATTGTCTGCATTGCCACCGGGAAACCTGTCACTTGGAGAAAATCACGGACTATTTGCCTAATCGCAAAGGGGGCCCTCTGACTCGTATACGGTCGCATGGGCACCCATTCAATCGAGTAAATCCCCAATATTTGGCAAATTAGAATCGGATTCAGTCTGAGTTTGAATGGTTTCAGTTTCCACCACGGGTGGAGGCGGTGCTTCTGACATCTCTGGCAAGCTTGCAACAGGACCAGAATCAGCGAACAAGTCTCTCTCAAATGCCGCCATGGCTCTATCTCGCCCATCGCGCTGCTGTTTAGACTTGGAACGCATCGCCATGATGGCAGCTATCACGCCGACATTGAATAGTAGCAACATGGCAATCATGGCAATCGATCCTGTGTCCATCTCGAAGCCAGAATCTTGCCTCCCGGCTGTATCAGAACTGTTTTCGTTTGTGTTCTGATTTACAGTTTCATTTTGACCATCCACTTGATCTCCAAGGTCCTCAATTGGAGGGAAGTAGACGGTTATCATCGTATCCTTCCACATGCCTTCAATGCTGACGCGTGCACCCAATTCCTTCGACTCATCAACCGTATTTGTGTAGTGAGCATAATACGTCCCATTGTAGGCATTTCCACCCCCTGTAATGGTCTCATCACCTTGTTGCAATACCCAATTCATCGGACAATCGCTTTCACAAGTGATTGAAATCGAAATGTTGGCAGTTCGGGTTTCAGTATCTGGCACTTCGACCAAATTCAATTCAATCGACAGAACGGGGCAACCATTCAGTGAGCCCCACACCATTGGGCAACCATCTACGGAATCTTTGCGCCCATCTCCATCGGTGTCGCGTTGATTCGCAGCACACCCGTTGTCATCGGTCTCGGCCAACCATTCAGTATCTGGACAGACATCGACATCATCGTTTACACCATCTTCATCCGAATCCCTTTCAGACGGACCACAACCCTCCGAATTGATATCTGGTTCTCCAAACGGTGTATTGGGGCATTGATCTGCGTTATTGAAAACTCCATCATCATCGTTGTCCAACTGTGATTCCGAGCAACCCAATATGTTGACCAATTCTTCACGGGGCGTCCCTGGGCAGGCATCTAGGTCGTCGGTGACCCCATCATCATCTGTGTCCAATTGGTTGTCTGCACACCCATCTCCATCGATGTCTTCACCTTGATCGGTTTCTGGACAATCATCCTCAGCATCGACCACACCATCATCGTCACCATCGATTTCCCAAGTTGAGCATCCAACACTGTTCACCTCCCAACCCGGTTGAGTGTCGGGGCACTGGTCGATGTCATCCATGACTCCATCTTGGTCACTATCGATTTGGTTGATTGCACAACCATTCTCATCTACGGTGAGTCCAGGGTCTGTGTTTGGACATACATCTTCCTCATCGACGACTCCGTCTTCATCGGCGTCTGGCGGGGGGATGTCGCACCCATCACTTCCGATTTCGGTGCCGGGCAAGGTATCTGTGCAATTGTCATAAATGTCGGCAAGACCATCTCCATCTAGATCGTCAACACCCATCAACTCTCGAATGTATAGGTCGATCAAATCATGCATGGTCAACGTGGGGTGCATTTTGTCGAAAAAGATGTATTCCTCAGCATTCGTAGCAATCGTATCATCATTCTCACACGTGTAACCATCATGGTCACAGGCAGGATGTGTAATGTTCGTGAGTCCAAAGTGGGATGGGTTGTTGTAGACTGTGTCAAACATACTCCATGCCATTCCTCGATGGATGGTCAGTGATGTACTGTTTACGGTATTGTCCAACATTGTGTGCAATTTTTGGTTGAAATCAAGAATGCGTTCATGCATGGCCGCAACACCCGCAGAATCTCGTTCCTCAGCAACCCTGGGGACCGTGTCGAGTGGTGGCAACTCAATGATGAGGAATTCAGTCGCCCCCGCTCCAGTCAAATCGGTCATATGCCCCTCGATATTATCCACGACTTGCTGGGTATCCGTCTCGTCACTGTGTACGAAGTCATTTCCCCCACAGAAAATGACCACCAATTCATTTGCATTGATTTGGTGATTTTGCAGATAATCGTCAACTTGTTTACCGACATTTGGAATCACAAACAGGTATGTCCCATCACCTGAATGAGCCCCACCATAGGCACGATTGTTCCCATTGGCCGTGCCTCGGCCTGCAACCATGTTCAACCCCATAAATTGGCCAAATTGTTCAGCCCAAACCTCTCCGTTGGAGAATCGACCATTCCAATATGGTGGGCTATCAGGCGTACCCCACTGATTGTATGAATTCCCCATGTCCGATAGAGAATCACCAAAGAAGATGATATCGGAATAGGCAACTGGCAACGTGTTTGTGAATGAACTAAAATTCACTTGTTCACCAATGATGTTGCCGCTGATATCTGACAGATCGACAAGAAGTCGATGGAGGTGTGTAGATGAGGACCCAAGATGGTTCGCTTCAACCTGTATTTGCATCGCAGAAGAGTTGGCAGTGAAAATATGGGATCCATTGTGAACGATTGCATTGGGCCCCATCGTACCATTTCCTGTGCGGAATTGCCATTCCAATGTATATGCCCTCCCCATGCTGAGGCCCCATAGGCCCACGGTCGCCTCAAATGTTTCAGATGAAGACCAAACCTCTTTTGAAATGATAATGGACATGCCTTCATTGGAGCGAGCATCTGTGGCAATTGCTGGAGTGAGTGCTCCAACCCAAGAAGCTGCCAACATCGAGGCCACCATTAGGAAGGCGACGCGGCGGCTCATGCCCGCTCTAGGCATACTCAAGCATTCAACCTACCGCATTTCTGATTTTCACCCATAGGGTGAATTAATCGAGTATTGCATCCATTGTGGTACTATTCGCAACGACAACATCGATGTCTAGGTCTTGATATTCACCTTTGCCTTTGATTCTGAACATCATCGTGTGCCACCCGACCAACATGGCGGGGAGGAGAATAGAACTGGTCAACAAAGCGAGTGTAATCAACATCATCATCAGGAAGAAGAAATTCCTCAATCCGGGAATGTCGACCAGGAGACCAGCACCCAATCCCGCACAGGTTGTTGCGGTTGTTTCGAAGATTGTTTGACCCGTTCTGGACACCGTTTTGACGATACCAGCGGGGGTCTCTTTCTCTTCACGAATACGATCGATAATGTGAATAGAATCATCGACACCGATACCGAATACAATCGTGGAAACCATCGCGGTGAAGACGTTGACATTCACGTCGCCGCTATACATCAGCAAGGGCTGCCACAAGACAACAACTCCCACCGCAGTCATGGTGAAGAATGCAAGTCGGAGTGAGCGGAACAGAATGGCCATCACAAATAGAAGCACAAACATGGTCATAATCGTCGCATCTGTTTGCGCATCATGGACACCTTTGTTGATGTCCAATGAGAGGGGCAACCCTCCCGTCAACTCACTTACTTCAACGGCTGGAAGGGAGGGGAATCCTGCCGCGAGCAAACCATCGATTTCGTTCCTCAACTCTCCGGCATCTCGGAGGTTAATGTAGGGTTGATTCACATACACGAGGGTTTGAGTTTCACCTCCAAGCGCTTCGTTGTATTCATTCATCAACATCGAGCGAATTTCAACCGACAAGGTGTCGAATGCCACATTCACCATCTGTGGTTGACTTGAACCCAAATAGGGCAGGCATTCAGGGTGCAAAATGTCACTAAAGTCAGGATTCTTTGTGATGTTCCAACATTCATCATGCAGGATTTCCCATAGGCTCTGCGACTCTACTCCTGGAATTCCCAAATCCACATGCACCGCCTTTAGAATCGTCACCAAACTCACAGTTGTCGTTTCAGGAACGTCATCGATTCGTTCCTCCATGGCAGAGATCGAATCTAGCACAGCTAAATCTCGAATTGGAGCATCATTTTCACCCGTGTGTTGAGTTGCATCGACGATGAACATGTTCGTTTGTCCACCTTCAAACACCCGGCTGTATTCAGCGAGTGTCTGGTATGATTCAAGCCCAGGGGGGACTTCATCGGAAGAACCGGTAATATCGTCGCCCATCGTATCAGCCATCATATACAGGCCACCGGCACTGACCAAGAAGGCGACAAGAATCACAGCCCACCAACCAACGACGGGGACCTTACCGATCTTTTGCCATGCTTTGTCAGCCGATTCCAATCCTTTCTTTCGATATCGTAGAACCCAACCGAGCACGGGCACCATCACCATCGAGAAGAAGAACGTGCAAGCGATTCCAAGCACGAGCGTCAAACCGACGGTTCGCATGGGCTTAATCGGGACGAGGAAGGGCCATGCAAGAACACTGAATCCAACGATTGTTGTCAATGCTGAAAGCAGGATTGCATTTCCTGTTGTCATCACGGCATCGACTGTGGCTCCGAGGTAAACTTCAGCATCCCATGCTTCGATGTCCTCGGTTTGCAACCCTTCGCGTTGCTTGCGCCATGCTTCTTCTGCAGCTTCCTCTAACCGTTCATTTCTCCCTTCTTCTATTCGATTGATGAGGTGTAAGGCGTAGTCAACACCCAGCCCAATTAGAATCGGCCCGGCTGCAATGATCATCGGTGTCAGTTCGATATCTGCCATCACAGTGATGCCGAAGGTCACAGCCAAACTCATGATGATTGGAGTTCCACAGATAATCAGTACCTTGGGATTTCTATGCAAAATGAGCATGGTCGCTGCCACGAATGCGAGTGACCAAGGCAACATCTTTTCGAGTTGGACGTAAACTGCATCGGAAACATCATGCAGAACAGGGGTCAGTCCAGTGACCGTAATCGCACATCGACTAAATTCTTCATCTTCCTCATTGTTGCAAGGTGATTCGGGTGTTCTCCATTCCCGCTCACCCGTCTCGTCATTTTCATACCACATGGGTGAAAGTGTGTCCGTGTATTTCCGATCACATAGTGGACAAATTTCCTTGTCCGATTCATCGTAGATTAGTTTCTCTGTATAGAGTAGGAATGCTTTGTGATCCTTGATGGTTTCACCCGGCTCACCTTTAGGATCGGGACGAGCATCGATTTGTGTCCCTTCCATCTCAAAGCGGATGCCCATGACGATGACAGCTGTATCCCAAATGCCATCGCCGTTGGTATCTCGAACGAAGGAATCCATCAGGCTGCCGGAATTTTCAACCATTTCATTGACGGTGTTTTGGTCCTGAGGAATGACATAACCATCGTTTGGGCTGGCCGTTGTAATGGGACAGTCATCGAGGTTGAAACCTGCGACACCATGTTCTTCCATGGCACATCTAAATCGGTTCTGGGCACTGTTTTCTTCTTTGATAATCTGGGCCGGTGACAAGACCCAGACTACCCCATCATTCCGTCCCCTGTCCTCTTTGTCCCAATCCAATCCACGGGCATAATTTCCCTGACTGCTGTCGTCATCACCCTCGAGGTAGGACAACTGGTTGAGAACTTCTACACTCGTCACATTGTGTTCACAATCATCGATTTCTTCGCAAGTCCCACGTTTTGAGACATCGTGAATTGCATTGTCGGTGTGGATGTAAAGCATCACGATGTCCGTTGACCATCCTTCCCGAACTTCGAGTAGCAAATCCTTCGATTCTGCACCGTCGGGTAGATAGACCTCAACATCTCCATTGATTTGGTGTTGGAAATCAACCGAATATTGTCCGATAAAACCAGTGACGAGCAGTAGGATGACGATGACCGCACCGGGTGATTTGTGTAGGCCGCGGTAAATGCCACGCACTGGTTTCTCGACGGCATCATGTACGACTTCCCCGGCCGAATCCATTCGATCTGAAACGCTTGCCCACAAGTTCCGCAAGCGCATGATTGGGGACTCACTTTCAACAACCTTCGGTGCCGATCCAGAGTCGCTCATCGAACCTTCGAATCACCAATTCATATTGAAGGGCACGGATAAAAGAGGTCCCATAGGGACCTCTTGTCGACATTTCAATCAAGGCCGAACTCTTGGATTAGAAGACGTCGCATCAGTCGGCGAGCACCGTGTAGAACAAGGGCGGCGAAGCAAAGAGATGCACCCAACATTCCAATCCATGCAGCTGTCAATCCAGGGCCGACAGAAAGGGAAATGCCTCCATCGGTCAAAACCTCGACTTCGTTCAGTGCGCGCATCCCGATGGCTGCACCCGTCGCAAGCAATGAAATGCCAGGCAATCCAAAGAACAGTAACGGTTTCTTTTGAGAGAGTGAAATCAGTGCAAAACTCAGAACCGTAAATCCGTGGGAGAGTGCGGTGTATCGACTACCCTTTGGAACATCATAACGGATTTTTGTTGGCACTTCTTTGACCCGTAGTTGCAGGTCATCACAAGCATTGAGAATTTCAAGGCATGATTCCATTCCATCGTGATCGAAATTCAGTCGTTCAAGCGCCTTTGGACCAAAGGCCCTGAATCCACTTTGTGTGTCCTTGATGTTGAGGTCACTACCAAGGTTGGACGCAGCTGTAATCACTTTGATTCCAAGCGCCCGGTATGTGGGCATATTCTCTGCACCGCCTCCAGCAACAAAACGGGAGCCGATGACAACATCCGCATCTCCTGAGAGGATGGGTGCGAGAAGTGTCGGGATATCGCTTGCATCGTGTTGACCATCGCTGTCCAGGATGACGAGTGCACGCGACCTCCTTTCTTTGGCTGTGTCAAAAATGGTTTTGAGGGCTCCACCATATCCTCGATTTGCCCGGTGGTGATGCACCGTCGCACCCAAAGAGCGCGCAATCCGAGAAGATGAATCGGAAGACCCGTCATCGACACAAAGTACCTCGTCCACTTGAGGTTTACAGGAAAGGACGACGCTGCCGATGGTTTCCTCTTCATTGAAAACCGGCATTCCCGCGATGATGGGGCCATCCCAGACGATGGGTTCGATGACCTGCTTTGGCTCATCTTCCATGCCTATTGGGCTCCGGGGAATGCATTTCAACACTTCCCCTATATTCTCGCCCTACGGGCGAATCAGCGGAGTGCCGCCGGGGACGATGCCCCGGCGACGTATTCGCTTAGTCAAAGATCAGTTGACTCACTGTGGTGACTGCCCGATCTCCTTCGATGACCTTTCGAATCGCATCGAGACTGATGACCAGTGGTGCGTATGTTTGACCGTCGGCAGTGGTGTATGTCTCACAATCCCCGAAGGCATTGGTATTGATTGAGAGCTTAATCGCTCCACCTGCATTGCTCCGTCGGACATAACCGACCAGTAGACTTGGCATTACACCATTCTCTTCATTTTCGTTCACTTGCTTGCTATTTTCTGATTTTCTATTTGCCATATTGTTCAACTCCAGTCCCAGGCTTTGGGACAGAAAATCGACTGAGAGGCGGCAGACCACATCAATTCCGGCGAGAGTCACAAAAAATTGAATCTGATTCACTCCGCGAAGCGGAGAGAAAGTGAATAAAAGTGAACATACCAGAAAACGTGGCATTGAAGAACAACTCCCCTGTCGCCCGCATGATGAATGTCCTCGTGACCGGAGGTGCCGGCTTCATCGGTTCGCACCTCGTCGACCGCTTGGTTGCCCGAGGAGACAGTGTCACAGTCTACGATAACATGAGCAGTGGGCGGCACGAATTCCTTGCGCATCATGGTGATTCAATCCACTTCATTGAAGGCGATCTTCTCGACCTCGATGCTGTCAAAGCAGCGATGGACGGAATCGACCTCGTTTTCCATCTTGCAGCCAACCCGGACATCCGCTTGGGTACACGCGTCACAGACACCGATCTCAAGCAAGGAACCGTTGCAACATACAACGTACTTGAAGCGATGCGCTGCGCCGACGTGAAAAACATAGCATTCTCGAGCAGTAGCGTGGTCTATGGAGAGGCATCGGAGATGCCAACACCTGAATCATATGGTCCACTGTTCCCTATCAGTTTGTATGGGGCGAGCAAGTTGGGCTCGGAAGCACTGATCACCAGTTGGGTGGGCACATTTGGATTGAAGGCCTGGTTGTTCCGCTTCGCCAATATTGTGGGCGCGCGCGGGACACACGGTGTCATCTTCGATTTTATTCACAAACTCAAGGCAGATCCATCCCGCCTCGAAGTGCTTGGAAACGGGCGTCAAGAAAAATCCTACATGGAAGTCATGGATTGCGCACGCGCGATGGTTCATTTGACCGAGACCACGGACGAGCAAGTGAATTGCTTCAATCTCGGTACCGATGACACCTGCAGTGTTCGCCGAATCGCAGAGATTGTCGTCGAAGAAACCGGTTTTGAGAATGTCAGCATCGAATACACGGGTGGAGATCGTGGCTGGGCTGGAGACGTTCCCAAGACAATGCTTGACCCGTCCGCACTTATTGCCACAGGGTTTGAACCGAAGTTCAACTCCGAGGATTCCATCCGACATACAGCTTCCACCTTGATTCAGGAGATAGGATTGTAATGCAAACAACACGAAAGAACACGATTTTGCTCGTTAACGATGAGAATGCCGACGCTCGCGTCAATTCATTCTTCACAATTTCAGCCATATTGACGGCTGTGCTCATTATTGTCTGGACTTTGGCCCCACCCGCCGACATTGGTGTTGACGAGGGACAATTGGCCCCCGACATTGTCGCTCAGGCTCACGAGAATGGAAATTGGTATGATTTCCGATTGTATGATTTCATCAATCACTCTTGGGAACAAGGACAGCCAGGGACATTCATTTTCCTACAATTCATGGATACTGATTGTCCACACTGTTGGGACGATGCTCCTGCAATGGAATCTCTCCATTCAGATTTTGGTGCAACCGTACAATTTGTCACAGTCTCAGTGGGTATGCTCAAGTCAACTCACAGCCGAGCAGAAACGATAGCATTCCAAGAGAAAGGCGACTATGACGGCTGCTATCAGGACAGCCGGAATTGCAATGGCCGAACTGGTGGACCACACAATTGGCCATATGTCGATGACCTCAACCTGCGAGCCTTCGGAGACTACAATCCACCCGGTGTCCCATTCCATCTGCTTCTGTCCCCCGATGGAATCGTCGTTTGGAACAGTGCGCTTCACAGCCAGCACAGCGATCCATTGGCTGAACCCAGTGATGCCATAGCATACCACTTATCGGAGAGTGCTTGAATGAGTGACCCCCTGATGGAACACGGCCCCCTTGTCACCTTCTTGGCAATCATGGCAATCGGTGGTGTAATCGCGAGTAAAGTGAAAATCTCACAACTTGAAGAGATGGGTCAGATTCGCCGTCGTCTCCTCGGCCTTTTCGTCGTTGAGATGGGTGGTTTGGCCGCCAGTGCTTGGACA
>CAZXVR010000014.1:0-19754 GCA_964644485.1 uncultured Candidatus Poseidoniales archaeon | reverse complement strand
CAGGGTCATTCGAAAGACGGATTTCACGGGTTCCACCATAGGTGCCCTGCCCCTCAGGCATACATAAGCGTTCGCAGGACAAGGTCAAAATGGTGTATACAGCCGTTAGAATTCAAAATTGTCGAGGTCGTCTAACTCTTGGTCCAAATCAGAGAGGTCGTCATCCAAATCTTCGAGTTCAAAATCTTCCTCATCGTCATCCTCATCTTCGTAATCGATCTCGTCCAGATAGCTTTGTGATGCCTTATTCGCGCGCTTGGTGACACTTCTGGCAATCGCCAATACGAACAGGATGGCGAGCGTACCTGCTGCAATGTAAGCCCATGATGGAATGTTCATGGCCGTCAAATCGAGCACACTTTCTTCGGGAGCAGTGGTGTTAACCACAAGCGTGATATCCACCGATTCTGAGTTGTCAAACCCGGATTTGACACGGATGAGAATCGAAAGGGATTCATCCTCCATGGAAGGGTTCGGTGTGAATCGAAGGGTGTATGTTGCAGAACCGCCGTCTGAATCGATTGTATCTCCTTGACCCGAACTGGTGATGTTCCAACCGATGTTTCTGTCATCTAGTGTTGCAGAATTTTGGATGGTTACGGTCACTTCATCATCGACATTTCCATCGTTGGTGATCATGACACTCATCGACATGGCTTGCATGAGTTCTGAAGAGAGAATCAGTGACGAAGGTTGAGATGTCACCCGCAGATCGACGAACTCAGCGACCTGAGCGACAATGTTTGTTTCATCTGAGGGCAAGAACACCTGAAGGAAATCGGCCAAATCAGGGCTGCCCTGAACCGAAGTGACCTGTACCGAGACCGTCATGTTGTAAACAATGGATTCTACAGAATTGCTGGAGACGGAAATTTGGATTGTTTCCTCGGCTCCAGCCGCCAATGACATCGACTCTGGACCCGCGACGTTGAGACCATCTCCATCGTATTCAATTTCGATGTCCTCATTGAATGTTGAGGGGTTTTCAATGGTGCAAATCGCGACCGCTTGTGCACCGTTTGAGGAGACTTCTAAGGAAAGTGGGTTCTCCTCATTTACGCAGGTGATTTCAATGCCAGGAAGTGGGCTATCTTGCGCTGTGACCGGAGACACAGGGAGTGAGGAAAGTAGGAGGAGCGCGACGAGGAAAGGGCTCCACCTCAGCATCGACATCGACCTTCGGTCGTATGCCTTTGTTCAAGAGGGTTCGTGTCAAAAGAAGGTGGACCCCACCGGATTTGAACCAGTGACCACCGAGTTATGAGCTCGGCGCTCTAACCAGACTAAGCTAGGGGTCCTGTGATGTTGCGGTGACGCCGTAGCACTTCAGCCTTCACTCGCCAGCCATCGCTTCATGGATGGCATTCTCCGCTGCTTCTCGGCAATCTTCGGGGACGAACAATAAGATGTGATTTAGAGGTGCTGTGATACTTGCAACCAATTCACTAACCTCAATGATATCTCGACCATCTTCGATTTGAATTCCATCGGTATAGGGTCTGTAACCCTCCTTGCTCACACGGGTGGTGATCATGTCTTCTTCCGGGTCGTGTCCCGCATCGGTTAGAATCTGCTCAATGGTCTCTCTCGCGCCCCAATATGCAACTTCTGTCAGGTTGCGCACACGTATGCTCTTGTGCAGGCCCGATCGACTGGCAAGCAAGCCAGCCCACTTGGACAACTGTCGATCATCATGGGTGGCAAAGGCAGAGAGTTCCGCGTGAATCAGACTATCCGTCAATGCCAGGTAGTTTTTGACGGAGAGATTCTCATCGATCAACATCCGATTCATTCGAACACTGACGGTTAACGTCCCATCGAGCACCAACTCACGCGCGCGTACGAGGGCGCGGATGACATAGGCGGTCGTGAGAGCATTCATTTTGTGGAAGTAGACATTGTGATACATGTGATAGCGCATCATCAGATAGGATTCAACCTCAGCCACACCTCCCCTTGTCACCATGAGATGACCATCTTCTCCAATTCGCAGGGCTCTGAAAATTCGGAAAACATCGAAGGTCCCAATCTTGGCACCCGTATTGATTTGGTCCCGCATGAGGTAATCTAGCCGGTCAACATCCAACTGGCTACTGACAATATCGTGTAGAACTGGGAAATCACAGGTTCCGTCCAAGATTGAGAACAAACGGGTAAGACCTGCTTCGCCAACCAACTCGAGGAGCGCCTGTCGAAGATCGTTGTCGGGGTCTTCCAGAATCATTCGACCCCACTTTTCGTGGTGGTGATAATTGGCAAAGACTCGGTCGTTCTCAAGCGCATGACTGAACGGTGGGTGGCCGATGTCATGCAAAAGCGCTGCATAACGGACCAAACGCGCATCTTCGGGTGTGATTCGACCTGGGTCGACCGCTTCCAAATGCTCCAACAATACACCGGCGAGATGCTGAGCGCCCAAACTGTGAACAAATCGCGTGTGCGTTGCGGTCGGGAAAACATAGTGACATGTTGCCAACTGTTTGATGTCGCGCAAACGTTGGAAAGTTCGTGTGTCCACCAAACGACTGATGTCGTCATCCAGGACGATGTCACGATGGACGTTGTCGCGAACTACTCGATCATGTCCTGCCATATTTTCACCTCAAAGTGTCTCAGGGCCGCCGGTCGGCATCGCTGTCAATCCGGACACATCACCCCGTAGGGCCGGCCCCTCTGTAGTTGTCGCAAAGATGCCGATGTCCTGTAAATTGTGCGATAGTCCAAACCATGGTCGACCATACGAATCTACGGACATGTCTAGGAAATCACCTAGGCCACCACATCGATTGTATCCACAGCCCGGCTCCGTGTCGATTGGATCCCCGGGTTGATTGATTTGAACAGTGGTGAACAGTGGTGCATCTCCAAAGGCATCGCTGACGACTGTGAGATACGCATTCCAAGTGTCATTCCCCGTGTCACCCACATAACCGAAGGCAACACGACCTGCACTACCGGCGGTCACCACAGGGAAGCCAGTCCCAACAATGTCGGTAGGTGGGGCAATCATCATCGCATCACTCCATGAGTTTCCTTCATCTTGAGAATAGGCATAGTAGGGCATGTTGTCAGCACCCATCCACATGGCGTGTACATTATCGTCATCATCGATGGCGACCTGGGCTTCTTCGAAGTTCCATGTGTCCGCTGTACCTGAGGTCTCGGTGGGCAACGGGTGCTCAGTCCATGTGAAACCACCATCCGTGCTTTTGTAAATTGAATATCCACTGCCACTGCACCCCACGTTTCCGCGGTAGAAATTCCCATTGGGACCGCCTTCAATGTGGGCACTCAATCCACCACTACTGCAGCCGAGAGGAGCGCCGGGAACTTCAGGACTCCAAGTGTTACCACCATCAAAACTGGTCGAGCAAAGCGGAGCCTCCCAGTTGCCATTGATGCAGAATACCCATGTGGTCGGGTGTAGAGCCGCAGGATAAGGTGCCGAGCCAATGGTCTGGTGATCCTGGACCGAATACGAGGTTGCCGGAGTCGGAGGCGACCATGAGGCGCCTTCGTTGTCCGACCATTCAACGGTCATACCGAGCAAGGCATGCATATCGAACTTCATGATGCGGTCCGTCCACTTGTCGACGTAGACATATGGATCGTTGCTATTTGGGACGGGAAGGAGGGGGTCGTAAGTGTCGACACAGGAATAATCCGATAGATTGCTCATCTCAATCAAACCGGAACACTGGACGATTGCGGTGGAACCGAGTGGTCCGTTTCCATAACTGGTCATGTAGAGATTGTCTTCAGAGGTGATGCCAATCGTTGGCTCGAATGTACTCATGCCGATTCCATAGTAGGAACCGGCGGTCCAATAGGGGGTGTTGTCTCCAGTGAGATTGACTGTGATGTTCGCCGCTTGGACCTCAGAGGCATTGAGGGCGTTCACGCCACCGGCGTAATGATACCAAGTGGTCGATGGGATTTCCCTGTCGAAATCAAATGGCGATGGTTCGGAGGGTGCTGATTTTTCGTCTTCACCAAAGCAACCCGAGAGGACAGAACACAACATCAGGAGGGTTAGAAACAGTGCAAACTGAACCCGCTTCATGGTATCCCGCCCGGCCCTATGGGGCCGGGTTCTCCGCTTCAACCCGACGGTTTTGGATAAAAAGCCGAAAATCGCGAATCAGCGATGCTGTTTATTCGCCCCAATAGGCTTCACGAATATCCTGATTCGCTTGCATACAGGCGACGACATCCGATGGTCGATCAGGCATTGATTCAATGCCGGCAAGATGTTCGTAAATCGGATTGACGTTGGACATATTGACCACACCCCAACCCACCTGTGTGCAAGGGGCGACGGGGGAGATTGGCATCGTGCCAGATGTAGGGTCCCAAGTCGAATAACTCGGATACCAAGCGGATTGGTTCAGCGCATCCCGGAGCTGACTGTTTGTGATGGAAAGATTGGTCCCATTGACCAGTTGCCCGCCTCGTTCATCTGATGCGCCAGATCCCATGTCTCCTGCAAGGTCACGGAGTTGGGTCAGCACCAAACTCAGAATCCCTGCTGTTCGTGGTGTCGCGAAAGATGTACCTGAGGTCTCGTGATACCCATCGGTATCGTCGTGATTTGGCAATACTTGGGTCCAATCTGCAGCGATGTCAGGGTAAGAACCACTCATTGTTTCCTTCTGATCATCGCCTTCCTCTGCATATCCAGAAATCCCAATCGACCAAGGGGGGCCCGCTGTCGAATCCTGTACTGCAGGAGAGGGGGTGTTGTCAGCGGCGCCGGTGTGAACCTTGTTATTCTCGACCACAGCCACGCGTGTCGCATCCTCGATTCCGGGCACGGGGACACTTCCAATCGGCCCGAAGGATGTCGTGATGACATCGACCAACGGCTGATTCGCTGCCGCTAGAACAGCAGCGTCACTGAACCCTTCGACGAAGAAAATAATCGCATCAGGATTCGCATCCAAAACGGCACCGGTTACCGCTGTCCCATGGCCGTCGGATGGATCATCAAGAATCGGGATGTTGGTATCATCATCCGGTGTTGTTCCGATGATTCTCGTCCCCGGGAAATACACGATATCTGTCGAAGTAATCACATCCCAGCATGTTGGTGCGTCCGCTTCATAGCGTTCTTGCCAGGTCCCATTTTGAGTGAGGTTGCACCACATGGTGACCCCGAGACCATCGAGTAACCACTGCGGCAATGTTTCATTCAACACGAAGCGTTCGTGATAGACATTGATTCCAGTATCGATTGGAGCGACTACGCTGTAGGCCCCAAAAGAATCGACCCACAAGCCGGTTTCTTCCCCGGAATCTCCCTCATTGCCAAAGCAACCTGAAAGAACTGAACAGAGCATCAGCGCTGAGAGAAAGAGTGTGAGATTCACCTTTCGCATGTTCGGCCCCGGCCCTATGGGGCCGGGTTCTGGGCTTCAACCCGACGGTTGGCCCGAAAGCGCAACCAAAATGCAGCGGGCACGGAAATGGTAGCAATCGAAGCAAGCCATGTGATGACAGATCCGACTATGACACCAAACTCAGCCAACGTGTATGTGGCCAATAGGGCATAGAAACTGACCGACATCGCTCCGAGCATCATCGGGCCGACAGCACCACTCGGCACATCTTCGCCCTGCGCAATCCAAAGTGCGACCATGCTCGTCAGGAAAATCGCGGGGAATACGGAGGCCATTCCTGCCAACAAAGGTGAGCCGAGTTGCGAGAACCAAACGGCTACTCCAATCGCTGTTGCTGCTGCAATACCACGCATGGACAAGGTCAGTGGACCGACCTTGTTGTGACCTCGAGGTGCATGCCGATGCTCAAGGGTGATCCACAGTCCGAGGATGACACCAATCAGTAAAGCAGCGAGGCCGACCGTCATCGAGGCCTGTTCAGAAAACAGGGTCACTGCGATGGCTGCACCCGTAAACCAAACGCTGAGATTGATGGTGGTGATGGTGGCCAACCGTTTGCCAAATGTCCAATCGGGAACTTTGGATGGAACCACTCGCCACAACCACAGAAAAATGGCGTTGAGAAGCATGCCTACAGGTACCATGCCCATCGCCGGTTGGAAGGCTGCATCGGTTGGTTCTGCCAGCCACATGAAGGCGGCTGCGGGAACGATGGTGGTCGGAATGGTCCCTAGAATACCACCGATGAGACCTCCGAATTTCTCAATGGCAACGGTCACCGCAATGGCGACGAGACCTGCGAGTAAAGCGGCCAGTAGGATCTGGCCTTGCGGAGTCATCCCTAATCCTCGATGACAGCGTCGACTGACCCTTCCTCAAGGATGTACAGGGAAGGATCTCGAATGTTCTGGAGTTGCATGAAGAGCACGACTGCGGCAGCGATTGAGAGGAACAAGAGGAAGGAAAGTCCGCCCACAATCAAACCTGTACTCAAAAATCCAGATTCGCCTGATGTATCGGGTGCCTTCTCACTGCCCATGATGTGCAAGTGAGTGACGACATTGGCGCTGGAGTTGTCCCCCACAAGAGCGCGGACCAGCAACGTCTGATTGCCCTCAATGGTGTTCCCTGGCAAATACTTGAGGCGATCAACAAACATGTCATGCTTGATTTCAAACTGACCAGAGCCCGGTTCGTATTCGTTCAAATCCATCCACTCATCGCGCATATCCCATGTGCGCCACTGGATCTTTTCAGCCGCACCGTCGATGGTGAAGGTCACCGATTGACCCTGGCCAACGTGGACCTTGTTGTCACCCATGATTTGAGTCGAGAGATTCACTGCTACCGTGTCTGTAAATCCGTAGACTTGGTTGGCCGCTTCCATGACCGCTGGGTGAGCTCGAACTTCGCCGTGCCCATACACGTTGTTCTGACGTGGCTTGAGTGAGGTTGCATCCTCTGCACAGGGCTCATTGACACCCTTGTGATGACACTGTCGGTAATCGGAGGTTTCCTGCATGATATTGCGGACATCGAATGGTGAAAGTTCGGGGTTCGCCTGATACATCAAAGCGGCAACTCCCGCGGCACCAGGGGTGGCCATACTGGTACCCGACATACCCGTGTAGCCAGTCACTGAATTGGCTTCAACTGACATGACACCGGATCCCACGAAAGCGATGTTGGGCTTGATTCGACCCTCTTCCGTTGGACCCTGACTGGAGTAGACTGCAATTCCGGGTGCCTCTCCCTTATCCAACGCACCCACTGTGATGACATCTTCCGCACTACCGGGTGTACCGATTTGTGCCGATACACCATTGTTTCCAGCAGCGATGAACAGTGCAATTCCAGCACGAGCCATCTCATTGGCCATTCGAGCTACGCTCTCATCTTCGGAACTGGTCAATTCGATGGCACCAAATCCGCCCAGACTCATGCTCGCTGCACGGATGTTGAATTCATGGCGCTTCTCAACCGTCCACTCCATGCCCATCATGACACCTGCGAACGAACCTGAACCACCCGCATCGAGCACCTTGACACCGACCAATTGTGCCTGTGGTGCCATTCCGGTGTGCTCGTATGTGGGTGCGCCGGTGCCTGCGGTTGTGCCCGCACAATGCGAGCCGTGTCCTTGGTCGTCATAGGGGAAGACTTCGGAACCGTTGGTTAAACCGGGGTTGTTCACCACATCGTAGAAGGCGATGATTTTCGGGTCATCCGTACTGTTGTCATCATCCATATCATCTAGACCGACGTGGTGACCATCGATACCTGTATCGATGATGGAGACGACGCTACCTGCACCATCGTATCCAGTCGCTTCATACACGTCCCACACACCATGAGTATCCTTGACATCAGAGTTGGCAATCTGCATGATACCATCCAACTCAACCATGACGACGCCTGGCAGCACTGAGAGTGCTTCGATTCGATCAATCGCTACAGTTCCAGCGATGCTGTCAATCAGATGGAATGTATGTTGGTGAATGAAGTCGACTTCATCTTCCAGCAGGCGCTCATCTTCGGGAGTCGGTAGATGGTCGAAATCAACGATGACACCAATGCGGTCACCTTCGTCAATGAACTCGTCAGGGAACACTTCAATCGCAGTCCAGATATTGTCCTGAATGCCATCTTTGTCCTTGTCCATCAGCGTATCTTCCCACCATGGAACCTCTTCCTTTTCTGCGATTGGAACAGGTGCGGCTGATGCTAAAACGGGTAGCACGAAGAGTCCGATGGCTGCAATCGCAAGTATGGCTCGATGACGGTCTGGCGACATGGTATCACCCTACGGGTGAGTGCTCTGATTATTCAAGGAAACGGTTCCACGATAATGGGTTCTATTGAAGGACTCAGGGGTGAGTCGGCATACATGCGCAGGCACCTAGTGGTCATCATGGTCGTCGGCCTGCTCGCCTCTGGAACCGCTTCGGGAATGGTGATTTCACAACCTGATTACAGGACTGGTGATTGGTTTGAATACGATGGTTGGACCGCCGCTGTATTCGCAGAATATGAAGCACAAATGGCCAATGAAAGTGAGGGCTTTGAGCGATTGAATCTTGTCGAGGAAGTACCGATGCGGATGACCATTGAAGATAGCGAGAGTATCAGCCTTGGAGGACAGAACACGAATTGCCGTGTGAGCCTTGTCGAACATTCGGTGAACATGACGGTTCATTTCACAGAAGGAACCACCGATTACGAAAATGATACGATGACACTCAACATTACCACCACCATTGAAGTTTGGTCACCCACTGGTGCGAACGCGTTTGAGAAGCGTGTTGAAACCATCTATCTCGAAACCTGGTTTAGCGGCGGTGGCGAGGACAATTATCTCGAAAATCGTTTGATCACTGAGGAAATAATCGAGCGTGATGGATTGTGGCCCAGTGGAATTCAAGTTGGGGACGAATGGGACTTTTCAGAAACCATCTCGCGCACGACCATTGCGGAGGAGCGAATCAATCGAGCTCTTTGGAATGAAACAAGTAGAGTTTCAGAAGATTTAGCACGACAGGTGACCTGGACTGCTGTCGAAGAATCTGTCGTCTCCACAGGGGATGACAATTATGGAAACACTCCAACGATGCGGATGGAGCAACAAATTGTAGGCGAATCTCGTACCAGCATCGATTGGTACCACGAAGAAGGATTCTTGGTCAAAACCCAACACTTCGTCAATGGAACTCTGATTCTTTCAGCCACCTTAACAGATCACAAGTATTCATCAGAGGATGTGGTTGCAACGGTGGTCACGGGTAACGGGCTCCCTGCTCCATCCTTTTTGGCAGGAATCGGCATTGTAGCGCTCGCTGCAATTCGGCGCTCAAAATCTGAATGAAAGTCCCAGCCTAAGAGCGGTTTCATGACCCACTTCCAACACCAATGGGGCCCTAGAAATCGCATCTTGTCGTAGCAATGCGCCAATCGCACTGCCCTCCAATGTCAGCGTCGCAGCACCACAAATCATCGCGATACCCTCAGGGTCGAGGCACGCTAGAATACCGTGCGTGCCCCAATCGATACTGGTCGGCGTGTCATCCATCCGATTGTTGGCTGGAATTTGCAGTATGGCCATACCGTCGACAAGTGTGAAATTGTACATATTCTCGTGATGCCAAAGTGTTCCGTCTTCGCCGTCCGGACCGGTAATCGTGATGTTGAGCATCTGATTGAGAGCGGCGTAGGAGGGTTCTATTTCGACGGTGACATCAGAGGGTGAAGCAGGGGTGAACGAGGTCAACCAAAATTTGGCATCCACGCCATCTAGGGCGATATCATCTGTCCACCAATAGACGTCGTTTCCGACCGCTGGACACCACCAATGATCCTCCAAGAGATCACCATTCGTATTGTTCCACCAAGTGTGGTAAGATTCCTCACATCCGCTGTAGGTGGCTGGACTTTCGCCTATCTCAGTGATGTTGTAGAGAATGGTTTCCTCACCGACCTCAGGCTCAGAGGGCAACGCGACGGGGCCACCGCTCCCGGACCAACTTTGCGTATGGATTGATGCGGTGTTCCAAGTCTCATTCAATCTCATCGGGAAGTCGTAAACCTCCTGCGGGGGGTCATACTCGTGGGTGTGGGTAAAATCTGCAATTCCGGTCATCCAGATTCCAAATGCATCAAAGTCCAAGTCGATGGATTGAACCCGGTGAATGATGGCAAGGTCGGAGGCGCGAACCCACCGGGTTTCATGATAATCCACAATCAGTTCACCCGTGGCAAAAATACCGGTATTTGGTTCGGGGAATCTCCCATCACCCCGGCCGTCGGCATCGATTTCCAATCGGTAAGCGGGGACCCAATGACCGGAGATGTTGTAGGTCGTCACCGAAGCGACTTCTATCGTTGCATCACCAGTTACAATTTCGAGGGTTGAACCTGACAAATCAGGGCTGTCTTCGACCAATACGACGGCGTCCAATTCGATGTCATATTGCCAGACATCTCCGACGTTCCAAGTGACGATGTTTGCTTCTTGCGAAGGCGCTTCAGTAACCCGTAAAGGTGTCGATTCCAGAGTGGTCGGAATTGAGCACATCGCCAAGAGAAGGACGATGGTGAGCGACGGCAGGACTCTGGCCACGCTGTGGCCACTACAGGTCAGGCAAATGAGACCACCGGCTCTTTTGGCAATCTTCATCCCTATCGGGATGACTCGGAGGTCTATGTCGAAGATGTGGGCTGCGTTCTTTTTGTCGGTTCTCTTGGTCTCAACGCTGAATTTCTATGCCGTGGTTCGCGAGCCGGATAGAGTTGAAATTGACGAGGTGCATGAACACCTGTCCGAGACAGTAAAAATTGAAGGGACACTGATCTCTTGGGTCAGGGACCCGTATAGCGATGGTTCGGATCGGGTTGATCTGCAGGTTGAAGATGCACCTCACGTTGTCAAAATTCGTTGGTATGATACCAGTGAGGTCCCTCCGATTGGTTCCAGAATTATCGTCGAAGGCGAGGTTGTACAATACAACGGCAAAATCTGGATTAACGCGAAGGGAATGGGTGCAATCGCTGAAAAGGTCGGCGCAGAAGTCACCATGATTGAAACCTCATTGAATGACATTTCAGCCGATGCTGAGTCGTATCGCTCCAAAGTTGTCAACCTCTCAGGCTACCTCTCAGATGCCATCGAACCAGATGTGACCTGGCAGAGCTTTACCCTGATTGACAACCCTTCATATCTCGATAGTGACCACCGACTCTACGTGTCTCTACAGGGCCGGGTTACCGAATGGATTGAGGCCGGTTCCAAGGTCAATCTCACCGGCTGGGTCCAATGGGATGAGCGAAATTATCGCTGGTCAATCGTGGTCCAATCGTCAACCGTTGATGTCACACACCCCGCAGGGGCCAAGCGCCTGTCTTGGGCGGTCGCAGCGGAGACATGGTCGTATGACATCGGTAAACTCGTCTATGTTGAAGGTACATACCATTGGGCGGACGATGCCCATTGGATTGTAGCGCCAGGTGGGGAAAATGTCGGCATCCTCTGTTTGATTCCCAATCTGAATCTGACCGTCAATGGAACATTGCCCGAGGATGGTTTCTCAGGGCGCCTCATCTGGTCCGAAGATCGAGCACAAATCTGCCTACAGATGAGTGATGAAGATCACACAGTCAATCCTGTGGGCATCCTCATTGGGGATTTCACAACCCTAGCAACAATCGCAGCCAATCCTTCGGACTGGATCGGCCTAGAGGTCAACGTCGCGGGTTGGACTACCGGTTCGGTCTCACCGGATTATGACAAGGGATACCTCGGTGACGGTAAGGACTACTTTGAACGGTCTACCACCTTGCGTTTCCAAATTGCAGGCGCTCATGCTGAATGGATCGAGAAAGGAACCTATGTCGAATTCTACAATGCAACAGTCGTTTGGAACGAGGCTGAAGGACGGATTATGCTCGACGTTCCATTGTATGCCATTGGCACGGTAGATATCCCCCCTGATACGTTCTCTTGGTCGGCAGGCTGGGATGCTTGGACTTGGCAGGTGAACACATTGGTCAATGTCAATGGAGAACTGAACCAAACCGATGGTGGTGATTTGTGGTTGGTCGCCTCTGGAACCGATGACCGAATTTGTCTATTCGATGATGGAACTGCGGTGGAAATCGGATTCGATGAAGGCGGCAATAGCACTGGCGTCCATGTCTGGACCGGGCGTTTGGTGGCCATCGACCATACGGATAGTCCGGGCACACAACTTTGTCTAACACTCTGATAGGATGGATGAATATGGATCCAATTATGCTCGATTGGGCGTGGCTCATGGCCTCGTTCTTCATCGGTGTATTCCTCGGTTGCATGACAGGATTGATTCCTGGTTTCCACGTCAACAATGTGGCTCTACTTGCTCTTTCAATGTCCCCATTGGCAGTCAATGCAGGTATCCCATTGTCTTCTGTTGCAGCCATTATCGTCTCGATGGGGACAGTCCACACGTTCCTGAATTACATCCCCAGTGCTTTGATTGGAGCTCCTGATGGAGATACTGCACTCGCATTGCTACCGGGTCACAGAATGCTGATCTCGGGACATGCAGCTCAGGGTGTTGCCTATTCAGCGCGCGGGAGCCAACTTGGGCTGTTGCTCAGCATTCCATTGCTTATCGTTGCAAGACTGCTGTTTGGAACCAATCCCGGCCTCGGTTTGTATGAACTCAGCCGTGACTTTTTGCCATGGCTTTTGCTGACAATTTCCGCTTTCCTCATCCTCACTGAAACCACACGCCTCGCTTGGCCACGGTGGGTTCAGGTGGTGACTTCGTGGGCGAGAATCCCTCTACCGAAACCACTCGAAATCAAATTCACCATTGGGAAGTGGAGGATTTATCGCAAGTTTGAGGCCATCGATTTCAGATTGGGCGACAATTCGCGCGCAGCAGGGATGCTGGTTGCAACCGCCTTCTTCTTGCTCGCAGGTTTCTATGGCTGGGCTGTGTTCGAATTGCCCGGTCGGAGCCCCGTTGGCATGCCCTCGGCTACATTGCTGATGCCCGCACTCGCGGGATTGTTCGGAATCGCCAATCTAATCGATATCTACGTGACCACATCAGAGATGCCGCCACAGGAGCAGAATTGGGAATTGCCACCGGCGGGACCGTTGATGGTGCCTTGCTTCCTTTCATCGTGCTGTGCAGCGGTCATGGCCATCCTGCCGGGAATGACAGCTGCTCAGGCAACCGTTGTCGTGATGAGTGCGCGAAACTTCTGGGGTCGCCTGACTGATCCCGATTACATCCCGGCCGATTTTGAGTATGGACCCGGGGGGATCAACGATCCCGCAGCACGGGCTCGAATCGCAGAATATAGGGCTGAATCCGCACGCTTGCATGGCCTTGACGATTCGCAATTCACCAATGTTGCAGCGACCATGATTGTCGATGAAGTTCAAGGTTCAACAGCAGTCGATTCAAACACTGCCGATGATGACTGGGACTCAGTGGTTGGTGGAGATGTTACAGTCATCGGTGATGACCACACCAACGTTGTCGAGAGGGAGCAGGAAGATGATGAGATGCTCGCAAAGGCGCGCGAGGTCAAAGAGGCGAGTCCAGAATTGGAAGATCTGGATGCCCAAACCCGCACACAGGACCTTGAGGTCATCGCGGTCCTGTCGGCCACCAACACGGCCGTGACGGTCATGGTTCTGACATTCCTCTACCTCGTACTACGTCCTCGTTCGGGTGCGGCGCTTGCACTGAACATGATGTATCCCATCGACCAGTGGACGGGGCTTGAACCACCGTCAGATTACATCCGCCTGATGGCCATTACCATCGGTGCTGGATTGTTTGCCGTCCCTGTGATGATTAAGGTCGGACAAGGCATGCTCAAACTGCACGAATTGATTCCACTTCGAAGCATGGTCATGGGCGTGATTGGATTTGTTACGCTTCTCGTCTGGTTGTCTACCGGTTGGATCGGAATCGGTGTACTCATCGTCGGGACCGCAATGGGCTTGATGCCACCGAGGATTGGCATCAGACGAAGTCACGGAATGGGCATCATCCTGGTGCCGATTATGATTTACACATTTGCTCAGAAACTCGACGGTTTCGGTTTCATCTAATCTGCGGAGGCACTAAGGGCAGGATACCCTCACGCGTGAGCGCAGGGCTATGCCCTGCGGTGAACCCCATGCGTCGTAATGCCCTGCTATTGACCACACTGATGATTGTCATGAGCCTGTCGCCATTGGTCCAAGCGACCAGTGCCAGATCAACCGCCTGTAGTAGCGATGTTTGCATCAATGAATTGATGCCGAACCCAATGGGAACCGATACGGGGAACTATCCTGCTTGTGAATGGGTTGAACTCTACAACAGTGGAACCACTGACATCAATCTGCAAGGATGGACATTGGTTGATGATGCACAATATTCACACCCAATCGATGCTAATACTTGGGTAGATTTTGCCAACTTAGCCACACCATATGTGCTGGCAGCTGGTGATTACGCGATTATTGCAGAGAACTCACAGGGTACGCTCAAACTCAACAATGCGGGAGAAACATTGGACCTCATCAATGGAAATGGTGTATCGGTCCATACGGTCACCACGGGACAAGCCAATAGTGACATCAGCAAAATTCCCGGGGCTACGGCCACCGACGATTTCGTCGATTCAAACACCAACACGCCGGGTGCTGTGAACACGGGTGGAGGTCCAGGAGGTCCAACCTATGTCCAGAGCGAATTGCGAATTACTGAGGTCATGCCCGACCCTTACTGGACCAATGACAACGCCACTTGGCCCGGAGGGGAATGGGTCGAAATTGCAAACATTGGTTCCATAGCCATCGATCTTGCTGGGTGGTCCATCGACGATGCTGCTGGAAACTCGATGTTGATGAACACGACACATCTTGTCGGTCATGGCACAATGATTGACCCCGGGCAACACAGAATCGTCGCCGTCAATGGAACACGAGCCTATGGCATGCTCAACAATGGTGCCGGAACCGAACAAATCAAACTCAGAATGCCAAGTGGTGAAGTCACCCATCAGGTCGAATATTCAGGCCCCACATATCCGGGACATTCCTACGTTAACGCAAGTGCCCTCACGCCCGATTGGGGTCGAAATGCTGACGATCTTACTACGGCAAAGTGGCCCACACCTGAAACCATGAATGCCCCGAACACAGTCCTCCCAGGTTTGCCCTACCAAATCAACGAAGTAATGGTGAACGTTACCGCAGAGAACTCATCTGTAGGTGGCAGTTGGGTCGAATTCTATTACCCTCCACAAGAAGGTGGTTCAGGGCAGCCCATTGGAAGTAACTCATACTCACTGCGAACAGGAAGTGGAATTCATGAGGTTCTACCAAACACAGTCAACCAATTGACACCGGGGGATTTCTTGGTATACGGTCCGGTTTCGATGCTGAACAATTACGATTCCATCTCCCTTGTCGATGGAAATGGGGACATCCGCCAAATCGTTGAATGGTTGAATCCACATCCCCAGAACATCAGTTACATTCCAGCTGACCCATTGATGCTGGAGGGTCCTTGGATTTCGTCCCCTTACAATACGCCGGGCGCACTCAACCCCGGTCAAGTCGGTGGAAATCCTGGCAACCAAACCGGTGATACGGGATTGAGAATTTCCGAGTTCTTGCCAAACCCTATCGGGGCGGATTCACAAACTGGAATGGATGGCGAGTGGGTTGAAATCACCAATATTGGAAACCAATCTGTAGATCTAACCGGCTGGGAATTGCGTTCAGGAACTGGCTTTGCGTTGCCTCCCGGAACATTGAGTCCTGGTGCATTCTTGGTTTATCCACTGGGTGATGATTCGATTTCACTGACAAACAGCCAAGGTACACTCAAACTCAACGACCCTGAAGGGAATCCAGCACACACGGTGACTTGGAGTCATTCAGCCTACGGCATGAGCATGGTTGCCGGAGCAAATCCAAGCGACATGTGGGTGATTGGAGCATGGCCAACCCCCGGCGAGGCCAACGTTTTCTTCGCGCAGCCATACTCTGCATCGAACGAGATTGTGATGTCCGAGGTTAGCCCACAGTGCTCAAACCCCACCGATGGGTTGGCCAGCGAATGGGTTGAACTCTACAATGCAGCCGGAATGTCGGTCAATTTGTCGAGATTCATGGTGCAAGATGATGGTGGGAGTGCTGCAGCTGTGGCTCCAGGGCGTTTGTGGAATCATACACCAAACTCAATGATCTTGGAAGTTGGAGATTATGTGGTGCTCAATCTTGAAGAGAATATTCTCACCAATCAAGGTGAAAGCATTACACTCATCGATCCAAATGGAATGGCTCTCCAGACGCTAACATGGGATACCAGTGCAGATTGTGCTACGCTTGAATCGCGCGACGGAGAGGCGGAAACACGCCAAGCACTGTGGCCCACCCCCGGTGAGGCAAACCCAATTGTCCATTCGTATGATGGAGATATGACAATCAAGTTCACACGTGTCATGCCCGTAGAGGTCCCGGGTCGCTCCAATGATTGGTTTGAGATTACCAACACTGGTGACACTTGGGTCGACCTCGGTGGTTGGGTCATTGAGCGCCACACCGCAGACAGTTCGCAACAGTCATGGATGCTCAGCCACATTTTGGAACCCGGTGAATCTGTTGTCATCACAGAAGAACCATACAATCTCATTGTGGATGGCGGTCCAGAAGCGATTGATGCAAACACAATCTTTGGCAATTCTCCACCTTGGCTAATCAACAGTGGCGGCGCAATACAACTGATTGCTCCAGATGGAACTGTTGTTGATGCCTTTGTGTATGGATCCGGTTTTGCAGAAATCCCTGGTTGGAATGGATTGGCACTAGAGTTGCCACCCACCGATTCGGCGGGTCTCATTCTAATGCGAGGAGATGGTTGTGATGTGCTGCCTGATACCGATACCTCTGCCGATTGGGAGTATCGCTGGTTGCGATTGGGTTCCAGCCTATTTTGCGATTCGGGATACTTCGGGGCAGAGGGCACTGTCGTCCCCGTGAATTCACCGGTCGGCTCTCTGTTCCAAATGGTAGAGTGGATCAATGGGGCCACAACGTCCCTTCACCTACATGTTTACCAATTTGATTCGCCTGAACTTTTCCTCGCGATTGAAGCGGCTGTGCTTCGCGGTGTTGATTGTACCATTTTGCTCGAAGGACAAATTCTCGGTGATGCCGAAGATAGCTCGGACCAAAGAGGATGGGCGGATGAACTGGCCAACGCGGGTTGCACAGTCCTTTGGATGATTGAACCCGAAGGCAACAATGCACCAATGGCACCCTATCGCTACATCCACTCCAAGGTTGCTGTCCGCGATGGCGATAGTGTCTGGATTGGAAGTGGGAACTGGAAACGTTCTACATTCCCACTCGACGGTGACGCTGGAAATCGAGATTCGGGTGTAATCGTCAACAGTCAGGATGTGGCTGATCTCATCATGTCGCGATTGACGTGGGATGAAAATGAAAGTCAGCGCCACATCATCAACCACGAAGATGCACCCATTACGATGGGGAGACCCACCGGTTGGGTCCGCCCCACTGCGTCAACTGAATTCGGGCCCACTGAGCCCATGCAATTGGCCTATGATGGACCGTTTGGTGCAGTCCTACTCACTTGCCCAGACGACTGTATTCAATCTCTAGTGTGGTTGATTGATCAAGCGGATTCATCACTGGATATTTCGGTGCAATACTTCGATTTGGGGTGGCATTGGGGATATGGAGATAATCCGCTGATTGAAGCCATTGAACGGGCTGCCAATCGAAGTGTTTCCGTCCGCTTACTCATCAACGGATATTACATGAGTGATGACATCCAAGAAACGGTGAATCACTTCAATCACCGACTGAACATGACCGATGGCTTGGATGTCGAAGCACGCATCATGGCGCCTTCGAATGAAATCACCAAATTGCACGACAAGAGCATGATTATCGATGGCGAGTGGAGTTTGTTTAGCAGCATCAATTGGGGGAGCAATAGCGCTCTACGTAACCGAGAGATGGGGCTCGCAATCGAACATGTAGAATTGGCGGAGCATCAGACATTGATGTTTGAAGAAGATTGGAACCGATTGGACACATTCACTGATACCGATGGTGATGGAATGCCGGACTACTGGGAAATCGAGAATGGATTGAATCGAACTTGGTCTGCCGTTCCCGGAACCACAAATTCCGAGCAAAACCTTGACCCTGATGGTGACGGTTTGGCCAACCTACAGGAATTCCAGAATGGTGGATTGGCGCAGAACCCTGACACCGATGGAGATTGTATCTACGATGGAGATGAAGTCATGTGGGCGTGGAGTTTAGCACTCGCCGCATCACTTGCGGTTCAAACTGCGGATGCTGATTTGGATGGGGTTGCCGACAACGAAACTGTGCCCTGTACTGATCCACATGTTGAAAATCCAAGTTCAAACTCGAACAACACCAACACCACGCAAGACGATGAGGAAGATGCGGGGCCATTCCGTGAGGACGCGATGGAAAGCACCTCCGCCAGGATCTTGTTCGCACTGGTGGTGATCGCAGCCATCAGCCTGTTCGGAGCTTTGGGTCTGATGTTTTTCAACAGTCGAAAGGAGGCTGCCGGCAACGTGTTGGTCGATGATGTTGGAGATATCAGCGCGGAGATTTGGACGGAAAATGAAGAGAATGCCCCTACTGGTGCGGTCATCTTGGATGGAACGAGTGTCGGACCAAATGCCGGTAGCGAGGCTAGAGAGGTCTCTGTAGGCCGAGATGATGGAGTCTTTGGCGCACCTCAGTTAGACGGGTATGATTTCCCTGGTTGGTCACCTCAACAGGTGCAAGATGCACTCGATGCAGGTTGGACCGTCGAACAACTCCGTGAAAAGTATGAATCGGAGCAGTGAGAACGCGAAGGATTCATGGGCACCCGAGTTGCGCCCGAGTTGATGGCCAGAGATTCAATCCCAACCCTCGACCTCCGCGAATATACGAACGGTGACGCTGAAAGCCGCGATGCATTTGTCAATAAAATGGGTGAAGCGTTGGAAGATATCGGCTTCTTCGCACTGACTGGACATGGCATTCCACTCGGTGACATCGATCGAGCATACGAGGTCAGTGAGACGTTTTTCAACATGGATGATGGAACAAAAATGCGCTGGAATCAATCCAGTAACCAGAGAGGATACGTTCCCTTTGGAGTCGAACATGCCAAGGACAATCCCGCTCCAGATCTGAAGGAATTTTGGCAAACGGGACGAACCCTTGCCGATGGTCACCCACTCAAGGAAGAATATCCGGCCAATATTTGGCCAACCGCTGATTGTCCAGAATTTGGGCCTGCGGTCGATGGCCTTTACATTCAGATGGAGGAGTTGAGCCGGACCCTCCTCGAAGTTTGCTCACAGTATCTGGGTAAAGGCCCTGATTGGTTGCCGGGCATGGCGATTGATGGTAACACCATTCTCAGAATTCTGCATTATCCTGCACTTGGCGATGATGTTCCAGAAGGTGCTGTCCGAAGCGCACAGCATGAGGATATCAATTTCATCACCCTACTCGTTGGAGCCAGTGCTGCGGGTCTCGAGGTCATGGACCACGATGGAGGTTGGATCTCTGTCGAAGGAAATCATGAGCACATCATTGTCGATTCGGGGGACATGTTGCAAAATCTGACCAATGGGCTGTTCAAGGCAGTCACACATCGTGTGGTCAATCCACCCGACGCAACAAGTGATCGATACTCGATGCCGATGTTTACGCATCCACGTGATGAGGTGGATTTGACCCCTCTTCCCGAATTCATTGCACGAACGGGTGGCGAGGCGCTCTATCCCAGCATCAGT
>CAZXVR010000013.1:0-20910 GCA_964644485.1 uncultured Candidatus Poseidoniales archaeon | reverse complement strand
CGCCGATTCGAGGCGCATAGGAGATTGGCACCTCGCTCATCCGCAACCCTTCAGTGGCACATGCAGTATACATCTCAGCCTCTATTTCAAACTCCGTCGAGTTGAGAGACATCTTCTGAATCGCATTCCTGCGAAATGCCCAATATCCCGTGCAAACATCACTGATGAACACCTGATACAAGGCCACAGCGAACCATGTGAGAATATGATTCCCAATCCAATTTAGTCGCGACATTGCACCCGGTTGAATATCGCCCCTCAGTCGGCTACCGATGACAACATCATACGAACCTCTGTCAAGATGTTTCAGCAGTCTAAGCATCTCATCGGGAGCATAGGTTCCATCAGCATCTAGCATCACCAGCACATCATCATGATGGGCGAGGAAGCGCGCAAACCCTTCTCGCATTCCGAACCCTTTGCCAGCGGCTGGACCTTGAACAATCAATTCTAGATTCAAACCAGTTGCAGTTTGCTGTGTCCCGTCTGTGCTACGTCCATCGGCGACAACGATTCGTGGCTCCCATCCGGCGGCTCGAAGTTCATCTAGGGGTAGAGCATTGACAACTTTTGGCAATGCATCCACTTCGTTGTAGGTGGGCAATAAAATCGTCAACCCCCTACTCATAAATCTCTCACCTCGATCCAATGTACCCAAAGCCCGTTTGTGTCTATGATTCGATCATTTCTACCCGAGATGCCAGCGGGGTCTAACCACCTGTCTTCTTCTGCCGTTACGGAGAGGTGGACTTCAATTTCACCCATGAAATCACTATGGTGTAAGACCGTCAATGTGCTCACACCTCGTTCGACGACACCTGCCTTCACACTGCAGTTGGCCATGCCGACATCACAAACCATGAATTCAACATCGATATCTCCGGGTGCAGTGACTTGTAAACTGATTTTCAGATCAGCATCACGATGTTGGCGAGGCAATTCAATCATCTCAAAATTCATCCCCCCGCCGGTGAGGAAAGCGGTATGATCTGGGCGAATTCCTAGATGGGATGTATCCGCATAGGCCCACGAATCAGGTCGCCATTCACAGGGTTCCAAACAATCCT
The DNA here is from genome assembly GCA_964644485.1 of uncultured Candidatus Poseidoniales archaeon. Taxonomy (GTDB): domain Archaea; phylum Thermoplasmatota; class Poseidoniia; order Poseidoniales; family Thalassarchaeaceae; genus MGIIb-P. The sequence continues at coordinate 19,843 of CAZXVR010000013.1, read as the reverse complement.
CTATGGAGGGGAATGTTGTGACACTTGTTTTGATCGAGGCTTCAGTGGCTACCGCTTCAAATTGCCAAAGCCGACTTCCCCTTTCATCTGCCAAAATGGCCCAGTGTTCACTCTCAGCGAGTATGTGCCCCATTTGCCCTCGGGGTGAGGTCACAGCATGTGTGATTCCAAGTTCAATAATTCGGTTCACATCATCTGCGAGAATGGCTCGTTCCGCATCCCATTGCACCCTCTCTTCTACTGTCAATAATCCAAGACTTGGGAAACTTGTCAAACCTAAATCGACATCTACGTCGTATAGGATTCCCCAATGTGCCGTTTCTGAATAGAGCACAGCATCACTCGGGAGACTGGCGATGGCTGCTCGTAAGAGCCGATCCCCCTCTGTTTGCGCTTCTACTTCAGGATGTGCTGCAATTTCGATCATCACAATGTGGGATAACAAAATGAAGATGAGTGCGAAACTCATCAGCGCTTGAGTTGGTCGTTTTTCCGCTGATTCAGGTACCTCCAACTCCACGAGACTCATCTCGCCACCATCCGCAACTTCTTCGTGCGCTTCATCCAAACGTCTTTCACGCATTCTCGGCGTGAGCCGGGGAACCTTTGCTAGAACGATTCCAGCCAATACAGCCAAGGGAATGTGGAACCCATGCAAGGCCATTGAGTACAGCATGTAGGAGATGAGTGTCAATACCGATATCCCCACAAAGCCATCGAGTAGATGAACCCAAGTGAGCATCCACTGCATGGCGATCCAAAGGCCCAACAACCATACCTCAAATGAAGCTCTAAATCGCCATAGAGCCCAACCAGCAAGGCCTAGTAACAAGGGTCCATTGAAGATGAGTAAAGGCAGGCCTCCTTGCCATCCGTATTCTGCCCAAACAGGTGTGTCGAGCATTCTAGGTGCAAAGATTCCCATGACGGTAATCACAGCACCACCAACAACCACCGCAGAAATGATTGCAAGTCGACCAGAGTGCGAAGTTTCTCTTTGTGCAGACCATCGGTGTGCACCCAACCATGCGAGTAACAATGTTCCAAGGTAGAGCGAACCAGTGGGGTGAATCACGCCAACAAAGGCTACACCGAATGCGAACAGCACATCCATTCGTTTACTTCGCTCCCGGGGTGGTTTGACCAAAACCAACAATCCTAACACCAGACCCAATTGACTGGCAACAGTTGGATAGCCGCTATCGAACGCCTTGGCAAACAATGCCGGCGCTAGGCAAAGAGCCAACAGCGTCGTCCCAGCCGCACCCCAGCGATCGGCAGCACCCGCAACACCCCAGATGATTGCTAGAAGTGTGAGTTGCCCTAACAGATGAACACAATCACTGGGCGACAATCCTGTAGCCTGTTCAAGAAATGCGGCCAATGCAGGGAATCCAGGAGGGTATGTCCATCTTCCAACATTGGGTTCTGGCAGCATCAGTGAACCCGTTTCCGCCAACCGATGAGAGAGGGTTGCGAAACCCAACCAATCAACCCCCATTGGTCGGTCTAGAATCAGCAGAGGGGTTAGACAAACAACTGCAGAAATACCCAGTGCCCAAGGCAACCAAATAGGCCTACCAGTTTCAACGAGTGCGGCGTGTTTTTTTCCTGCGACCACATCTTCTTCCAGTTCGACAGTGCCCGCTTCTGCTTCAGCCGCGGCTTCAATTTCTTCAAGGCGCTCCCAGGCCGAAAGTCGGCGAACCCGCACACTTTCTCTTTGCCACCCAAGTGTTGCTGATAGCACATTTACAGCCAGAATTGCGAGCACGAGAAATCCAACAGAATGTTCACCTCTAAGAACGACCAACCAGCCAGCCAATCCATAGAGAACCAAGAGGCTAGCCGCGGGGACAAGCATCACCTGTCGAAGTTGGTCTGCACCGGGATCCAATATTCGGATGAGGGCGAGCCCTGGAATCAATCCCAGACCGATGAGAAGGATGCTTCCGAGGATGATGCTGAATAACCCTGCCTCCAAATTATCGCCTCCTAAGGAGGCGACGTCAGCATTCTCCACTTGAAGTCGGTGCTTCCGAAGGTGTGTTGAAGGGGTGTTTGTTCGAGATTGCATGGCCGGCATAGATTTCGCCAAAGAGCATTGGCATCCAACGGTCGATTTACCGGACGAGTATGGTGTCCTAGATCTAACAACCGGAGTATTTTCAACGACTAACTTTGAGTTTGAAATTGGTCGCTACAATGAGGTTCGTCCAAGTGTTTACAATACCGAATTGTTCTCAGAAGATCGTTGCATTCATGTCGGTCTAGATATCGGTGGTCCCATCGGCACCCCTGTGAAATCGATCGCAGACGGTGTTGTCGCATTTTCAGGATACAATTCAGCGAAGGGTGATTATGGCCACACAGTCATCATTCAACATACCATTCAAGGCGAAAACTTGTGGGTATTGTATGGACATTTGGATGCAGCATCCACTGAACATTGTAGACCTGGCCGTGCTGTATCTGGTGGTGAGGTCATCGCTTGGTTCGGTGCAGAGCACGAGAACGGCGGATGGCCACCCCACTTACATTTCCAGTTGTCCTATCGTGAACCAACAACCCACGATTTGCCGGGGGTGGTCACACAGATAGAGAGGAAACAAGCTCTGCTAGATTTCCCTGACCCACGTTTGGTCCTCGGCCCCCTCTATTGAGAAAGGTGCTCTTTCAAGCCGACAATCGGACCGATTGCGGTCGGGTCTTTATCCCGAAGTAGTGCCACAGCACATGAAACCCAATCCATTAAAACGACCGCATAGAGAAGTGATTCAAGGTGCGACTCCCCTTCACACAACATTGCCCATGTGGGTTCGACAGTGATGTTTTCCAAGAACCAATCTAGGCGCAAATCGTTTCTTTCATGAGCGCCATCCCAAGAGAAGATGAGTAGGGCTTGATTCTCTGTTGCATTCTCTTCACCCCATGCCACGATTTCATTGTGATTCATTTCAGGAATGACCTGTGGTCTGGCAAAGACCCCCCCATTTTCATTCAACTGACAGGCTGCTCGATATGCGGTTGGTGCCAAAGATTGAGTTGCCAAGACGCTGATTTCTCGGTTTGTGATCGATTCGGCCATTTCTACGATGACATCCTCTTCATCGTCTTGCGTGAAATCACATGCATCGACCGCTTCACTCAGACGCTGAACAATCGCATCCAAATCTTCAGGAGCACTCATGATGCCCAACCTCCAAGCGAGTGCAATTTGAGTGCCGAAGATGTGACCAAATGCCGAACGTGGAGGCTGGCCTCCCGGTAATTGGATCCAAGTTTGATTGGAATTTTCAAGGAGCGTTTGCAATGCTCCCCCCGAAGACAACCCGACGACTGAACAGCCGAGACCGATTGCGGCCTCAACCGCATCCAGAGTTTCCTCAGTGTTGCCAGAATATGAAGTTGCGAGTACCAACCATTTTTCGGACACCCATGCCGGTAAGTCATAACCTCGATGAGCCACAAAAGGAAGGCAACCGTCCGCATCTGAAAGACAGGACAGGAAGTCACCACCTGAAGCGGACCCTCCCATTCCAAGACAAACAACACCGTTGAATGTAGCACTTTCAATCGTCGACAAATCCCAAGATTCGGATGCCTCCCAAGCTTTGGCTAAATCTGATGGAAAGTTGCGAATATGACCCAACATATCGCTAGAATCGAGACGATTTGCCTGTTCACGCAGTGACGCCATTATTCTCCCCCAGAACCATTTCCTTCATCGGGATTTCGCACTCTTGGCAGTGCAACCCATTCATCTGTTATCCAACCCAAGCGCAATCGAACCTGATTGCCATCATCGTCGTAAGGCAAACGAACCGTTTTCATTTTGTAGTTGCGTGGATCCATGAATTCTGCTGCAGAGGTATCTCTGTTCAACACATCCACTTCGACTTGTTCGACATAGCGAGACATCACAACTGCCTTTTCCAAATCGCGCCAAGAGGCCCCGGTCTTTTCCCGTCGATCGAGAGCCAGTAGAATCGGTCCGTCTTTTTGCCAAGCTCCGACTGTCCAAAGGCGATTTCTCCAACGTAGAATATCCCCCTGGTCATATCCTGGCCTACGATACAACACGGTCAATCTGGTCACATCCAATCCATCTTTTTGACCAACGACGGAATGTGTTTCTTTGGTTTGGCCACCCCACTTTTGCGTCATGAGGCGCGCCCATGTTCTCGCCAGCGATTTGCTTCCCATCGTGACATCCCAACCTCCAACAACCGGCCCTTCCTTGGTGATGAAAAACATCGGATCTGGTTCCATTGAGGCAAGTAGTGTATCCAGCGAACCCCGCAACTCTGCGAGCTCCTCATCCTCCAATTTTCGACCTGCGCTTCGAATCTGCAAGGTTGCTTCGTAGTAATTCCCATCCTTGCGGGTGCAGGTCGTGCAAATCATGTTCGATGTTCGGACGATGACCTCGTGTTTTTCATCGAAATAGAATGCATCAATTTGCCCATCAACCTGAACGTGAATTCTCACATTTCTCTCATCTATTGTCTCAGGGCGAGTTGCGATTCCAACGGCTTCCGCCCTTTCGTGAATTCGCAATGCATCGTCCAATCTTCGCTGAAGCAGGTCTTCAGCCTCGAGAAATCCCCAGCGTGAACTTTCAAAGTTCATCCCACATTTTGGGCATCGGTATGCTTGACTCGTATCATCGCATTCAGAAAGTGTATTTCTTTCCCGGAAACAAGTCTCACACAATCGATCACTCGAATGGGGTGGGCCTGCCCCACAGGCAACGCAAAACGCTTCACCTCGGGACATTCATACCACATACCTTGTCTACGCTTCGGCAGCTTCTCGCTGCTTTCGTGCCCATCGGAATGACTGGACACAGAAGTATGTGTAGATACCACCGAGTACCAACAGAATTACATGTGAACCGATAAGCAAGTTGCTTCCATCTCCATCCATCAGAATTTGGAACAATCGAAGACCACCAAGCGCACAGATGAGGCCGAACATTGCCGAGATGTGCATGAACATCTTCCTCTTGTCCGGCATCTTGGTCGACATCAAACCCAAGAGGCCGATTGGACCTCCAACAAACATTGGAATCATTGCGGTGATACTTGCCATGTCACTGATGATATAGGCTCCAATTCCCCACACCGTGAAAATCAAACCCACAGCGATTGAAATCTCAGGCATATTTCTTCCAGCAACGGTGTATGCGTCTTCTGACATGAATTCACGGCGGAGCCGTTTGGATTTGAAGCCGCCGGCTCATTCATCCGAATCCGAAGGATTCGATAACGACCCTTCAACCGCCTCAATTCTTGCTTGCACATCCTTGAGTCGATCCATCAATTGCCATGTAAACCAACCGATTAGACCAATCATGGCAGCGTATGCTGCAGCCAAATATGCGACATCACTCATCTCAATCCATCCGCTGTTGTAACTCTGCGAGGCGTTGCTCGCATTTCTGCACTTCCCAACTGACCATTGTCTGGCCGATGAGTAAAATGGTCATACCGAGGAATGCTAGGAGCCAAATCTGCAAGATTACAGAATCAACTCCACTTTCTTCACCTCCACCAATGACTGGTCCAGGGTGTCTCTCTTGCCACCATCTTGTTGCCATGTAAGTGATTGGAACGAGTAGAAAACCGAACAATCCAATCCCTGAGAACACATCTCTAAATTCGGGTGTATCTGGTTGACTGCGGCGAGAAAGCACTAGGAAAAGAGCGATTGCAGAGAGGACCCCATAAGTGTTCAATCTAGCATCGGTCCAATCCCAAGGAACACCCCATTCAGCCGCACCCCATATGGGTCCAGAAGTGACGACACACAGCCCGAAAAGGAGACTCAATTCAGCGGCCACACCAGCCAACGTCCAACCCCATTCTAAACGCTTCCAAAACCAAGCCAAACTACCGACAAATAGCATCCCAAATGCAAGGAAAGACGTCCACGCAGCAGGCACATGCCAGAAGATGATTCGATACGAATCTCCTTCAAACCCTTTTGCGTCGGGGGCGACCACAAATCCGAGAATCATGGCCAAACCGGCAATCGCGAGGCCAAGGAGCATTAGCCACACACCTCGCATGCCCATCGACCGATGCCACTCGCCCATCAATTTGACGTTGTGCGAGGGTGCAGAATAGGGAGTCCAAACCAAATGATGAGTGGAATTGCAGTTGCTACGATTAGTGGTGTCCATAGATCTGAACAAATCGACGTATTCGAACACGTGGATATCGCATCATCCGCAATCAAGAGAGGCCAAATGAGCACCAGTGAAAGCAGAGGCACATATTGTCCTCCGGTCCGCGGCATTTTCATTGCAAGTTCATGGATCGCACCACTGGCGAGGTAGATACCGATGAAGGGCAACCCAATCACCATCCAAATCGCCGACGCATATTCCAAACCAAAAATCGAAGCGGTCAACATTGGGGATACGAGAATCAGCAATACCGATAACGGGTCGATTGTAAACAGGCGACCACCCATGGCTAACCACCAATCCCCTGCGCGCGAATCCTTCGCGTGATGCAATGATGAAAGGCAGGGGATTGAAGCCAAGAATGTCGGTATGAGTACAAGCGAGCCGATTTCATTTCCGAGCAATGCAAATAGAACCAAAATTGAACCCATTAATGGTATGCCTCTGGAAAGTAGTGGCCACTTTGTTCGACGATCCAATATAGATGACCATCTTGAAAGAGGGAGCTGTGAAGGGGTGGATTCCAATTCGGGGGCTGTCGTGGGTTCAATGGTCGAGTCCATCTCTGTAGATTCTGCATCCAAATCCATCATGACTGTAGCACAGTCGTGTAAACGAGGGTCATGCGTTGCAATCAGAAAGGCATGCCCACGCTCGCGCAGTGTAGCGATATCGGATAGAAGTGTATCCACTGAGGTGTCATCTAATCCCTCAGATGGTTCATCGAGAAGGCAGATTCGTGGTTCGCTGCCGTATGCCGGCATCATGCCTTGGAGGACCGCCATTCGTCGGTATAACCCACCAGATAGTTGCCCGATTTTATCGTGCCTACGATGTTCAAGATTCCAATGATTGAGTATTCCATCCATACCGCTGACACCGGAAGCCTGAGCCGCATATTCAAGTCGTTCTTCGACCAATTCATCACCATTGATTCCACCCGACTGCAGTGTGAGTCCAAATGGACGTTGGATTGTGACTTTGCCGGATTGAACAGGGATGATTCCAGCGATCGATTCCAAGAGGGTAGACTTCCCTGAACCGTTTTCTCCAGTCAAAATAATACAATTGCCAGATTCAATTTTCATATTGAAATTTTCAAGCACATTTTGGGTGCCTCTTCGCACCGTCAGTGCTTCAACATGAAGTAGGGCCACAACACTTCGAATCGTATACTTGGCTTGAGCCCTGCGGCGAAGAGGTCAAGCATTCGGTCGGCCCGACATCATCCATGAGCCCATGGTCGTGGTTCGGAATTTGGAGTCTCATTGCGTTGGCTCCAATCATTCATGCCTGGTTTCGTCGAACTCCCATTTCATTGGCGATTGGAGCCTCGTTGATGCTGACCTATCTGTTTCAGGCAACCATCAAGTGGGCAATCGATCTCAATTTATTCATTCAAGGCGCACTCATCCCTGCAGTCGCATTTGAACCTGAACATCTGCACCGCCTGATTTCAGCAGCATGGTTACATGCAGATTTGTTCCATTTACTGGGTAACGTATTGGTCATCATTTTGGTTGGTGTGCCACTTGAGCAACGTTTAGGTCGCGGCCGTTTCCTCTCGATTTACCTCATTGGGGTTCTCGGTGGCAATATTGGCTGGACTTTGGCAAATTGGGAAAGTTGGACTCTTTGCATCGGGGCTTCTGGTGCTGCGTTCGGTTTACTTGGATGCTACTTGGCCTGTTGGCCACGAGACGAAATCGAGTTCCCCCTCATTCTCATTCGCAAATGGCCGGTCGCTTGGATTGCTTTGATCAAATTCGCGCTAGAAATCATGCAATATCCCACCGCCACCTCAAATGTTGCCCATCTTGCCCATATTACTGGATTCATCGCCTGTTATGTCCTTGCCAAACCAATCGCAAAAGGAGGCTTGGTTCCAATCGGGTCCATGGATAGTGGCCCCTCCTCAAAGGGGGGCCAAGAAGCTGAACACAAGGCAATCAAATCTCGGATGAGAGACATGTCAACAGATCCTTGGGAAGGCAAATTGACAGGTTCAGCACAGCGTACTTTGCAGAGATTGCGTGAAGAAGGTGATGAAATTGAAACTCGGCAGGCTTGGCTTGAGCAGTTGGCAGAACAGGCGCAGTGTCCTGTTTGTGGAGCGGATTTACAAACGCATGAAACCGAAGGAATCACCATTCTCAGATGCACCCTTGAAAGGTCACATATTGAGTGGCCATGATGCTATTCCTTGACAGGACCTACGGTCCTGACTCGGTTGGTGTTATACGTCATTGGTGGGTGGCATCCCTTCGGGATGCGTATGCTGTCGAGTGAGTCCAACCACAAGACCCCGCTATTTACGGTCCTGTTGCTCCTTCTCACATCGCTTTCCCCACTGGCCCTTGGTGACCCCTCGGGAGGGCTTGAAGTTCGAGATGAACCCACTATTTTCGTCCCCGGTCTACCGCCACTAATCTGTGAAAACGGGGAGGCTTGCCCGACTCCTGATCGTGGTGTTGGTCCTTGGCTCGCTTATTCACCAGACAGGGACCACAATGGTATGGATGACCGTTTGCAACGAATCTTAGATGGCGAGTATGAATCGGTCAGCACCACTGCAATCGTAGGCCCAGACGGTCGTCTTACCGTCGCCATCCACGTCGATTATGCCGAACACCCTGGTGCCGAGGAAATCGCTGTTCTAAAGTCAACTTTGTTCGCCCATGGTTGGGTCGAAGAAGGCGCGTGGTTCGATGTCCTCGAGTCAATTCATACGATTTCGGTTGATCATGTTCCCCTCCCGGCTCTTCTTCCAATCTGGCGCCTTGATGGTGTTGTTACCGTTGAGCAGCAAAATGTGATGATCCCATTCTTGGACAATTCCGTTCCAGCGATGAAGGTCCGAGATTCCAATGAATATCAGGATACGATGCAGGCGCTCGGGTACAGAGGCGATGACGTCGTCGTCGCCATTCTAGACACGGGTGTTGACAATGAACACCGTTCGCTGAATGATTTCGATGACATGAATGATGATCCTGACATCGACGCCAACAGTTACGTCGATCAAAAATGGATTGCGGGTTACGATGCAACATCTGCATTCTCAAATACGAGCGGAACCGATGATCCAGATGATTCCAATGGACACGGAACCCACGTTGCTGGCACAAGTATTGGTACCGGCAGCAGTGACAGAGTCTACGTTGGTGTAGCGCCGGGTGCGTATTTGGTCGATGTCAAGGTCTTGACCGACGCGGGTGGCACGAATGCTCAGAACACACTGCGTGGCCTACAATGGGCCATCAACAATGTCGACACGGATTGGGGCAACAATCAGTCCAGCAACGGAATCGATATCCTATCGATGTCGTATGGTAGTGTCACCAATCCCAACTCTGATGATCCCGGTGATAACGGAACATCAGCTGAATCATCACTGGTGAATCAGGCATCGGATGCCGGCCTAATCTGTGTCATCGCGATGGGCAATGATGGCATGCGTCGCGTCCCAAGTCCAGCCAGTGCCGACACGTCCATCGCAGTCGGTGCCATCGATGAAAAAGATACACACGATCGCGAAAACGATCAAATCGCTTCCTATTCCAATTGGGGCCCTCGTGAAGACGATGGTGACGATGATGATTGGGATGAAATGAAACCGGATGTGGTCGCACCAGGTTCCGGAATCAACGCACCTCGTCACATGGAGGGTTCACTTCAATTGCCGAACCAACCACGGCCTATGGCCGATAACGATTACCAATCTCAAGATGGAACCAGCATGGCCACTCCACATGTCAGCGGTTTAATCGCTATCATGCTGGGTATTGATGACGATTTAGATCTCGATGATGTCAGGGAATTACTTCGTGAAAATTCTGAACTCAGGGGCGGAGTCTACGATTCGGACTTTGACGAAAACTGGAACGAAAAATATGGTTTCGGCATCGTAGATGGTGCGAGAATATTGCAAAACCTCACCGGTAGCGGTGGTGGTGGTGGCAGTGGCAACAATTCCACGGAACCACCCCCTTCAGGTTCAGGAGATTGGGTGGATATTGAAAGTCCAGTTGAGGGAGACTGGTTGATTGAAGGAGAAACCTATCGCGTTCGTGGACTTGCAGAATCCGATACCGAAGGTGCAGACATTGAGGAGGTCCTCGTCCACGGTTGGTATTGGTATCAGGAAGCTGGTTCACCGCGTGAAAAGCGGGACGCATTTGATTGGACACAGGCTTCAGGTACGGCGAATTGGTCACACAACTTCTATGCACAGGATTGGGTTGACGGTGATGAGATTACAATCGAGGTCAAAGCACGCGATAGCACCAATGCTTGGTCCGACACAGAAGTGGTTGAGTTGATGCTTGGCAGCCAGAGCATATCGATTGGGAATCCAAGTGGACAAGAACCCGTCAGTGGGACGACGAGTATTTCGGGTACGTTCCTGACACCGAACCCGATCTCTGTTGAGTGGAGAATCGGTAGAGGTGAATGGAATGAGATTCCTGTGTCAAGTAGTCAAGATTACACGACCGTAGATTGGTCGGTCAATTGGGACACAACCCAATTGGAAGATGGGTTCCATCGCATTGCAGTGCAAGGTCGAGATCAAACGGGCGTCATCAGTGATGAGTTGCGTCGCACCGTTGAGGTTGACAATTTCCCACCTGCCCCCGACCTCTCAATTTTCGGCTCTATTTCTGTTGAAGAATATGGTGTACCAGTCGAAGAGTCCTTCGTCAATACGTTCCTAGAGGTAAGGGCCGATATTCGCAACAATGGAGATGCTGATGCAGAAGAAGTCGTCGTCCATCTTCGGGAGGAAGGAACAAAGCGCAGCGAGGCAACCATTCCTCTCATTGAACCCGGCCAAGTCATTGAGGTCATTTTGTACTGGAATCCAATGGTCAGTGGAGGCCAAGATTTGGAGGTAATAATCGACCCCGGTCAAGCGATTGCAGAACCCGATCGTTCAGATAATTCTGCCACGATTACATTCCCAGTATTGTCACGCCCTGATGGCGTGGATTTGGCCATCCGACCCGGTGCTGTAACGACCAATCCTGCGGTTCCTAGGCCGAACGAACCATACACGATTTCAATTCGAGTTGACAATCTTGGTGCTAGAGATTCGGATCCGTTTTCAATTGAATTGAGTGTGATGAACGAATTTGGCTACGAGTTGTATGACGTGTTCAACGCAACAGTCATCATCGGACAAATGAGTGCCTCAATCACATTCTCAGGCAATATTTCCGACGCTCGCGGTATTTCATATCGGGCAACAGTCATCACACCTTCCGATCTTGAACCCAGCAACAACGTTGCAGACTTCGTTGTTGTCCAAGATTATGTTACGCTATCAGGTGCGCGAACACCTGCTTTGCAATCTACGCATCAAATCGAGGCATCTGCTGGATTGGGCGAAGATTCGCTGTTATTCACTTCGGTTGGTTCGAAATTATTCGTTCACCGAATGGCAATGGACCAATCATTGTACACTTGCCTTGAATTGGAAACTGAATGGATTGGTGACATCGCAGTCAACAGTTACCAAGGTATCGTTACGGTCGCTTGGACACGATTATATCTGGACGATAATGCCTTCATTCGTTCAACTGTATCCTATACTACAATCGATCGGACATGCCAAATGACCCCTCGCCAAGATTTGATGCCTGGCCTCCTTTCCGCTGAAGGAACATATTGGGGCTTGGGCCTTGATCAAAGAGATGACACAGTCATCATCGCTGGCTATCATCGGGATTTAGTGACCGGTGGAACCTATCAGGATTTGACGTCAATCTTCCTTATTGAAACCGATTCACCTCTATCAGCGGATGATTGGGCCATTCACAGGAATACGGTCCTAGACATCGACATGTATCCTCGTTCCGCATCTCCAATCCAAGTTGAGATTGGAAAGGACGACATTCACATTTTACACCAAAATCTGCGTGATGATTCGACAGGTGAAGAACGCCTCGGCATGTTCTACGCTCACGGCGATGTAGATGTACAGAATTGGGCATTCTCCATCGCCGCTGGGGATCATGCTACAGATGGTCGGATGTTGTTGGTCGAAGAAGATGATGGGTCTGAGAAAATTTTCACCGCTTGGCGAGAAGGTTCTGAAGCCGATGCTGAATTGGTGACAAGAATTTCTCCACCTTCGTGGCTCCAAGGCGTCGAATCGAGAACCCCCGCGCGAGGACTGTCAAACATTGCGCTTGTCGAAACTCATCGGGGAATCCAAGTCCTCTATGATGCGATTTCCCCAACGGGTCCCAAACTACACTACGGTATCCTTTCCGATGCTGATGGAAGTGAGGAAATGTGGCTTTCGGATCGTCTCAGCAGTGGGGGCCTTCTCACCGCTTGGCGTACGGATGATACTGGTGAACTTCACTTTACGTATGTGACTAGCAATGGTCTTCGTGTCCGCAAAATGGTCGAAGATCCAACCGCTGAAAATCCAGACCACGGATGGCTGGATGAGATTCGCCTGTGGCTAAGTCTAGATGAATCTACATTCCAAGCGCTGATGAATTCAGTGCTGATTACGTTCTGTTCACTTTCATTGTTCGTTGCTTTCGTCGTCACTTCAAATCGCAAACGCAGAACAGAATCAGAAGTTCAAGCTGATTTTGTCAATGAAAATTGGGTGGATTTAGATTCGGATGATTCTGGTGATGAAATAGAGGTCACTCCGATTGTATCGATTGATGAAGAGGATGAACAGACCCCGGTCATTGCGGATGAGCAATCACCGGCACCAGTGAGTGCAGTCGTTATCGAAGAGGAATCCGAAGAGATCGACTTGACTTCAAAGCGCTCTGTTCGCACTTCTCGGCGCGAACGCCGCGCGGTTGAGGCCGAAATGAAGCAGGTCATGGAAGATATGCACAAGGCATTGCAGGAATCTGGGCTTCCCCCTCTCCCTGCACCTGGCGAAGTACCACCTCCTGGTGAGTTGCCCCCTCTTCCCGCCCCGGGTGAACTGCCACCCTTACCCGCTCCGGGAGAATTGCCACCGTTGCCCTCACCTGATGAGTTGCCCCCTCTCCCCGCACCGGGCGAATTACCACTCCCTGGTGAGTTACCACCACTACCCGACTTACCCGCGCCGGAAATTCCGGTGACGTGTGAGTCCTGCGAATCTAAGTTCACTGCTAGAGCAAACAAAGCACGGCGTGTTAAATGTCCATTGTGCGGTGAAACAGTCAGGATGTGAGGATTGGTTATGTGTGGTATTATTGGTTACATCGGCGATCAACAGGCATCCCCTTTCCTTATTGATGGTCTCAGACGTCTTGAATATCGAGGGTATGATTCCTCGGGAATCGCAATTAAAAATGGAGAAATTTCAGTTCACAAGCGAACTGGTAAGGTCGCAGAATTAGAATCGATTATCCCGAAGAGCCTCGAAGGAACCTGCGGTATCGCTCACACTCGATGGGCGACACACGGTGGCGTCACAGATGCCAATGCACATCCACATTGTTCAGCAGATGGAAAGATCGCTTTGGTCCACAATGGGATTATAGAAAATGCTCGCGCGTTGAGGAATCGATTGGAAAAGGAGGGCACAAAACTTCTCTCCGAAACCGATTCTGAGGCATTGGTCCATTTGATTCACCGTGAAGTTCAGAATGGTGCCAAACCATTGACTGCAGTCCGTCGCACATTGAAACGTGCGAGGGGAACTTGGGGAATTTGCGTTGTATTCGAAGAACATGACATGATTATCTGCGCCCGAAACGGATCACCATTGGTGATTGGAATTGGGGATGGTGAGAATTGGATTGCCAGTGACACCCTACCTCTACAAACTCTGACCCAGCAAGTGATTCGATTGGAGGATGGGGATTTGGCTGTCGTCACCTCGGACAGCATCAAAACCAGCCGGTTCGATGGTCGCTCTACAGATTCAGAAGTGACAACACTCGACGATGATTGGGGTGAAGCTGAGTTGGGCGACTTCCCTCACTTCATGCTCAAGGAAATTCACGAACAACCTGAAGCTCTCCGCCAATGCCTCACTGGTCGGTTGGCGATTGCTGATGGCAACGCTCGCTTGGGCGGTCTAGGCCTGTCACCGAAAAAATTGCAGAAAATACCGCACGTCCGCTTGTTGGGATGTGGTACCGCTTTGCATGCCGCACAAGTTGGGCGCTTAGTGATTGAAGAGTTGGCAAGGGTTCCTGCATTGGCACATGTCAGTAGTGAGTTCCGCCATAACAATCCGGTGATTGAGACGGATGCGATTCATTTTGCAGTGAGCCAGTCTGGGGAAACTGCAGACACCCTCGCTGCCGTAAAGGAGATTCAATTGAAAGGAGGTGAAGTTCGAGGTGTCATCAATGTCGTTGGTTCCACCATCGCGCGTCAATGTGGCAGAGGTTGTTACATCCATTCTGGACCTGAACAATCCGTCGCTTCGACAAAGGCATTCTCAAACATGGTTGCTGCCTTGTCGATGTTTGCCATTCAAATTGGTCGCGCCCGTGCTCTCTCAAGGGAGAAAGGGAAACGCTTGACCAAATCGTTGCAAAAAATCCCTCAATTGGTTGATCAATATCTCTCCAACCCTGGGCCCATTGAAGAAGTGGTCAATATGGTCAAGGGTTCCAAGAGTGTGCTGTTCCTTGGCCGAGGGATTTCGGCCCCTGTCGCCAGAGAAGGAGCCCTCAAATTGATGGAAATTGCCTATATTCCATGCTTGGCCTATCCAGCCGGTGAAATGAAACACGGCCCAATCGCACTTCTAGAAGATGGCAGTCCAGTCATTGTCATTGCACCGAATGACTCTCTAAAGGACAAGACGATTTCAAGTATCCACGAGTGCCGAGCACGAGGCGCTAAAATCATCCTCATCCATGAAGAGGGCGATTCAATCGCAGAAGAAGCGGACATCTCCATCCCTGTCCCTGCAACGGACCCAATGTTTTCACCGATGTTGACTGTTTTGCCAATGCAACTCATTGCATACCATACCGCACTCGCATTGGGATGCGACGTTGATCGCCCCCGAAACTTGGCGAAGTCTGTGACCGTTGAGTAATCTCAATGGATGGTAAATTTGCACATTGAAGAATCCCATCTCCACGCGTGATAACCCAACGTGTGCGACGTGTGTCGCATCTTGACGATTGCAATCTTTCGATTGATTTGGTCACCACTTCTTTCCATGGTTAGGTGAATCACTCCATCTGAAAGATAATCTTCAATCCCGAATTCACCATATTGGTTCTTCATTTCACCCATCATTTCGCAAATGATGAAAGTGGTCAACCCCAACCTTCGGCAGGCCTCAAAGAATCGGAATGTTTCATCACGGGGGTTGTCCATTTGAGTGAGTGTAAAGAAAGCACCCAATGAATCGAAAACAAGGACTTCAAAGCCAATACTTTCGCGATAATTGGTCAATTGCTTGATGAGTTGCCCCATCCAATCCACTTGGTGAGCGGTCCCCGCATCGTGTAATTGGACGCGCAAATCGGCAAGGTCAATGATTGCGATATTGCTACGGACACGTGGGTCATCGACATTCATGCCCATGTTTGCCATGTGGCCCGCAAGTGATTCCTTGGATTGTTCCAGTGTCACGTAAATTCCTGAGGTTCGGCCTTCCAAAACCGCATTGTACAACATTGCAAAACCCAAACTGGATTTCATCGATCCAGACGTCCCTGCTAACAAACAAAGATGGCCACTGGGGATTCCTCCTTGCATCTGTTCGTCTAATCCTTGGATATAGGTAGGGATTCTCTCGCCTGCATTACTCAATAGGGCCACCAGACTGAGCGATTCACTGCAAGAAGATAAACGCCACCCTCTTCGGATTGGCATGGAATCCTTGCATCTCGCGTCCGCATCACAGCGCAGGGCGTCGATGCTGGAGGCCTTGGGATTCGAAGTGATTCAGGTGCCTCTACGCGCGCGCGAGCGTCCACACAGGCACGGAATACCCATCGCTGAACAGGTCGAACACACACTGCTTGGCAAGATTGAATCGGCCCAGAGAGAGTGTTCTGCATCCCGGGTGATTGTCGCAGATACCTTGGTCGAGGATCCTGATGACCCACTGCAACCCTTGGGGCAACCCATCAATCGCCGAGACGCCCTCAACATGTTACTACGATTAAGTGGGCGAAACCACCGGGTTTGGACTGGCACCGCCCTCATCCAAGGCACCAAGATTGAATCGTGGATTGAATCTGCAACGGTCTCGATCGATGCTCTAGATGATGAGGCGTTAGAGGCGTTGATTGTCTCAGATTCTTGGCGTGGAAAGGCCGGCGGCTACGATTTTGCAGGGGCGATGGGTAATTTTGCCACCATTATTGATGGTGAAGAAGAGACAGTACTCGGATTCACTCCGCAATTGTTTGATGCCTTAGGCAATGATTGAAGCCTGTCGTCGAAAGGACAGACCATGGCCGCCATCTCTGTAGAGGGACTTGTACGCGGCTATGGTCCGATTCAAGTTCTACAAGGTCTAGATATGACCGTAGAAGAGGGTTCAATTTACGGATTATTGGGCCCCTCAGGATGTGGAAAAACAACTCTACTGAAAGTCATTCTCGGATTTTTGGAACCCGAATCTGGAACCTTACGTGTGAAAGGTGAAATTCCAGGTTCAGATGTTGGATATTCGCCACAAGAAATCGCTCTTTATCCCGATCTCAGTATCGCAGAAACGATGAGGTTTCATGGTCGTTTGCATGGTATGAAGGCCGAAGCGATTCTTTCGCGTCAATCTTGGCTCATAGAATTCCTCGATTTACCTGAACCCGATCGGCCGGTCGGGAAACTGTCAGGGGGCCAGAAGCGCCGAGTCAGTTTGGCTGTGGCGCTTCTACACGAACCCGATTTGTTATTGCTGGATGAACCTACAGTGGGTGTAGATCCCGAGTTACGCGCGAGAATTTGGAACCATTTGCAAGAGATTGCTTCGAGTGGAACAACGATTGTGATCACGACACATTACATCGATGAAGCAGGTAAAGCCAATCGCGTCGGCCTGATGCGTGACGGTGTTTTGCTAGCGGAAGACACCCCACAATCGGTGATGGAATCTCAATCATCTTCATCGCTAGAAGAAGCGTTTCTCGCCTTGTGTCGCCGGGAGGTGAAGGCGTGAATCTACAGAGGGTGTATGCGATAACAGCTCGTAAGTTCGCCAGTTTGCGTAGAGATAAACGGATGTTCGGTTTCATTGTCCTCATGCCGGCTCTCCAGATTCTGTTGTTCGGTTGGGCGATTGGAGGTACACCAACAGACCTCAACATCGTCATCGTCGATGATGGACCTGCAGAGCAAAGTGCAATTTTCATTGGTCATGTTGAAGGTGGAGACGCCCTCCTAGTCTCTTTTTCAGATTCCATGGATGAAGCCAACACTTCAGTCGCAAATGGTGATGCTTGGGCCGTGTTTCATTTGCTCCCTGATGGGACGATTTCGGTGGTATTGGACAATTCGAATCAGCAGGTGACAAATACGATTCTTCTAGAGGTTCGAGATGCGATGCAGGAGGCCAGCGGCGGGCAATTACCATTGCATATTGCCGAACCCATCTATGGCGATCGGGATCCTTCTTTCATCGATTTCCTAGCCCCTGGAATCATGACTCTCGTTTGTTTCATGTTCAGTACAATTCTCACAACGATGGCGTTTGTTGGGGAGCGGCATGATGGCACATTAGATCGAGTCTTTGCAGCAGGAACACAACCGTCTGAAGTCATGTTGGGACACATCGGAGCATTTTCGGGAATTCTAATCGGTCAGGTGACCGTTGTCATCGCCATTGCGACACTCGGATTCGACATCCCAATCAACGGCAGTGTCTTGCTTCTCTTCACAGTCTGCCTATTGCTGGGTTGGGCAGCCATGTGCCTTGGTTTGGTTATCTCAAGTAAGGCAAAATCAGAATTCCAAGCAATGCAATTGAACATGCCCCTGCTATTTCCTGTTTTGTTGCTCTCAGGAATTCTTTGGCCAGTCGAGGCCTTGCCGGGATGGTTGCAACCAGTTTCTTGGGCATTACCAACCACTTGGACGGCTGAAGCGTGCCGCTCAATCATGATTCGAGGTTGGGGTCTGGAATCCTACTCTGTCCAGATGGCATTGCTAATCAACACCATTTTTGGTTTGTTGATGCTAACAATCGCCAGTCGAACGATTCGTGTCCGTAAGTCGTAGAACCTGAGACAATTCGACTTCGTTTTCAATCGCTCCATCTCGCTTGAGTGCAGTGCCGACAATCCATGCATCTGCCAATGAAAACTCAGATAATGTTTCACCATTTATCCCAGAACCCACAATCAAGGGAGCGTCGGGAACCGCGTGCTTTACCCGTTCCAAATCGGTTGCATTTGTCGGCGAACCCGTGCCGCTACCAGAGAGAATCAATGCATCAGCCAACCCTCGATTCCACGCATCTTTTGCTTCTTGCTCCAAAGACCATTTTTCATCGAAAGGTGTTGCGTGCTTGACTCCGATATCCGCTAGAATTGCAACATCGACATCGAGTGCATCCCTGAGTCGAAGCGTCTCGGCCGCTTGTCCTTCAATCAGGCCTTGATCGGTTACCATGGCGCCAATATGGACATTGATTCGAATGAATTCAGCCCCCGTCACAGAAGCGATGGATAGAGCCGCATGTGCATCATTTCGAAGCACATTTACACCCACCGGAACATCACTCATTTCCACAATCTCTCGGATGATTCTCGTCATCGCTGCTACGGTAATCGCGTCCACCGTTTTTTGAAAGGGAACATCTCCAAAGTTTTCGACCAAGATGGCATCAACACCCCCTGATAGCAATGTTGCAGCGTCCGCTATTGCAGCTGATTCGACAGCCTCTATGTCACCTGCGAATCCCGGTGAACCTGGCAGCGCCTTGAGATGGACCATGCCGATGATACCTGTTGGAATTTGTCGGCGCATGGAATCACCTACGAATGCTCGGCCTGAAGCCAGCGCCAACACGATTGCAATCCATCTTTCAGACTCTGGCTCGGAGACCAACCCAATGCACTCAGAGTTTCAGAAATGTCAGGCACACGTCGTTTTGAATCTCCTGGATGCCCTGTTTCTTGGTAGTGTATTTCTGAATCTGAACCCGTAATTTCAAGGCAGAGTTTGGCCAATTCCTCGATGCTAACCTCTTCGGGATTGCCGAGGTTGAATGCAGCCCCAGTCAATCGTGAGCCATCTAAACCCTGATCCAATTCACCGGCGATCCGAATACCTTCAACCGCTTCGTCAACCCAAGTAAATGAGCGAGTTTGTGTTCCATCTCCATGAATTGTAATCGGCTCGCCTCGCCGACATTGTTCAAGGAAAATCCCGGTGACTTGCCCATATGCGTTCCCTGGCAGTCTTGGCCCATAGGCATTGAATGGCCGCACGATTCGCGCATCCAAACTGCTGTCACTAACCGCATGCTGGACTAGAATCTCGCCGAGATATTTGCTGGCACCATAGGAATGCCGGCCATGCTCAGAAGCTGAGGAGAACAAACTGTCCGAAGCATTGGTTAACGGCATTTCTGGCTGTTCTCCAAACGCCTCAGGCGAGGATGTAAATACGAATCTCGATCCACGAGTGATAGAGAAGTCTAACGCGGTTCGAAGTGTGTCGAGGTTGACTTGAACAACAAAATCTGGGCGTTCATGGAAC
>CAZXVR010000012.1:0-21043 GCA_964644485.1 uncultured Candidatus Poseidoniales archaeon | reverse complement strand
ATTGCCAGTCATCCAAGGACATTTGGACAAAGATCGTGTCGCTGAGAAGGGTTTCAGGAATTGGGAATAGTGACTTCAAGGGATATCCAAGCAGCGGCAGGATATACACCTGGAGAATCGATCATCACTCAACAGGAAGAAGAACGCGACGTTTGAGGGGCCATAGAATGGCCATCTGCGGCTCACTATAATCTGGAATGAGAACTGGTCTTTCAGTCGCTTGAATCAATTCACCTGGGTTGAAATCATCGATCCCTGGTGCATATTCACCTGCACTCAATTCCTGTAATTTGTCGAGATGGCCTTCGATCGCCAGCATTCGATCTGTGAAGGTGACCAATTCATCGGAAGATGCGGTGTCTACCCTCCTTGAGATTTGATGGATTTCTCGATTCAATTCACGCAGTTCAAATCGGTGTTCATGAATAATACTCTCCAAATGATCCAAGGCTGAATCGGTCAAAGCGTCGATGTTCTTTCCAACCGGAATTTCCGGCAGACTGGTTGTTCTTGCGCCTCGTTCTGCAATCTCGTCAAGATGTACTCTCAAAGTATCGGCTGTCAGTGATTCGGCGGCTTCTAGCGAAGAAGGAAGGGTAATCTCTGGAGGGACGTAGTCGTCTGTGACTTCCATGCGCTCACTGATGATTTCAGCACGATGTTCTGCGGGCTCAGGCAACACCGCATCGAGAACCTCTGAAACAATTTGTGCACCTCGAGCATCGGTGTCCATGGATTCCTCTGCGACCTCTTCAATCATCGTCGGTTGTTCCCCAGAAAGCAATGTCTGAACATCGACAGCACCCATGAGCATTGCTCCGGATTCAAGGGCGAGGCAAACGGTTTCAAAATCGGCTTTCAGGCGACTCCATTGGCCCCGGCTTCGACTCACAATCACCTGCAACTGGGGGTCGGTGAGTGAGTGGCCTCTCGACAGGGTATTTCGTCTGAGCATCAGAAGCATTGTCGCCTCTGAAGGTGTTCCAAGTTCAACGTGAACGCCGGAAGAAACCGCTTGACGGAGTCTTCCAATCGGTAGGGAATCTGCGGCTAAACGGCGCGATGATGTCAGAATCACTTGCGCGCCGATGTCAATGGCCCATCCAACGATATTGGCTAGATTTGCCGGACCGGTTGGACGCATCAAAATACGATCTGTATCGTCGATGAGCAGGGCGCTGGCATACAATAGCAAATCATCCCACCCATCGGGGAGGTGTTCAGGGAATGTTTCAGCTGTAATGAGGCGAACATCTCGATCGGCAATACTGGAATGAAGGGATTCACCAACCGCCCACAACAGGTGGCTCTTGCCGGTTCCAGATGTGCCATGAATCAAGAGAGGGTTCAGGCGTCGGCTTGGATAATCGATGACTTCGTTGGCTGCTTGCGTCGCAATTCGATTCGATGGACCCTCTTGCCAACTCCCGAAATCAACTCCGGGTCTTTCGGTCAAATACGGTGGCCAATATCCAGCGTATTCCATCGAGGATGGAGCCGGTCCAGAATCTGTGATTTGGGGGCTGCCCAATTCGGCACCACCCAATGGTTCAGCCGGGTTCAAGCCACGGTGTTGATCCAAGACTTCTCTCCAGATGGGCACGATTGGGTCTCGTGATTCTGGCCCATCTTCTCCAATCGTCCAACGTGGGGTGCCAGCAGGCAAGTCGGACGGTTGAGAATCAAGGTTCAGAGGACTATCCTGAAGAATTCGACCACGCATCGCTTCAAGACGGGCGTGAACCGTGTCTGCATAATCGGTGTCATCACCACTGAGAATTGACAATCGCTCCAGAGGAGAGGGGGCATTTGCAGGCAAATCATGGCGAGCGGCAAATCTTGCTTCGGCCCGAGCGCGTTCACGAATGGAAAGGTGATCCAACAGAGTACTCTTGCCTTCAGGGGTAGATGGTTGTCGATTAGATTCGCCAAGGAATCGACGGCTGCGCTCCATCGCATCGCTGAGTGGTGTACGGATGACACTCATTTTTCAGCCTCCTTGAGAGCGGCCATTGCGCCGTCTGGATTAATATCAAACATATCGACAATCGATTGGATTTCCACACCCCGTGCTTCTAACTTGCGCAGTCGTTCCCAAATGGTGACTTGGGATCCTTCCCTGCCTGAAAACGCATTTTCCATGGCTCGAATTGAGGCTTTTTCAGTTTCTGCCAGACGCCCTGTCAGATGCTGTGTACGTTGGGAACGACTGCTCGCCTCCCGAACGGCTTTGTTTGAAGTCAACGGGGGCATCGCATCAGAAAAATCCCCTCCTGCGGCGGCTCTGCTCGCAGCGCCCATGCCAATGACTCGGAGATCAGGTCCTGTGTCGTAGTGGACACCTGGTTCAATGGTTCGAGCTCGGGTGGCAGCGAAATCGAGTTTGTTTCGAGCGGTGATAGTTTCCCCTGGAATCACGACCTTCGCTTCGACGTCACGAGCACGGCTGGCAGCCAAATCCATTCCTTCTTTCTCAAAACGATTTGAATCATCCTCGATGATTTCACCGATTTCGGTTGGATTCAAGAATGCAAGCCCATCTTTTGCCGTAGGTGCTCTGCGAACCTTTCGGGCCGTATTCCCACGATGATTGATGGTTGGTGATTTTGGATTCCTCGGGAGTTCGGAGGTGATTACAGGGGCTGGTTCGGGTTCCGGGACGGGTTCAGGCTCAGATTCGGCCTCTACAAGAATTTCAACAGGTGTGGCCGATGGTTCCTCATCTCCACGGTTGGCCGAGGGGGTTGTCGCCCATTCGGGCAATTCTTCACCGGTCGATTCGAGGGAGGTCACAGCTTCACTGACAACTTGAATTTCCGACTGTCGTTCCTCTTTCCAAGCATCGACAACTCCACTGATCGACCAACGGTGATCAGACTCATTGACATCTGGTGTGGTGACGGTTTCAGGAGTCGCCACAATTGGCTCTGGAATTTTGATTGCAGACCAATCATCTGAACAAAACGGGTGGCCCTCCAATCGCGCCGGCCTCTCCGCCCAGTGACTGACTCTCGAGCCATCTAGAATGTCGACTTCGCGAACAAGAATTGCGCGCTGCCGCGTCGTGAATACGTCAAGATCAACAGGCAATAGCAGTAGGTGCTCATCAGATGTCATTGAATCGACCAGTGAACGGACCAATTCGATTGAACGATCGAAACCATGCAAACCGGAGAGGTATTCCAATCCATCCAGCAGGATGCAAGCTCGATTTGCCCCAAACAGGAATCCGTCAATTTTTCGACGGACTTCTTCCAATGTCGAATTACAGACATTCTCACCTTCTCCTTTTTCAGTTAGCCAAGATGTAACCGATGTCGGCAAACCAACCTCATCTTCAAGGCGGTTTCCAGGGGTGCGAGAGATCACCAAGAGTGGGTGGCCGACCCGGCCCAGATGAGCGGCCATCAACATCACCTCACCCGGTGTTTGTGTATCCACCAGTGCAACCATGCCCGGCAACAGTTCCGAACCGGGGTGGAATGGAAGTGGGGGGAGTTCGGTGGTTGATTCCCCTGCTTCGGAATCTGCATCGGGCATCCATGCGTCAAGACGTTTCCATTGGCGGCGCTTTCTCTGACGACGATGCCACCATGCTTCGGCTTCGACATCTGCACCCCATGGTAGAACATCTCCTTCTTCCAAGTGCAACAATGCAAGTGGGTGCAAACTCTCAATCAAATCGAGATCGATTTCATGGTGGCGAGACAATTGACTACCCTCCAAAGATGCAGCCTCCTGAAGGGCACCGAGTGCCGAATGACCGGAAAGTACCGAACCTTCTGAATCCTCATACAAGACCATTGAAGGGGTGCCTTGGCGGATTGTGATTTGTCCTACCGCCCCTCCTAATGCCCCCGCCTCACAGCGAATATATCCTGATTCGGAGCGCTTCTGCATGTCTACCAAGAGAAGTTCGAGAACACCTACGCCTCCGCGCCGTGTTTCGTTCACTTCACCCCTTGGAAGTTCAACCATCTACTCACCGACGCTATGCGTCGTGTCTAACGCCTCTTGAATCAACCGCCCCCCAAAGGGGGCGGGGGGCGGTTTACAGGAGGTGTTCCAAAACGCCGAGAAATTCAAGCGGGATGCACGATTCGTGGCCTCTATGGAGCTATCACAACAGCAATCCGACTGGCTCGATGCTGGTGTTGAGAACTTCAATACAGGTCGGTTTTGGCACGCTCATGAAGATTGGGAACATCTTTGGAAATCTCTGAAAGGAAATGCTGGCCAAGAACTGATCGATGGAGTTCAGGGCCTCATTCAAATTGCTGCGATGCTGTTGAATCACGAACGAGAGAAGGTTCGTGGCGTCACCAACCTGTGGGCCAAGTCTAGCGCCAAATTGGAACCGGTAATCGATGGGCTATTCGGGATTGATGTTGCCAGTCTATATGCGGATTCAGAGCCATTTCACCGTGATGTTGAAAACTTTTCATTGGTCGCTCAAACTGTAAAAATCAAGCAGCAATCTTGAGAGGCTTGATGCCATGCGAGGTATATGGTCGAGGCGCCTGCGGATTCAAGATTACTTTCGGATACGGAAGTAGCAGATTCGTGGATTGATGCAAAACGAATTTGGATGCAAGGTGGATTTTACTGCTTTCTAATCATCATCGCATTTTCCACAATTGCAATGTTAGAAATGATTCAATGGAACCAGGCGATACTGGTCATCTCGGTAACTGCGTTGCTCGTTTTGAGCCAGAATTTCCGTAAAATTGTCAACGCTAGGAATCAATTGGATGTCATCGCCATTTCCACCGGCCACCCATGGCATGATTCTGAATCCACAGGGGCCACAACTGTCTTTTTATTGAGCGACGAAAAGTGGGTTGGGCTAGAGCCTGATGTGCGGATTGTGCCCACACGCGACCCGTTGCTGGATCGAACTCTGCTTAGAGATGGTGATCCAGAAGGTGAGGTGTTGGTTCGATGGGAGGGTGAAACTGATTCACGGATTGTGTCAATCGTCAACATGGCCCAAGCCTTGGCCAACGCACAAGATCGAGGCGAAGATGATGTTGACTCATTCGAGGCAGCTCGCGAGCGAGAGGAAACAAGTGAGGGAATCCTAGAACGCGAATGGATGGATACTGAGGAAGGGTCCATCGATTATGAACCTGGAGCGATTCTTCGAGCCTTCAAACGCTCAAAAGATTCTGATGATGATTCCGAATTGAAGGATGCGTGATGCAATCCTTTGATGAATCTCATTGCAACCCGTAAGACAATATGCGTTCCATGAAGCAATGTTGATGATGAGTTGGCGCGAACGGCTCGATAATCTTCCCCCTGAGCAGCGTATACTGGTTGAGGGGGGCAGTTTATCACAGCGATTTTCAAAGCAGCCATTGTCTCTAACTCACCCGGTATTGATTGGAGGTTTCTACGGTTTCCTTGTTTCAATGGCACTATTGTTGCCCCACGGATATGAAAATGGATGGAATCAGGGTTCGTTGCGGGATTGGGCATTCCTCGGCGTCTTGGTGATGTTGATGATTGCCATTACTGGACACGTTTCGCTAATCATCGCTCATTTACTGAAACGGCCTCCGATTTCATTGCGAAGAGAATGGGTCTATCCAATGCCATTCATTGGACTCAGCATTCTCAGTGTGATGCTCGTGACCGAAGTGGACACGGGAATGTCCGAAAATACAGCGACGTGGGTTCGTTACATGGGATGGGCAATATTACTCACCCCTGGCCCGATTTACATCCACCTCTCGTGGGCACCTCGGTGGAGGCTGCTGTGTCGTTTGGAAGAGGGCTTGGACCCCTTCGAAGGTGGAATGCAAACAATACCACATCCAGAGGACCACGAGGAGGCCGAAGATTCCGATATGGAGATGGCCATCGAGGATATCGAAGAAGACCCACCTTTACTGCACACTACAGATGGTGAGGAATAATCAGATCAGTCCAACCTTACGGCCTGCGGACTCATATCCTGCTAAGATGCTGTCCAGTTGTTGATCGGTCAAGCCTGCCGACAACTGATTTCGAACCCTTGCGGCATTTCGGGCAACCATTGGAAAAACGATTGCCCCCGCTACAATACCCTCATTCCTGAGTGCCGATACGAGTTCTTTCGCGGTGCGGCTTTCACCGCACATCACAGGGATTATCGGCGTGGTTGAAACGCCCAAATCAAAACCAAGACTGGCCATTTCTGAACGGAATCTGTGTGTGTTTGACCAAAGTCTCGCATGATGTTCTGGTTCATCCATTAGTACCTCAACAGCCGCTTTCTGAGCCGCAGCCACACCCGGAGGCTGGCTCCCAGAGAGTAGCCATGAACGAGAATGGTTGAGTGCGTGAGTTCGCATTTGTTCACTCCCTGCAACGATTCCACCCTGTACGCCGAGTGCTTTGGAGAACGAGCCGATTTCAAAATCCACCCGCCCCTGCAGGCCGAAGTGATCGACAATCCCCGCTCCGCTATCACCCATCACCCCTTCACCGTGACAATCATCGACGAAAATCATCGCATCATGTTGTTCGGCCAATTCGGTGATTTCATCCAATGGACAGATGTCGCCATCCATCGAAAATACACCGTCGGTAATGATGAGTTTTCGCTCTGCATCTGAATGATCTTTCAGAGCTTGTTCAAGTCCCGCCATGTCATTGTGAGGGTAGACTGCCCTCTGGGCCTTTGTTAGGCGAACGCCATCGATGATTGAACCATGATTCAGTTCATCTGAAATGATGACATCTTGTTTCCCCTGTACCAGTGTCGGAATCAAGCCAACATTCGCGGTGTATCCTGCACTATAGATGAGGGCTGCCTCTACACCTTTGAATTTCGCAACCGCTTCTTCAGCCGCTAGATGGATGTCCATCGTCCCAGAAATGGCGCGAACAGAGCCGCTACCCGCGCCGTACTTTTCAGTCGCTTCAATCATTGCAGCGACGACCTTGGGGTGAGTGGTCAAGTTGAGGTAATTGTTTGCCGATAGCATGATCATTCGCTGCCCATCAACAGTACACTCCGGTTCGCTTGCACTTTCCAGTGTCGGAGGTTCCCAATTGAGACCGCCTGCAACCAGCTCTTCGTAGCGCTCGGACATCCATCGGTGCTCACGCGCCATGCACAAGGCACGTGCAGATTGGCTGTTGATGCTTACGCCAAGACATTCATGGCGAAAGGAGGTTAGGCCCAAGCATGCGAGACGTGCGTGTCACCGTACTTGGGACGGCACAAGATGGAGGGGTTCCCCAACCAGGATGTACACGTGATTGCTGTCTGAGGGTGCGCTCAAATGAAGCACTGAAGCGCTACCCAGTAAGCCTAGGGGTCATCGGTTCCGATGGTTCTTCACACCTGATTGAAGCCAGTCGTTCGATGGGAGAACAGTTCGAAATTTGGAATTCGACAGACCCAATTGTTTCAACGTTGAGATCGGTTAGTATTACGCATGCACATCTCGGACACATCGATGGCTTGGGATTGTTTGGGATGGAAGTGATGGGAGTCCAAGGTCTAACTGTTCATTGTAGCCAATCGGTTGCAAATCTAATCGAACAAAATCCAATCTGGAGAGCGTTGAGGGAGGATGGTGTCATCGTCCCAACTGTGTGGAATGCGAATGAATCGTTTGAGCCATCCCCAGGATGTGGGTTCAGCATTCGTCCAGTGCCCGTTCCACATCGTGATGAATTCAGTGACAATCATGCGCTCCTAATCGAAGGAGAGGACGCTACAATACTCTTCATGCCAGATCACGATACATGGGGTGAAACATTGTCTGGCAGTCACATTCGAGACTGGTTGTCAGAATTAGGTGCCGATATTGCACTGATCGATGGAACGTTTTGGGATGGTGACGAATTGCAATACCGCGACATGGGTGATATCCCCCATCCAACAGTTCGTGAAAGCCTAGAGCGCTTGGGCAATCGCCAAACGGGCGACCCAGATATCCGATTCTTGCATCTGAACCATACCAATCCACTCTGCAATCCCTCTTCACCAGAAGTCGAAGAATTACATGCAACTGGATGGGGTTTGGTGAATGAAGGGGATTCGTTCACGCTTGAACGGTTATGAGGGTGAGGCACACGCGCACGCTCATGCGCCTCACAGGTATGGTCAGTAGTGGACTGGGACGAGCGCATATCTTCATGGCCCAAGACCACTATCAGAATCAATTTAAATCGGTTCTAAACTGTGAAGCGTGGCCCGGTACACTCAACGTCAAAGTGCAAGGGGATGATTTGGAAGCATACGTCGCTCTGCGAAATTTATCTGGTGTTGACACATTGGATATTGACGATGCGATCAAAAACAGCGCGTCAAGCATTGATGTAACATCAATCGAATCTTTTCGGATTCGTGGATTTCTCAGGGAAGGACGTTCATTTGGGGGTGCAACCGCATTCCATGCGACCATTTGGTCAAATGAACTCGAATTGCCCTGTGCAATTCTAATCCCAGATTTGACCAGACATGTCGATGTAGTCGAGGTCATCGCATCTCAATTCTTGAGGGAGGCACTCAGCATCTCAGATGGCGATATCGTTACACTCACGTTGGGTTGAGTTGGGCAAGCCAAGCCGATTGGTGCAGTTGATCCTGTTCACCTCTAGCTTTGTTGGCCCACAACCGATAGGACCGGCCAGAAGGGGCTGGTTCAGCGGCCAATGGCTGAACAAAATCAATGTTTGAACGAGCGCTTAGATGCGGAGTCTCTGGGTGTTCAATCGACCACAGAGTGAGCCATTCTGGCTCAGAGCGGCCGAAATCTGCCGGCACTTCTGGATTGGAGAGACCATCGCGAATTTCATCTAGGGAAAATCGACCTTTGGCCATACCCAACATTGCCGAAGCAATTCTTCTGACTTGATTCCAAACGAACCCCTCTGCTGTAATAGAGAATCCCAGAACCCCACCGTTCTCATCGAACCACGGTTCGCAATTGAGCACTTTCTTCACGGTTGAACGCCCTTCTTGTGGGCGACAGAAATTCCGGAAGTCATGCTCACCAATGAATATGGAACACCATGATTCCAAATCTGAAACTGAGACATTGGGCCATCCTTCCAAGGCTTGGAGGCGATACAGATAGGTGCGTGAACGGGCATTGCGTGTCCTCAAATCAGAGTCTACAGATTCAGCAGCCCAAACACGAATGTCGGTTGGAATTTGGTCATTGATTGCTGTCACAATCCCTCGTTCCCCAACCCCTTCCCAAATTTGCGCAGGGATGTCGAAACTGCCGATATTCATGCGAGCATCAACCCCACCATCCGTTCGACTGGATAGGGTCACAGGGTGTGTATTCGGTTTACTCCACTTCAATCGAACCAGGGCGGCTTCAAGTTCACCCTGAACGGTGGGCACATTGGGTTGAACTTGCGAACCGCTGTAACCTCTGCCAAGATAACCCACAGCGATGGCGATTCTCACCGCCTCAACCATGAATTCACGCTCACTCGCTCGATAGGGTGGAAATCGCGTCTTCAGCAGAATATCCAAGCCCACCAACGGCCCAAACCAAGGCTTGTCTCATCCATGGCTGAATCATGGGCTCATCTCTTCCCTGTCCAACTCTTTCAATCGCATCAACGATCAATCGACTGGCATCAAACAGCGTGTCTTCAACAGGGATATCGGCCAAGTCGGCCATTTTTTCTAGGCGCTGATATTCTTTAATCGCCATTGGAATTCGGCCGCAATCCAAACAGAAATTCGCAAAACTGGCAACATATTCTAGATTGTCTTCATCTAGCGCCATGGCTTTCTTGTATACTTGCATTATTTTTCCAGCGGGCACATCTTCTTCCATGTCGATGGAAATTCGCATGAATGCAGCTTCCGCCCAACCGTAGTGACCAACGGGGTTTTCGGGTTCGGAATCGATTAGATTCTGAAATACATCCATTGCTCCTTTGAAATCGCCTGCTGACATTGCTTGCGCCGCTTGTAGCATAATCTCGTCTGACATCGACCCCTGCGGGGTCGAAACCCCCTATGAATAAAGCGGCGTGAATGGGTCGCTCACAAATCCGCTAAGTCGTCCATGTCAGGGAGGCTTTCATCCGAACTATCCTCTTGTGCCTTAGACAATAATTCGACCATTTGTTTCTGAATTTCAATTTGTTCTTCTGCTTTTGATACTGCGGAATTTTCCCGATGCATCTTATTGATCAAATCGTATGCTTCCTCCCACTGTCGAATCCCATAAAATGAGATGTCTGGAGTGAATCGTTCGGTCTTGACAGATCTCTGGAAAGTAGCCAAGAAAATCATTCGACTAAGCAGTGTTGTGACAAACCCACCTCCAGCAGATGTATCTGGAGCCGATACGGCAACACCTCCACCGACTGTTTCAGTAGAGACATGAGATTGGTCGCCAATGTTACAGTATACAGTTGCATATCCGAATAGGGCACCGATTGGGGACCGGCCTTTGTGGACTGCAATGATGTCCTCATGTAAAATCCGGAGACCATCGCGCTCATAGATGAAATCCTGAGCGTGAATAATGCGTTCATTTGTCACCGCATATACGAAACTTTTCTGATACCAGAAAGTGATGCCCCAAATTACAGCCGTCCAAATAAGGCCGAACAATGTGAAGTTCCATTCGATTGGAATTTCAAATGTCGAATCGGAAAACAAGCGGATCACATCATCAATATGCAGAAGGAAGGGAGTCAATGAGGAAAGGAGCAGGACCGATGTCATCCACCCTCCACTTGCAGGATGATTGATGAGGCGATTCAGCCAAGTGAAGAACAGCATCACAAAGGCGAAACCTGCGCCACCTGCCCAACCGCTTGCATTCACGAGGAAATAGAATACTTCCTCATACCATTCGGCATCGTTTGGAGCCTCTGCCCAACCAAAAAACAAGTGAATGAGCAAAACACCGAGACCAACAAGATAAGCGGGCATGAAAGCGAATAGTGAAGGGCGGCGAATGAGCAATATTTCCTCATCATCAGCCACACGCAATTTTTTGCGAAGCTTTTGATCGTCATTCGGAGAAGCTGGCTCAGGTGTGGGCGTAAATTCGGTACTTCCTATCGAAACTGGTTCAATGGCTGAACCCATACTTCTCTTGATTTCTTCATCACTCATGGTCGCCCCTCATATGTTGCTGTGTTCCGGACGATGATGAATCTTCTGCTAGGCTGTGGACGGACTAATGCAATAGCCCCCAAGCATGTTCCGCATTCCCGTGAACCCAATCAAAATCATCCAACGTACGCACACCCTTCTCATCTAGTATAGTGAGAGATTCGACTTCCAACGGATATTCATTGTAGGTAAGATGGCTAACCAGGCCTGCGCGGGTTGGTTGATCAAAGGTCCAATGCGCACGGTTTGCTGCTCGAACCTTGAGGCCAACTTGTGTTCGGCCATTCCAAACACGAATCGAAAAACGGGGCAATATTTCACCTCTTGAATCACAATCATTGGGGTCTGATGGAAGCAATTCAACTTCACATCTCTCAAATCGTTCACTCCGACCGCGTTTCTCGTCATGAAGAAGACCTGAGGTCTTGAGAGGTACTTGAGCGACATCACGTAACTTCCATGCGCGTGGATCACGGGCAGTCATCGAGAATGATGCGTGAGGAATGAACCAATCCAGGTAGGTTCCATCACTGAAGTGAAGGAAGCCCCAAAACCAAGGAATCGAGGGTGCTTGCACCGTGACTTTCTGGAAGTAAGCACTTCCTTGCACACTATCAACCCCAACCATGCCCTCGCATTTGCAGGCGTGTAAACGGATGATGTCATATCCCATATTATTGCCGAAAACATTGTTCGAATAGGCAGCAGAAGATGCGGCTTTGGTCCAGGGTGTTATCTTCAAATCGAATAATTCAGGAGCGCCGTTTCCAACAGCTGATTGATCGCCCTTGCAACGCAACCAAAAGTGACTACCATCATCGGATAGGCCCATTGACAAATCATCATCCGTTACAGGGATCACTGCTCCAGAACCTGAGAACTCTCCGGAACCTGGCCAATCTGGATGTTGTCCATCCATTGCAGCAATTCGTGCCTCCTGCATCAGATACGGTTCATGCATATCTTCGCCATCATACCACCATGCACAAACCATGCCAGGTAACGTATGTCGGCCATTTTCATCGATGTGGAAGCGACCTTCAGGTTTCCAATCGTGTTCATTGACACGAACATGTGGGGCATCCTTTGTTGACCAGAGAACCATCAACTGCCTGCTTCGCTTCGGGTTCTCAGCATCTGGTAGAACAATCAACCACCACCACCACCACCAAGAAAGACGTCTCAAAGGAGGTAAGGTGTCCAGTCGCCAAAGAGATGAGAGGTCTCCTCCAAATGTTGGGGGGTGAAGATTTTCCATCGAACTTCCCCCCTAGTTGAGTTCACGTTTCTTGAAAGAGGATTGACCCACCAATACAAACATACCAGTAATCAGCAATAAAACAATGATTGAAATGACCAAATTGATCAGTGGCGAAGTGGTTGGGAATGGTGAATACCAAACCGTCCAGAGAGCGATGTCGACAGCCAAAGATTGGCCTGACATCGCCGCATAATCACCCCAGACAAGCCAAGCGGTTGAATTGATGATTTCAGCCCCCCAGAACGATATAGACATCGAAGCAATCCCCATTTCCCGCGTGGTTCCAATCATCGCCAAGAACATCATGAAGAATTCCCAAACAGCAAACAATAGCGCCACCAGAACCCCATAACGTCCAGCCACAATTCCGAAGGTGATGAACACCGCACCGTAAGCGAGAACGGTGAGGAAAGTAGCGATTAGCACCCCAAACCAAATCCCTAGATCGGAGAACCTGTAGATTGAATCACCGGGCCCAAATATACCCGTTACTAGTGCTGAAAGGACGAATAAACCCACGAAATATGGCCATGCCAAACCGATGAATCCAAGCAGGCGATACATCAGTATCTCGGCTCTTGCAATGGGTTTTCCAACCAGATAGTGCAGGGTCCCAGAGTCCATCTCTTCACGAATCAAACCAGTGGCGAGGAACAGGGGGACAAAGATGCCGAGGATGAAGAGGAATCCAAACTTGCCGAAGCCCAGAAGGAAAGAGCGATGCATCGCTTCTTCAAGGAATACGCTTTCGTCGGGATCCTCATCGACAAATTTGTCAGTTTCAATCGATGTGACAAATCCATTCTGATCATAATTGTAGATGACATTACATTCGATACCGTCGTTATTCCCGTCGCGCAACCATGGATCCAATGCCAAACAATCTCCATCGTCGTCCGACATAGGACCACTAATGGTACGACCAGCATACTGCGAATTCTCCCACTCTGTCCAAGATGAAGGATCTTCATCGAGTAAACCATCACCATCGTCATCCACGGATTCAATGCCTTCACTCATGGCATCGATGTAGAAAAGTAAGACAACGACGACAAGGAGCGCGCCGACGGCTCCAACGGTCCATGTTGAGCGTTTCTTGCGGTATTGTCGTATGGTGAACTCAGCGATGGCGGTCGCTTTACGATCGAGTTTTGTCCAAACCGTTTCCGATAGGTTTCTTTCTGGAGGACCAGGTGCAGGGGCGATTGGTTGCATCATGAACGACCTCCAATCAAGTAGCCCAACAGGGATTGCAAATTGTCATCCGGATTTTCAATCGCTGTGACTTGGACACCAGATTCAACGATGAGAGCCGGCAGATCTTGGTGGACTTCGGATAGACTGTTGGTTTCGATTATCAATTCTCCCGGGTTGGGGAATCGGACGCCATAGACGGAAGGGTGGGGCAGAACAGCGCGACCGAGATTGCGTGGGTCAGGAGTTCTCAAGAGAATTCGATGAGGGATATGATCGAGCAATTCTCGGATTGAATGGAGGTTCCCAAGCGCCAAAAGTCGGCCATTGTGAAGGATGACGATTTGCTCGGTAATTCGCTCAATTTCAGAGAGGATGTGGCTGGTGACGAGAATGGTTTTCCCCATCGCTCCAAGTTCTCGAATGACATTCATTATCGTCGTTCGAGCCAATGGGTCACAGCCTTGTAGAGGTTCGTCGAGGACAATCAAATCTGGATCATTCACCAAGGCATGAGCGATTTTGACGCGCTGCCTCATGCCTTTGCTGTACTTTCCAATCTCTTTGTTGCCAACATCTGACAAACCGACGAAATTGAGAACGTGCTCAGCTCTCTCCTTCGCTTCATCGCGAGTCATCCCATGCAAACGGGCTAGAGTGGTGACAAAATCAATGCCCGTCATCCAATCATACAACTTCTCTGATTCACTAACGTAACCGAGTCGATGATACGGTGCGGGGTTCTTGAATGGGTCCGTTCCGAACAACCGAATTTGACCCTTACTTGGGCGCAAACGACCAACGATGATTTTCAGCAGGGTCGACTTGCCAGCACCATTCATTCCAAGAACGCCGGTAACGCCACCACTGATGGCCAAACTGACATCATTCAATCCGATGACTTGTCCATACCACTTGGACACATGGTCAACCATGATTGCGGGTGCTTGTGGCACCTTCTGCCATTCTTGTTGGGTCTGACCTTCGCCCACCTGATCCAAATCTGGCATCATTCTCGAGTCACCTCCAATGAGTTCACTCGGCTGATTAGAATATACAGAGATACACCATTCATCAGCAACAAGGAGACGAAGGACCAGGCCGCTGGGAAATCATAGGTTGTGTTGAGGCCCATCATCCACTGCCCAACATGAGCCAAATTGTCGTAAGGACTGATTAGATACAGTGTATCTCTATCAAACAGTAGTTGAATCAAGAAGGCCAGAATACGTGAGCCGAATATGATTCCCAAAAAGGCGACTGCTGGGAAGAAGCGGCCTGAACTTAGACTCGAAAGTGCAAGGCCAATACTGGTGAATGTCACGACGAGCATGAAAGCCGCAACCAACCCACCGAGGAAGTAAGGTAGTGTGTCGAGTAGATAGGCCCAACCTTCGTTGTTGAAGAGGATGGCTGCAGCGTAATAGGCACAATATGAGAAGACGATAATCATTGACAATATCACCGACGCTGAGAGATATTTCATCAGGGTGTAATCAGTTCTGTTCACCGGTCTTGAGAAGTAAATCGCAGAGGTTCCGTTTTGCCGATCTTCGGAGATGAGGCCGCCGACCACCAAGGCTGTCAACAAGGGCCAACAACAAGTATTGTGAAAAACACCAAGAACGTGTCCCCAGAGATTTGCTCTCGAAACTCCATAAAATTCCATCAAACCTGTAAGGCCGGTCAAGACACTCATGGCCATTGTTAGAATCGGCAACAACGAACCGAAAAGAACGATGGCAACAAGCAACTTTGTGGTCACCGGCCAAGGCCTGTGCCCTTTGCTGAACAACCCATACACATGGTGGCGAAAAATGGCCCAATTTCGGACCCAACGGGGATTCAGATTCCCACGCCAGGGCCGGTATACCTGATGAAAAATCGTACCAGCAGCGGGGGCTACAGATTGTGCAACCATCGCCATCCCCTGGCCTTCCCCTTCACCGGTCCCGTAGGCTGCCTCCATGCGAGCCTTCCCTGTGACTGAAGCCGCCTCACCCATGAATTCGGCTTCAGCGGGAGGGGCTGGTTCTGGTAGGGTTGCAGGTGGGGATGGCTCTGGCAGAGTTGTAGGTGGGGCTGGCTGATCGGCTGGTGGCGGCATTGTCGGAAGCTCTTTCGAGGCGACATTGAGAATTTCTTCAATATCGAGATCATCGTCTTCACTCATGCCACTTTCCTCCCTTGTAGTGCGGCTTGATCCATCGTCGGTGTCGGCCCACCGAGCAAGTCCTTACTCGATTTCACAGAGTAACCCAATCGGTCCATGATGACAATGAACAAGTCCTCCAAACTGGGTTCATAATCTTCCATCTTGCGGATTTGAACATTGGTCTCCGCCGCCGCCTTGATGATTGTATCATACGTTGAATCATCGACTCGAGTGACACGCATCACACGCCCTGTTCGGCGAACAGATTGGCCCATATCCTTCAATTTCTCCTCGATTTTACTCGCCCCACCCCAAACTGAAATCTCGATTTCTCGGTCGATGGCTTTCAAATCTTCAATTCGTCCTTGAGCGATGACCTGGCCCTTGTGAATCATCAACATTCGATCACAAATTCGCTCGACATCATCCATCAGGTGGCTACTCATGATGATTGAACGACCGCCCTGCTTCACCACTTGGAACAAGGTGTCGAGCATGAAACCGCGGGCGGTTGCATCCAACCCATTGGTTGGCTCGTCACAGATGAGTAAATCGGGATCGTGAATCAATGAACAAGCCAACTTGGTCGCTTGCTCCATACCGGTGCTGAATGTTGAAACAGCTCGATATCGCTGATCTCTCAATCCGACATATTCGAGAACCTCATGTGCCCTTTGAACTGCCGAATTGGTATTCATTCCAAGCAATTCACCCGAATATCGGACCTGATGAATCGCTTCCATCTCTGGAATCAAACAGTCATATTCTGGCATGTACCCAATTCGTTGACGGATGAATGCACCTTCGGTGGCGATATCATGGCCGAGCACTTTGCCTCCGCCACTGGTCAGAGCGATGAGGCCAAGGATGGTTTTGAGTAAGGTCGATTTGCCAGCCCCATTGGGGCCAAGTAGTCCGGTTGCACCGGGTTTGATATTGAGATTCACACTGTCCAATGCAACATGCTCGCCATACTTCTTGACGAGGTCATGAGTTTCGACAATCCACTCCTCTGCCATCGGCCCAACCCCGTCGATTCTACGAATCGGCGGGGAACCTCAACTGATGATGCTCTATCAAACATCCCCCGGCACGTTCCAAACATCACTCGCCAATGCCATCTCTGACCTTGACGGCGATACCTTTGGTGAAGCACCGAGCTTCGGAGGCTGTGCACAACGCCACACCGTGGCCCAAGAAAGTGCCATCCTCAGATTCAAGCAAGCAGGGTAAACCGGGATTTAATTCACCCTTGACGTCGCTGATGAATCCATGCATCACGTTGCGACCCTTTCGAGTGAAGGGGATCGAATCGTCATTGACGACCACCGTTGGAATTTCGCTACCATGAAGCCTCCTAGCCCCCTCTAAGGTCAGGCTTAGACCACCATCTCTTAGTCGGGGTGAGAACAGGTGTTTCCCATCCGAAGAATGGACATTTCTCACCCTCTTTGTTTTGCTATAGACAAAACTACACCCCTCTAATATTTGCTTGCAAAGTTCTCGGTTAACATCGAGGAAATAGCAGACCTTGTCCTCAACCATTTTTCGATCCATTTCCGCGCGAGAAACCTCTTCTCCCGAACCTGTCCCAAATACGGATTCGATCGATTCCAAATTGGATTCTTTGTTGTTCTCGAATGAAATCTCAACGACCTGTTTGGCATCCCCCATTAGAGCCTGTAAATCAAAATCCCGATCATCAGGAGCCATGCCATCCCAAATTGAAGACGGGCCCATGAGGTGAGCCCAAGGACTGACGTCCTCCATCGTGTAGGGCAACAGACCCAAGGGTGTTTCAATGAACACGTTTGCATCCGGCCAACGATTTGCAATCGAATGCACCAATCCACCAATTCGATCACGCCAAGGCCCAGATGCGCCCGAAATCAGTACGGCTCGATTGGATTCGGTCTCGAATGAATTGAGTAAACGGCCCAATGCGGCGATGGATGGAGGAGAAGTTGGTAAATCCTGACTCATGCGGACGCCACCGTTTCTCAGTGGATTCGTGGAAGCCACCAATCCCTCGGGCATATTGGCATACAGATACTCGGTCGCCTCACGTAGAGATGCATTCGTGTGGCTGCGCTCCTCTACCAATTTCCAAATGGTTCCATCGCGTACTGCTTGACGACAGCGAGCCAATTCAGATGCTGTAACTTCGAGGTTGTGTCGAGCCAGTAATTCACAGCGCGCATCATCAGGTAGGGATTGAACGCTTGCAGGCGTATGTCCGGAAAGGGCACCTGTAGATATTGGGAACTCAGTCAAATCACCCAACTTGACCGTGCCCCAAGGCATCAGCATTCGATCATCTCGGGCAAACAATGCATAAGCTGCGGAATCGAACAAATCAGCGCCCAGTGCAACGCATATCGGGAACAGGTGTGGGTGCCCACAACCGAACATGTGAATGGGTCGGTTCCATGGGATGTCCTCTCGGCATGCGAGGATGATTTCAACCAATTCTCTGTAGCGTTGCCGTTCCATCAAAGGCACGATGCCTCCAATGGGGTGTATGGCAAATCCGTGCGCACCCATGCCCTGTGCACTTTGTTTTCGCAGTTCGGGGAAGATGCCGCCTTGAATTGGGCCATTGAGCATGGTGCCCCTGGCAGCATCCAGAGATACAGTGGATCGCGATATTGTCTCACCAACCGCCTGTTCGACTTCTTCTTCGGTCATATCAGGTGTTCCGAATACATCGAGCATGGTGGCGATATCGACACCAATCTCCCGTTGGAAGTTGACAATCTCTTCAACACCAACCTCCACATCTCCATAGACATAGTTCTGGAAGGTGCCCGAATCGGTCATGATGACCCCTGGGTAATCCAGTAGAGTGTGAACTCCATCGGCCAAGGCCTGCTCCTTCAATTGCTCATGCTTCCAAATGACATAGGAATTGGTAATGAGGGCCTCAAAGCCATATTTCCCCCACATTTCACGAGGCTCGACCGTGCGGATATTTGGATTGATGACCGGCAACAGGCACGGCGTGTTGAGAACATGAGTGGAACTGTGCAACTTGCCGAGGCGTGCCCAACCATCACGGTCGGTGATTTCGAACTTGCCGTGGTCACCTTCGCGGCACGGTGTCGGCTCGTGTGTCATCAAGTCAAGCCGACCCGCTCATGGCTTTCAGCCATTCGGCTGGATTATGAGGCGTGTTCAAAGCTCTCTTTGTCATACACACCATTGGGTCTGCAACCTGGATCATTCTGGTCCACGAGG
This sequence comes from uncultured Candidatus Poseidoniales archaeon, assembly GCA_964644485.1. Taxonomy (GTDB): domain Archaea; phylum Thermoplasmatota; class Poseidoniia; order Poseidoniales; family Thalassarchaeaceae; genus MGIIb-P. Next base: position 2,098 of record CAZXVR010000012.1, on the reverse strand, counting down.
TTGTCATTGTCGTTGTCAATGCCATCTGCACAATTGCCGATAACCTCGTCGTCACCGTTGAGAAGACCATCTGAATTGTCTGCAATATAGAAGAGACCGATGCCCAATATTAGGACCACTCCAATCGCGATGGCCCAAGTGGTCGCGGAAGAGCGGTCCTCGTGCTTGTGGGTGATTTCGACCTTTACCTTTCGAACACCATCCTCCGAGGAAACTTCCTCGACAATATCGGAAAGCGTGGCGTCGGCCATGGACTTGTGAGGGAGGCCCAACTTGTCAACCCATCTATTTTCATAGGGTTCATATACTACCGGCTACAACTTATTATTGAAGCAAAATGGTTGAAATAATTCGTGATTTTGATGCAGAGATCGAACTACAAAACGCTCTAAACCGGGAGGACAGAGTATGGGTGATTGGCGATGTACACGGACACTCTGATGCATTGGAGAATCTGATTACAGAAATCAACCCCAATCCCGGTGACCGCATCGTTTTGTTGGGGGATCTCATCGATCGTGGACCCGATTCAAGAATGGTGATTCGAATCGCCAAAGAAAGGGGTGACACCTTCGTGGTTCGAGGAAACCATGAATATTGGGCATTGTTGGGATTTGAGCGGGAAAGTGAAATCTCTTGGGCACCAAATCTGGATTGGTTGGTTAACGGGGGTAAGCAATGTCTCGACAGTTATTCAAATTCAGAAGAAGAGTTGAACGAAGAGGATTGGATTCGTGATTTATTGTGGATGGCCAAAATGCCTCACATGTTGGTCTTAGATGATTGGATCATCGTGCATGCCGGCCTTGATCCAAAGAAAGCATTGGATGAACAAGAGGAAAAGGAATTGTTGTGGATTCGTGAGGAGTTTCACAACGCAAAGAAACCTGTAGACCACAGGCGCGCAGTGGTCATTGGGCACAGCATTACACACACTGTCTTGGGCCAATCGATTGGAGAAATTGGACGGAGTGAGCATAGGTTGGAGGATGGACGGCCACTATGGTTTGGAATCGAGACGGGTGCCAGTGACTCGGCGTCTGGCTGGTTGACTGCGATGGACCTGAATACCGGTGAATTGGTCCAAGCCAATGATGCTGGAGACGCGAGAAGAAAGGGTCCTGCGTTCAAACGAACGTGACATTGCCGTGCTTGAGAACAAACTCGCGCCCAAGTTCATCGAATGTGTCCAACAAACTCTCGCTGAAGCGGATCCGCCAAACCTCACCCGTAGCGAGCAAATCGTTCTGGATTCCTTGCAGGGTCCCCGGTGCCGCTCCACAAGCGATACAGGCACCATCCAAATTGAGAATCAAATCCACCCCACGATCATCTGCGGTGGCTTGTTCCACTTTCACTCCGCCTCCGTGACCTTCTAGCGCCGCTCGCACAATGCCCAACCGGGCGATGATTGCAGGGACTAAATCATCAGATTCGAGCAAATCCTTGAGAGCTGTTGCCCGCAATCGAGCGTCACGAACAGGGTCGGCCACCTCTGCAATGCGCTTGGCAGCCTCAGTTTCAAGAGATTTGGCGGATTCTAGGCGATAAATGTCCGCTAGGTCATCCTCGTCCATGCTGGTCGCAGTCTTGGCTGACTTCTAAGTCTGACCGCACCATAGGTGCGATAAATCGTTGACCGCACGTTCATAAGGTGCATTCCAACGAGCCACGACCACGAGGAAATGTCCAATGTCCGACAACGTGATTCTACGAATCAATAACTTGCACGTCTCCATTGAAGATACCGCCATTTTGAATGGTATTGACTTGGAGATCAAAGCCGGTGAAGTTCACGCTTTGATGGGCCGTAACGGCAGCGGAAAGTCAACCCTCGCAAATGTTCTGATGGGGCACCCCACATACGAAATCACTGAGGGGACCATCGAGTTTCTTGGTGAGGACCTAACCGAGATGGAACCCTGGGAAAGAGCCAGAGCAGGAGTCTTCCTCTCTTTCCAATATCCTCAGGCTGTTCCCGGCCTACAAGTCGGTAATTTCCTGCGGAAGTCGGTCCAAGCGATTCGAGGCGAGAATGCCCCCGGTGCACGAGATTTCAGAGCGGAATTGAATACCGCAATGGAAGAACTGAATGTGG